>DCQY01000043.1 GCA_002323995.1 Akkermansiaceae bacterium UBA1506 | reverse complement strand
CATGACCATGACCATGACGATGATCACGACCACGACCACGACCATCACCATCACCACGATGACTCGCCTTCAACGGTTTTCTCCTCAATTATCATCCTGTTAGTGCCACTCCTAATCGCTACGGGCTACTCCAAGGATCAATTCAGTCCGCAGTATCTTGCTAAATGGGGAAAGATAGAGCGGCAAATGTTGCAAATGCGAATCGCGGAAGCTCGTTCCAAGCGGTCGCCTTCGAATGAAACAGTGGGTTCTTCTGTAGATCCTAACGCTAACCCCTATACAAGCGACGCTGTTGGTAGTGTTGCCAATCCAACTGATGCGGATACTCCGCCGGAACCTTCCGACGATGATACCAATGATAGCTGGGCCACCTTTACCATCGAGGATCTGAAACAGATGGTCCCGCAAAATGAAGCAGGCGACTTCCAGCTCGATGTGCCCCAGATATTTTACACAGCCGGTGATATCGAATTGATGGATGTCATGGAGGGCATTCCGATTGAGACCACAGCCCAGCTGATGGAGGAAACCCTGAACAATCCGAATGGCCATCGGCTCAAAGCTTTCCGACTCTTCATTGAGTGCTGCGCCGCGGATGCCAGACCGCTCTCAATCCCAATTGATTTCGGTCAAGGCCCGCCCGAATACATAGAAATGGGATGGTATAAACTCTACGGAAAGCTTCACTACGTTGAAGAGGATGGAGAATTGTTGCCCATCCTGCAAATGGAGAGATTTGAAGAGACCAGCGAACCACCCGAAGGGCTCCTCTTCTAAGAGGGCTTTCGCGGTAGCGATCACTCGAACTTGCTTCGAAACAGTCAGTCGAGCTTTTCACGGGCTATCCCAGCAAGACGCAAAACAGACCTGGCTAATCCTCCGATGATTCAGCCTCATATGAGAGGGGTAACCCTTACCAACATGGCTGGTCGGGATATCGTAAACTTTTTCCGTTTATCCTCAAAAATGCTCAGTAAGTGACAATTTTACGCAACTCCCTCTAGCTTCGAATCACTTGCCTTTTTGAGGCTTCGCGGTAAATTGGCTCGTTCTACAAACTGGGGGTGTACTGGTTTCGACTGATGGTTTGAAGAGCAGACTGCGTGTCGAGGTTGATCGGCTGGCCTCGTAAAAAGCCGTTCAAAAAACAAATGCAAATAACGAACCTGAACTTGCGCTGGCAGCCTAATTGAGTTGCCCGGGATTTGGCCGACGCCGGCTGAGCCAACTCCCGCTACCTTAGCCGGCTTAGTCTCCTGACGGGTGTCCGGTCAGATGGATGAAAGGTTACAGGGCAACCGGGGAGACCGGATTCTGTCGATCGAAGACGCCTCCCCTAAACTAAAAGATCGACTATGCATGTAGACGTCTGTTTAGACAGCTGTTAGGACAGGGGTTCAACTCCCCTCACCTCCACCATCTTATTCCCCTCGACCCCGGAGACAGAGCGGGTAAAAAACTCGTTTACTTATCCGCGAACCAGCCGTATCGCGCCAAAAAGCAAATCGCTCATTGGAATGAATCCCCCAAAGTTTATCATCTTTGCCATCGCTTTTGGAATCGCAGTGACTCCAACGGAACCCTCATCGGCATCCGACCGTCCAAACATCCTTTTCATTCTCGCCGATGATCTTGGCTGGGCCGACACCACCCTCTACGGCCACACCGATTTCTACGAAACGCCCCAGCTTAAGCGCCTTGCCGGGCGCGGCATGTTACTGACTCGCCACTATACCAGCAGCCCGCTCTGCTCCCCAACACGCTCGGCAGTTATCACCGGACAGCACCCGGCTCGAACCGGTTTTACTACCCCCGGCGGCCATACCCCCAAAGTGGTCTTGCAAGCTGTTGCCGCAAAGACTGGCAAAGCTGACCAAAAGTTGACTTTCCTCCAACCAGTGACACGGCTCGATACGCAATACGAAACAATCGCGCGCCGCCTAAAGTCCGAGGGCTACCGCACCGCCCACTTCGGTAAATGGCACCTTGGATCCGAACCCTATTCTCCTCTGGAGCACGGGTTTGATCTCGACATCCCTCATCATCCCGGCCCAGGCCCAGCGGGCAGCTATGTTGCTCCGTGGAAGTTCAAACATATCAAGGAAGCCTATTCCGGCGAACACATCGAAGACCGCATGGGCGATGAAATTGCCGCCTACCTGGAAGAGCACCAAAAGTCCTCCGATAAGCCGTTCTTTATCAACTACTGGCAATTCTCTGTTCATGGACCTTTTAACGCCAAGGAATCCTACGTCGAAGAATTCCGCTCCAAAGTCGATCCCGACAACCCGCAGCGCAGCCCCACCTACGCAGCCATGGTTAAGTCGCTCGACGATAACATCGGGAAAGTTCTTGATACACTTGATCGGCTCGACCTCGCCAAAAACACCATCATTATTTTCTCCTCTGACAATGGAGGCAACATGTATAACGAAATCGATGGCACCTTCCCCACTTCTAACACGCCTCTTCGCGGAGGGAAGGGAGCAAACTGGGACGGTGGAGTTCGCGTCCCTGGCATCGCCGTCTGGCCTGGAAAAATTGAAGCCGGTTCCACCAGCGATGAGTTAGTCACCAGCACAGACTTTTACCCTACTCTGCTCGACATGCTGAATTTAAAGCCTTCGCTTGGTCAAACGTTTGATGGTGAAAGTGTTCTTCCGGTCTTCGATGGCGGCTCCATTGGTGACCGCCCCATTTACACCTTCTTTCCGCATTCCACCAAAGTCCCCGATACTCTTCCCCCAAGCGCCGCAATCTATGACGGACATTGGAAACTATTTCGCTTTTTCCATGATGGCCCCAACGGCATACATCGCCACGAGCTCTATGACCTCGCTAACGACATAGGCGAGACCTCTAACGTCGCTTCCGCACACCCTGAACGAGTGAACCAAATGATAGCCTCATTGGAGGCATTCCTCGAAGACACCCAGGCAATCACTCCCCGCTACAACCCTCTCTACCAACCCAGTAACTCAAAAGTCAGGGAGCTCGGATTTTTTTCCGGTAAAAATGCCAGTCTCTCTCTAAAGGATGATCGGCTGATAGTGGAAGCGCTCGATACCCACGTGAACTTCGAACTCAAATCGGTTCAAAAAGCAGGAGACCTCACTCTGACTCTTACCTTTCATTCCAACACCACCGGTCGCGTCGATCTACGCTGGTCCGAAGAAGGCATCAAGCCCACTTACTTCAGGGATCGACTGGTTCGCTCGAAGAACTACCCCGCAAACAAAAACAATACTATCAGCCTGCCCATCAGCGCTGGCGCAACCGTGAACTCATTTCGCATCGACTTTATGCAGCCAGCTGGCACGATAGAAATAGAAGAAATTCTTCTCCAACGAGACGGCGTCACGCAACAACGTTGGGATTTTGTCGACTAGTTTAACCTATAATTGAAACGCCCATCCATATAAGGTGATGAAACTTCCTTCTATTCTTCTCGCGATTACACTCCCCGCTATCTTGCAGGCTGAGGATGACCAACTTGAAGCGATCTTCAACGGCAAAAATCTCGACAACTGGAAGACTGATGATGCCCTCGTTGCCTCTCACTGGCTCGTTTCGGATAGCCAAATCATAGGAGATAATCGGGACAAGAAGGGTTCTGTGCTTTGGACCAAATCTGACTACAAGGACTACGAGCTGACCGTAGATTACCAGACCGACTCAATCGACTATGATTCCGGCGTCTTTGTCCGTGGCCCCAGTCACCAGATTCAGATTGGAGTCTCGCGCTCTCTTAAAATTGATCTGACTGGGTGTATCTACTGCCCAAAAGACCTTCAGGGAAAATACCCAAACCAATCAAAAAAGGTAAGCAGTGCCCACAAGCTAGGTGAATGGAATCACCTCAAAATCCGAGTAGTTGGACATCGTATTGAAACTCATCTAAACGGTGAACTTATTAATGACTACATGTCTGTCACCATGCCCAAGGAGGGGCCCATCGGCCTTCAGGTCCATGCAGGCCTGCATCAAAAGATACACTTCAAAAATTTTGACTTGCAACCCGCGACCTACCACGAACCCAAAACAGTTGATCCAAAATACGACGGCAGACCAGTTCCTGCTCCCGAAGGGGCCATGACTCTATTTGACGGACGCGATCTTAGCCTCTGGAAGGGAACGCCCCGCAAAGGAGTTGAAAATCCGAACGGAGAAGTGCGCTGGAAAATCGAAAACGGCTACATGCAAGTCTCCCCGAAGCAGGGAGGTATCACACTAAAAGAATCGCTTCTCACAAGCGGCTTGCTCCACCTCGAGTGGGCGACTCCGGCGGAAGTGGTCGGAACCGGCCAAGGCCGTGGCAACAGCGGAGTCTTCATTGGAGGATTTCCCGAAGTTCAGGTGCTCGATTCTTATGATAACAAAACCTATTTCGATGGCCAAGCCTCAGCACTTTACAAGCACGCGCCGCCTCTCGTAAATGCCAGCCGCGGCCCCGGAGAATGGCAGAAATACGAAATCCACTTCACCCGTGCGCAACTCGATGACAAAGGTAAGGTCTCGAAGCCTGCTTACTTGACCGTCTACCACAACGGCATTTTGACCCAAGACCGTGTCCCTTTCCATAACAGAGCACAAAACGGCGGACTCAGTTTCCAGGATCACAACAATCCGGTCCGTTTCCGTAACGTCTGGTTCATGCCGAAGGATTGATCAGGCAGAAGCGGTAGCCGCCAACGCTATTAGCAGGAGGCCTACTCGGCTGCACGGATAGGTGTAGCGCCAACACTATGGCCTTGCGGAAAATTGAGGTAAGCAATGGCTTGACCGTAAAAAAGGTCCATTGGGCCTGAGGTTGCAACCAATAGGCGCTTCCGAAGTTACCTCCCCTGCAGGAAACTTGAGAAGTCCCTAGGCGAATTTCGACCAATCCCCCTATTAGGGTAGTCTCTGCGGGGTCACAGCCACCACGCCAGACCCCACAGAGAAAACCTTCCGCTCAATCAAAAATTGACCGAATGCTAAGCGTCTGGCTAACAGAATCACCACAATCCCTGCACCAGTCGCTAAGCGTGGGGACATTAGATTATTTCAAACGCTATTAACAACCCCCCCAAATGGGGGGGGTGGGGGTGGGTGGTGTCGAGTTATTCGATTCACGGTAAATAGCTGCCCCAGGCGCACCCAAGCACTCTCGAAGCTGATAAACGGCTATCTCACTGGTTATGAGGCATTTTCACACTCTGTCCGTCTGACAGATGAAAGATCGCCACCATCTATTGAAACAATCAGGTGAATTAGGAGATGGCAAAAAAAGGTGCCTAAGTATCGAAAGTTACCCTAAAAAAATCTCTGATCCGGATAACCGTGATCCTGATTCTCCTTCAGTCTTTGAAGCTCGCGACGTAAGTGAAGTTTGGCGTGTTGGTAACTCGAGAGAAAGTGAGGCAGTAGAGAAAACTGGCCTTCCCTGTCTCCCTCTCCGAAAAGTCTTTCAAATTCGCTACACTGGTCAGCAAAGGTATCCAACCCCAACAGAGTCGCACTTCCCTTTAGGGTGTGGGCCACTAATCGTAGACTTTGCTCGTCACCTGCTTTGCCAAGTTGCTCTATTTCTTTAATTTGCCTAGGAACCTGACTGAGCCAGGTTTCAATCAATCGAGATGCAGCTTTCGCATCGAGTTTGTCGACTAACTCAGCAATGGATTCGTTGGCGGTTTCTTGACTTGAAACTGACGATGTCTCCACTTCCTGATCGCCTGAATTATTGGCCTCCACCGAAGTGACTATTTCATCTAACTCGCTCATTCGGATGGGCTTCGCCAGATAATCATTCATGCCGGCAGCAAGGCAACGACTCCGTTCTCCAGATACCACGTTAGCGGTCACTGCGATAATGTGCACCGGCGGTCGACTCCATGAATCTTTTGATTCGATTTTTCTAATGTGCCTCGAAACTTCATAGCCATCCAGCAAGGGAATGCGGCAATCCATGATGACGATATCATACCCACCCGCCTCGAAAGCATCGATAGCAAGCCGCCCGTTTTCTACGCGAATACAATCGACCTTCAGCTTTTCGAGATACATCATCGCTACCTGAGCATTAACCTCGTCATCTTCAACGACGAGCGCGCTCAACGAACGCATCGTATCACTATCAGAAATAGTTCCCATACTTGCCACGGTGAAGCGCTTATCGGGAGTTCCCAAGAGGGCTTTCCTCAACTGAGATCGCTTAAGGGGCCTGAAAATAACTGAATCCACTAACGAGAAATTAGCTGGGAACGATTCTAGGTCAGATAGGCTTTCAAGAGCGATAACGCGCGGGCGCCGACTGGCTGTCTCTAGGTCGGCTAACTGTTCCTTGATTCGATCTCCAAACAGAGGACTCGATATAATCAAGACATCCCACTCTGATTCGATCCCTGAGAGTTCGTGGAGAGCCTCCTCTTCGGTCGCAACCACGACAGGTCTTTTATCAAAGCCGTCCAAAACCATCTTCGTCGCTCGACGCGATGGGTCAATTTCGTCAACAATTAAAATACGCAATTCCTGACACTGTCTAAAAAACTCCTCCCGATCCTGAACCGCATTGCTACCGAAGGGCATGGTAAATGTAAATGTCGATCCCTGTCCCAACAAACTCTCAACCGATATCTTTCCCCCCATCAATTCTGCGAAGCGCTGCGAAATCGCCAAACCTAGCCCAACGCCTCCACGCCGTCTCTTGCTTGTGCTATCAACCTGGTAAAAGGGAGTAAAAAGATGCGGCTGTTCGTCATCATCGATTCCGACCCCGGTATCCGCGATTTCTACTGTGAGCCCTCGATCACCCTCAAAAGTTTCGCCTCCGCAGGAAACCACAAGTTTGACACCTCCTCTATCGGTAAACTTAAGTGCGTTACCGAGCAGGTTGAGTAGGATTTGCCTAAATCTTCCGGGGTCCCCGAAGACTGTTTCGGGCACGTCAGAACGAATCACAGCAGTCATCGACAGGCCTTTTTTTCTAGCCGTGTGGTAAATCAAATCAACGACTTCATCAACGACTTCATCTAACGAAAAAACTTTTCGCTGGATATCGAGTCCGCTTGCTTCGCCTTTTGAAAAAGTGAGAATATCATCAATAATTGAAATCACTGCCTCGCCACTAGACATGATAGAGCCTGCCATTTCGAGCTTCGCTTCGTCGGTTTCTTTTTCCAAAAGCATCGAGGCCATGCCGATAATTCCGCTAAGAGGCGTCCGGATTTCATGGCTGATTGTGGCGAAATATTCTGTTTGAATACGGTTAGCCTCCTCTGTTTCTTCCTTCGCCAAAAGAAGGTCGTTTTCGATTCGTTTTTTGGCGAAAAATGACTCGATACTTTCGCGAACATCAGAAGCGAGAATGATGTGGGCTTCTTCAAGCGGGCCTTTCAGCCCGTTATCCCGAGAAAGAAGCTCAAAAATATAATCAGTCTCACCACTAACAATGATGGGGAAAGAAGTAATGCGCTTCAGCCCAAGCGCCTGGGCATCGCTAATCCATTCTAGCTTGGCTCGTTCTCCATGCTTTCTCACCCAGAAACTCTTATCTTTAAAGGTCCCGTCGACTCCGACCAAACAACGCTCAGCCTCAATCCCATTCAGGCGTCTTGCGAACTCTTCAATTTCCGGACTACCCGCTTGCCCGTAAGAACTGGACACACGCACGCGACCAGTTTTCGAGTCACGAACTTTCCAAGCAATACCAACGCACCAATCCAATTGCGTCACGATCGATCTGAGAATCTCTTTGACCGTCTCTGCTTCCTCAAAGCTTTTACTAAAAGCCTGAGAAATATCCAATTGAATGCTGCGACGCAAATCATCAAGCTTTCGAGCCCCCATCTCGTTTGCTCTCGGGCCGTTCTTGGGCAGCGATCTCATTAAATCTAAATTCCTCAATGGTAACCCATATGGGGGGTTAGCCGCTAAAGAAAATAATGGTTTTTCCGGTTGTATTGTATATTAATTATGGAAATTATAAATTTTAGTCAAGGCATGGCCTTTTAGCCTCCGCTTGTCCTCGTTTCTCGCAACAATCGCACCCCATAGACAGATTTTTATGTTCCCGGTTAGCCACCACTTACAAGTAGCCAGACCCGGGAAATCCCCCTGCCCCAGAGTCGCACTACCCCGCCTCGACTGCCTAGCTTAATGCCATGAATTGTTGGGCGCGGTCAATCACCACAAGTTCCATTATCAAAATCGTTTTGAGAGGTAAAAATCTGAACGATTCCAAAACTTGCGTGACTCTGGGGTTATGGGGAAGACTCATTCGATCACTTTTTCTCGCCGGTGTAGCCACGACTGGGATGCTCACAGACTGGACAAATCATTTGTTTCGTTTACGATTTTCTGAGGTGGGTCACGCATGCAGCGAAGCAAAAAATTCCTTCCTTCACTGTCAGTCAACTTAAGAACGGTAGTGCAATGAGAAAAAGTGGCTGCCTGCTAATTCTAAAGATAAAAATTTTCGCCTCTCACAACCCCTCCACGCGGAATCACCCGTTCGATCTACAGACTCAAGACATAGTTTGGGTCTACACGCCATAATGCAGGAAAGTGAAACAGACCATGGTCGAGCTCTGAGGGTCGGCCTTATAGAGGATGACCCCATCATTCGAATGTTCCTGATCGAATTGATCAACAGACGTCCCGAGAATTTCGAATGCATTGGAGCCTGGGAGTCGGCAGAAGCCGCAGTGAACCCATGCCTTAAACACAGCCCCGACGTGATGCTCGTCGATCTTGAATTACCCGGAGCATCGGGCATCGAGTTGATCTCGGAGGTTTCGCAACACCTTGTGAATACTGCCTTTTTGGTCATCACCGTCCATGATGATCCAGATAGGGTATTTTCTGCCCTAAGGGCGGGGGCAACTGGCTATCTCTTAAAGACCACGCATTCTTCAGACATAGCCGAGGGCATTGTTGAAGCGGCTAATGGAGGCGCACCCTTGAGCAAAGATATCGCACGACTTGTGATCAAGTCATTTAATGAACCGGACAGGGTGATAGAAAAGAAAATGCCGGGCCTGACACCAAGAGAAAGTCAGGTTCTCCACCTGCTGGCCGAAGGATTAGTTCCCAAAGAAGTGAGTGCTCAATTGGGCATCAGCTACGAAACCGTAAGAGAGCACCTCAAGTCGATTTATCGAAAGCTACACGTCAAATCCAGGACCGAAGCAGTGATCAAGTATCTGCGTCACTGATTTTGTTGCGAAAACCGGCCATCCTTTTTCATCTTTTGCCCCTCACCCTAAATAGCAAAAGAGAAAATCTTCGGTTTTGGCCGAAATCATGCACCTCTCTGGAGATTAAAATACAGAAATTCGTTGGGAGTAGTGCCGTTCAATTGGATCCAACACCAGCGCGATCTGAGATACCATCTAAAGGCAAACATGGCACTTTGCCATCCACCACGGCATCTAGGCTGTTAGAAGCGAAGACATGAAATTCATCACAACCATTCTTGCCATCGGAATTACCGGTGCTATCGGAGCGTTGGCTAAACCCAACGTTATCCTCATCTACACTGATGATCACGGCTGGCCCGATATTGGTGTCGCTGGGATTTACGACGACCTCAAAACCCCCCATCTCGACGCGCTCGCCAAATCCGGTGTCTACGCAACGAGCGGTTATTCCACCGCACCTCAATGCGTTCCGTCACGTGCGGGGGTGCTTACCGGTAAATCTCAGAATCGCTTTGGAGTCGAAAGTAATAGCTATGATCTCGACGGCTTTAATAAAGAACTCACTATCGCTGAACGGCTGAAGAAAGCGGGCTACGCCACCGGTCAGGTCGGAAAGTGGCACCTAGGTCCAACTAACCAGATCACCGATCACGGATTTGACGACGTCTACGCAAAGAACTCGAATCGCCCTTGTTGGGCGACCTACAAACTCAGTGGCGAGACGATCGAAATGCAGCAAGTCGACGACGACCTTTACCATCTCGACGCCTGCAGCGAAGCGGCCGTCACATTTATCAAGCGACACGCTCCCAACCCGTTTTTTCTCTATCTCGCTTACCGTGCTCCGCATGTTCCTCTCGACGCACCCGAGAAATACCTCTCGCGATTCCCCGGGGAGATGCCTGAAAGACGCCGCCAGGCATTGGCCATGATTTCTGCGATGGACGACGGGGTCGGGCAGATCGTCGCGCAACTCAAGGCGCAGGAACTCTACGAGAATACAATGATTTTTTTCATCGGAGACAACGGAGCTCCCCTCAAGATTCACAAAGCCGATTTGCCTGGAGGTGGTCCCGGGTGGGACGGCTCTCTCAACGAACCAATGAACGGAGAAAAGGGCATGCTAACAGAAGGCGGAATCAGAGTTCCTTTTTTGATGAGCTATCCTGCTTCTGTTCCAGGGAATCAGGTCTACAAGCATCCTGTCTGGTCACTTGACGTCGCAGCGACAGCGCTTGCTTTGGCGGGCTTGCCTGAGGAATCCGAACTCAATGGAATCAATCTTATCCCATACCTAACCGGAGAGAAAAAGGGAGCTCCCAACCGCAAGTTAACTTGGCGTTGGATCGCACAGTCAGCTATTCGAGATGGCAAGTGGAAGCTACTTCGAGGCATGGGGCGTGAATACCTTTTTGATTTAGAATCAGACCCGTCAGAGAAAAACAACCTTCTCTTCACCCAGCCTGAAACAGCTGAGCGGCTTCGCTCTCAACTCTCAGAGTGGTCAAGCGAGCTCACTCCCTCAGGCCTCTCAGTTCAAGGAAGCTCCACAAACTGGGTCAACTACTTCGATTTTTACCTGAATGGAAAAGAGCCGAAAAACTCTCCTCTAAAAGTGATGCCAAAGCAGCCCTCCGATCCCGCAAAGGTCGGCGGCTGGATCATTAGAAACGGAACAATGAAACAAGCTTCAAATGGCCTGGTCATCACCCCATTGAGAAAGGACAAGGCCCCATTTTTAGTTCCCCCACGAGTGGCCTTTGAATCTCCGATTTCTGTCTCTTTAAGACTAAGTAACCAGAAAGGAGGAAGTGTTGGAATCTCATGGAGAGAGATAGAGCAAAAAGATTTCCCTAAGGGGCAGAAGGTGATTCTAGAGTCTTCTGCTTCACCTAACGAAAGACTCGTTAAATTCGGCCTCCCCATCAAAAGTGCCACAGATCACTTTCGCCTTTACCTTCCCGTGAAAGGAACAACCATCCACCAAGTGACCTTAGAATCCGGCGAAAATACACGGACCTGGAACTTTAGAGGCGGCGTCCGAGCGGAGTAGCCGATCAGGTTTACAGAATTTGGGGGCGTCATTCCGCCATCGCACAGCGCGATTCGCCCTTTGCCCTCAGGGCAACCAGCCCTCAACATCTAGAGAATTATAGAGCTTGCCTTGTCGTCACTCGATTCGGCAGACTCTCCACCAGACTCGAGTGAGGAAAGTCTAGATCCCAGTAAATATCCAAGATCTCTCTAACCTCTCATCATATCTTATCTTCTCTATGAGCGAACAAACCAAGACATCCACTGAAAGTCGCGCTTCCCGCCGTAAATTTCTAGCAGGGGGAACGGCAGCAGCAGCAGTCACCGCACTTCCTGTTGAACTCTCCGCCCAAGTGGCTGGGAGCGATGAAATCAAAGTCGGCATGATCGGCATGGGCGGCCGCAACTCCGGCGCGATTGTCCAAAGCCTTAATGCCAACGACGGTGCCCGCCTTACTGCTGTGGCGGAAGCTTTCGCTGATAAGATCGACGGAACTGGCTTTCGTGGTTCTGGCCTCCCCGCGATCCAGAAGCAGCTCGAGAAAATGGGTAAGTCTGCCCAAATCGACGTACCCACGAGTCGACAGTTTGTAGGCCTCGACGCTTACAAAGCGGTTGTTGATCAGGTCGATCTCGTTTGCATCGCTACGCCTCCTGGTTTCCGCCCCATGCATTTTGAGTATGCCGTCTCCCAGGGTAAGCATGTTTTTATGGAAAAGCCCGTCTGTGTCGATGCTCATGGATTTAATAAGGTGATCAATGCAGCCAAAGAAGCCGACCAGAAGAAATTAAAAGTGGTTGTTGGTCTGCAGCGTCACTGCCAAGATTCCTATCTGCAGTCCTTCCAGAAGTATCAGGAAGGTGCCATCGGCGAAATGATCGGCGCTTCCTGCTACTGGGTTGGCAACCGCCCTTGGACCGCTCCTCGCGAAGCGGGTTATACCGAAATGGAATTCCAAGTCCGAAACTGGCAGCAGTTTGACTGGCTCTCAGGCGATCATATCTGCGAGCAACATGTCCACAATATTGATGTCATCAACTGGTTCGCGAGTGGTGACCCAGTCATGGGAGGCAACCCAATTTCCGCCCAAGGTCATGGAGCCCGTACAAACGAGTCAGCTACGATCGGTGAAATCTACAACCAGCACTTTATTGAATACCGTTATGGTCCGGAGCAGAACAATATGGCAATGTACAGTCAGTGTCGTCAGATTCCGAAATGCTGGCGCCGCGTTGATGAGGAGATTCACGGCAGCGAAGGCATCATGATTCCCGGCAAAGGGACCATCACCGACCTTCAGGGCAATGTGAAGTGGCAGTATCGCAAGCCTCGCACCGGAGCAAAGAATCCGAAGGATGCTGAGCACGAAAAGCTCTGGGATGCGGTTCTTAACGACAAGCCCCAGAATGACGCTTACTTCGGCGCTAAGAGTTCCTTCACCGCAGCTCTCGGACGAGTCGCAACTTGGAGCGGCCAATTGGTTAATTGGGACGAAGCCGTTCAATCAGATTTTAACATCATGCCCGAAGAGCTGTCTTTCGACGCTGATCCTCCCCGGATGCCCGACGAAAATATGGAGTATCCACCTGCCATCCCCGGCGAGTGGCCGCTTCCTTGGAAAGCATAATTAATTTCATTCCCGGCGAACAATCTAAGAGCCCTGCTGCGCTAGCAGTAGGGCTCTCTTTCTTTCGGGTTATATAAAAATTAAGTTTTTGCGCAAAGTGAACCCCTGAATTCCGGATCTACCAAAAAACTTCGGTTTTCCGCACAATTGGAGAATTAAAGTATGAAAATGGCTCCTTTCTTTACCGTCCTCCTTGTTTGCTTTGCCTTCGTTACTGAGGCGGCCGCTCGTCCCAATGTCCTCCTCATCTGCGTCGATGACCTTCGGCCTGAACTCAATTGCTTCGGTAAAGACTACATTCACTCACCTCACATCGATGCACTCGCGGAGAAAGGTCGCATCTTCCAAAACCATTATGTCAACGCTCCGACCTGCGGCGCCTCCCGTTACACCTTGCTGACCGGCACCTACGGCACTAGCAGCAACGCGGCGCTTTTCTCTCGAGCGGGCAAGTTGAAAAAAGAAACCGAAGCCTTCCCTCCATCTATGCCAGCTTGGTTTCGCGAGAACGGCTACACCACAGTTTCGGTTGGCAAAGTCTCTCACCACCCCGGCGGACGCGGCGGCCCAAACTGGGATGACGAGAAGATTCTCGAGATGCCCAATTCGTGGGACCGCCACCTGCTTCCCGCCGGTGACTGGCAACATCCCAGAGGCTGGATGCACGGCCTCGCCAATGGAGAAATTCGAGCCAATGCAAAGGACATGGATGTGTTCCAAGCCCTAGAGGGTCCCGACGACATTTACCCCGATGGCATCTCCACCACTGAGGCGCTCAACCAGATGAAAGAACTCGCCGCTGAGAAGAAGCCATTTTTCCTCGCCGTTGGCATCCTGCGCCCCCACCTGCCCTTTGGCGCTCCCGCTAAGTATCTGGAACCCTACAAAGGTATCAAATTACCTCCCGTCCCTCACCCCGAAAAGCCAGACTGGAAAACGACTTGGCACAGTTCCGGGGAATTCATGAAATACAATCGTTGGGAACGCAATCCTAACGAAGATGATGAATTCTCTGAAGAAGTTCGCCGTCACTATGCTGCCTGCGTTACTTATGCGGACGCTCAAGTGGGCCGTCTCATGAATCAACTCGAAGCTAGTGGAGAAGCTGACAATACGATCATCGTTTTCTGGGGCGATCACGGCTGGCATCTCGGCGAACACTCGATCTGGGGTAAACACTGTCTCTTCGAGGAAGCGCTGCGTTCTCCATTGATCATTTCCTATCCTGGAATCAAAAGTGCCGGAGCCACTTCCTCCGCCGTGGTCGAAACGCTCGACGTTTTTCCGACACTCGCTGAACTGGCAGGACTACCAAGCCCCGATTTTGTAGACGGCACATCTCTTAAGCCGCAACTTGATGCCCCGACAATAAAAGGGCGCGAGGCCTATGCTTACTCAAAAAGCAACCAAACTGTGCGGACTGAAACTTACCGTCTCATTCTCCACAAGGATGGCTATGCCGAACTCTATGACCACGCCTCGCCCGAAGGTGAGACAAAAAACATAGCTGAATCGAATCCTGAAATCGTCGCAAAACTCAGCAAATTGATCCAACAGCGACATCAGGAGTAAGCTTAAGGCTTTCATGACCTGATATGTGTTTCTTTGTCGCCTTAGTCTCAATCGGCATTGAGACTGAGCAACTACCGCCCGAAGAATTTATCTTAGGGGTCTTCGAGCCACACAAACCTCTCACTGCCCCGTCAACTTCCCATATACCTTCATTGCCGTGAGGCAGGCGAGGCCACAAGAAACGAAAAATCCGATTGATGCAATGACGACGATGGGAGTAGGCACCTTTTTCTCTCCTTCCAAATCTTTTCGTGTCCCGAGGTAGACGAGGGCGCCCGCCAGAGCGGGAAGCCCGAGCACCGTCATTGCCTGTGCAATCGTAATCAGCAACACTGTGCTACCTTCTTTGGCAAGAGACATCATCGCGACGCCCATCCCAATTGCCAGAGCAAGTGCGGTGAAGTGAACCGGCCCTGAGTCCGACAATCGGCCTCCTTTGCCGACCGCATCAGACATCACTGTGCCGCCAATCAGGCAGTTCACCAGAAAAGAACTCAACGCTCCTGCCAGAATACCTGAAGCGAAAACAACCCGAGCCCAACTACCGAAAAGTGGTTCCAATTGGAGGGCCACATCACCCACGGATGACAGGGCGATCGGATCTTCCTGTCCGTAAAAAACACGATAGGAAGTCAGGAGGATCGCAGCTGTCATCATCCCAAGGACAGAAATACTAACCACCGAGTCTACCAAGCCTTTTCCCACATCACCAATCCCCCACCCTTTTTCTTTCACGAGGTAAGCCTGGTAAAAAGCCCCACCTACTGAAAACGTCGTTCCGATCATGCCAAGGAGCGGCAGCAGATCAGGTGCCTCGGATGGCTCGACCGAAACATAGCCCCGAGGACGAGAGTAAGCGACGATAAGGTTTACGAGAAAAGCAACACTCATCAAGCCGATCAGCAGCTTCATCAACTTTTCCACTGATGAGTAGAGATTCCTCAGCAGATAAAGACAGGCCACGATCAGCCCGTTAAACAGCATCAGGATACCCAGACGCATCGAAACCGACCATTCACCCTTACCGAAGAGAGCCTCTAGTCCTCCGATCAGTGCCATGTTATTGGAAGACTGGAAGAGCGCTACAAGGCCAAATAGGATCACTCCGACCGTAACGGTCACTCCGAGGCCCAACCTCTGTCGTAACTCGGTGCAGAGGCTGCCTTCGTAGATGACTCCCAAACGGGCCGACAGAGCCACCATTCCAATCATGAGGACAGCTGCGCAAATTACCACAGGCAGCCCGATCAGCCCGAAAGTCGCGCCTACTTTTGAACTCGTCAGAATTGACCCCGGTCCCAGCACAACAGCTGCCACAATAATCGCCGGCCCAATAGATTTTAGTATTCGTTTCATTTTGTAACGCTAATGGCTTTCGCAGGATTGATATCAACCACCAACTCAATTTCTGAATCACTTAATCCGAGATAGCGGCTCAAATTCTCACGCAGTTTCTCTATCGTCAGAGTTGACCCTGAAAGGTTGGCCGAACCAGGACGGCGAGCTGCTCCAGAAGCATCCACCTCAACAGGTTCACCGGATAATTCGTAGGTTCCAGGCCCCAGGCCCGAAGCCGATATACTGTCCGTAACCATAAAAACGCGCTCCAATCCGATTAAGTCGAGATAGTTTTTCAGGGCAAAGAAGTCAACGTGGTGCCCGTCCGGTATGAATCCAATCCACAGAGATTCACGAAAACTCAAAATTCTTTGAATAATGTTTTCGTGGCGCGGCAGTTCGACTGGACATCCATTTCCCAGGTGAGTCACCATCGAGAGCCCTTGATCAAGCGCAATGCGAAGCTCATCTCGACTGGCATTGGTGTGCCCGGCGGACACAACAACCCCCTCATTCGAAAGAAAACGGGTGACTCTCCCTCCCTGATCGACCTCGGGGGCCAGAGTCACTATCTTTGTCAAACCACTTGCCGCATCAAGCAGGCGACAAGCATCTTCAATATTGGCATGTTTGGTCAAGCTGGATGGATGCGCCCCTATATACCCGGGTTCGGGACTGAGAAACGGCCCCTCGATATGAAACCCAGCCACAACTTTACGTATTAGTTCGTCCTCCTCGCGCAAAGCCACGAGCCTACTTAATTTTTTCTCTAGGTGTTCAATGTGATCAGTAATGACGGTTGCCAAGATTTGAAACGCCCCGTCCTTCCTGATGGCCTCGCAAGCCCGGCGCAACTCCTCTCCAGTCAATTTCAACGAACTGAAATCAACCCCAGCATACCCATTTACCTGGAGATCTAATGGCTTCACAATAATGAGGCGGCTTCCTGATCAAGAAAAAAATGGCAATCCGGGTGAGTTTGCAAAATAGACGCAGGCACTTCTGGGGAGACTTTCCCATGGAGAGATTTTTTCACCGCCTCAGCCTTCCTCGCATCGGGCACCGTGCAGACAATGGTCTTGCTTTTCATGATCTGTTGGACTGACATTGAGATCGCCCGCCTCGGGACCGAATCAAAATCCGGAAACCAACCCTCTCCTAGCTGTTGTTGCCTGCAGGCTTCATCCAAGTCCACGACAAGGTAGGGCGCCTCCGTTTCAAAATCAGCCGGAGGATCGTTGAAGGCGAGGTGCCCGTTTTCGCCAATACCAACAAAAGCCACATCGATCGGGTGTTGCTGAATTACCCTTCCAACCCTCTCACATTCGGCAAGAACATTACCTTCTCCATCGAGGAAATGAAACTGCTTCAGAGGCAGTGGCAACTGGCTAACAAAACGTTGCCACAAATATTTCCTAAACGAAGCCTCATGCTCAATCGGGATCCCGATGTATTCATCAAGGTGAAACCCGGTAATCTGCTGCCAGGGAAGCGCTTGATCTTTGAGGCTTCCCAGCATCTCGAACTGGGAAGCACCCGTCGCAACAATAATAGAAGCTTCCTTTCTCAAAGAGAGCGCATCTCGAATGCGGCTGGATCCAAAATCCGACGCCGCCGCACCCATTTCTGCTTTTGATTTTTGGATAGTCACCTTCATGACGTGGCCGCTACGAGCTGTTCGAGCCGAGAGGCATAATCCACCCACACTTTTCGAGCGTGACCTGAATCGTCAATATCCTGTCCTGCGTGGATCGCCGCGGCGAGGTGAGGTTCAATCGACAACCAACCATCGTAGCCACGGGTCTGAAGATCGCCCAGGATTCGCGCCTGAATCGGGTCTTCATCAACGAAGCAGGTCGAATACTCCCCATCTTCGCCAGCGATCGCAGCCTTAATGTGGACGTGAACAATTTCATCGCGACAGGCCTCATAATAGTCCCAGGTCGCTTCACCACTTTTCTCATGAAGCGTGTTGTTTCCAGTATCGAAGATCAGCTTAAACGAAGAATGATCCACCTCTTCGACCAACTGAAGAAACCCTTCCCTGGTTCCCCCGTAACCACTGCAGTTTTCATGCCCAAGAATAATTCCTTCGCCCTCAGCGATCTCAGCCAGCGCCCGAATCCGGCGCGCCGCCTCGTGACGCCACTCAGCAGGCTCGAGAGGTGACCCGGTCGAATTGGGATAAGACATAATCCGCAGGAATATGCAGCCACATTCTCGCATTCGCGGAGCGACGCGTAGCAGTTCATCTTCGTCGATTTGGAAATCAGTATCGACAGAACGCGCCCAGTTACCAATCTGCCCACCAAAACCAACCACGGAAATATTCTCACCTTGAAGGTATTCCCAAGCTTTTCGCCACTCTTCATCAGTCAAATCGCACACGTTTTTCCCGTCAATCAAGCGAAGCTCAATGGCATTCCACCCCACTTCCTTGAGAACAGACACTTGATCAGAAAGAGACTTCTCGGCTTCATCGGCAAATCCAGTGAATTGAAACGGCATCCTTGTGTCTTAAGCAATCTGCCCGACCGGATCAACTGCAATTCCCGCGCAATCACGCTTCCAATGGGCGATCTGCCGTGTTCACTGTTTTAGAACATCTCAAATCGCAGGGATCCCTTTATTTTCCCGTCAAAACACAGACCTTCCCGAGACTCCCATAACTAAAGCCAGCTAATAAGGTAGATTTCGCCTTCATCCACGCTAAATTTTAGTAGCCAAGCACCCTTAATATTTTGTAAGCTTCGCCCCTCAACGCAGAATTTTACCATCACCGAGTAGCTAGCTTCTAACCAACTATGAAGAGCGTGGAAAAACTTTTACAGGAAGGTCTGGAAGAGGATCCTAATAACTGGGATCTAAGAATTGAACTTGCCCAAAAGTTGGCCAAAAACGGAGATCCCGATAGTGCCGCAGGCACCATAGCCGCAGCGGAAACTGCCCCTAAAAATGAAGCCCAACTCCACGAGGCCCTTGAAATTTCAGGTGGTCACACCGACGCAGGCAACTGGGAAGCTATCCTCAAAGCATTCGCCGACGCCAATCCCGACAGTGGTTATGGACATCGTATACTTGCCTCTCATCTGCTCGCTACCGAGCAACCCGATCAGGCACGAAATCACTACGATGCGGCTGTAGCAATCGAAGTTTCTTATGCCGATCCAGATTTCGAAGCTTCCTTAGAGGCTCACGTCGTCTCCATTGAAGAAAACATCACTGACTCTAAAGAAAAAACCGCTGAATCCACCTCACCCGATATTCACGAAACGCACGCCGAAGCCCTTCCTCATGCTAATGATACGCAGGAAGGCAGCGAAGAACACGAGCGCTATCTCATCACTCAGGAAGGCGAAGCGGTTCACGCGGCCGATGCCGAATCCACTCGC
>DCQY01000032.1:18613-18933 GCA_002323995.1 Akkermansiaceae bacterium UBA1506 | reverse complement strand
ATCTGGAAGGGACCCGAACCTTGCATACTGAGTTGAGAGCTGGCGGACACTTTGTCGCTACCGATGTAGTTTGGGCGCATGTCCATGTACATGTAGCGGTAGGACAACATGATTTCACCGGCATGGTGCATGTGGTCTCCCATGACGCCGATGGGGGCGTGGCTATCGACTCGGTTGGCGTCCCATAGGCTCGTCGAGGAGTGCGGATCGCTGACAGTTTCTTTAGGCGCGGGAGCGCCGGCCTGAAGAGCGGAAAAAAGGGCCGTAAATAGGGTGATAACGAAGGTTAATTGGAGTGATTTCATTGGGTAAATTGGGTA
>DCQY01000032.1:0-18261 GCA_002323995.1 Akkermansiaceae bacterium UBA1506 | reverse complement strand
ATTGGGTAGATTGGGTAGATTAGACGGGGTCGGAATGAACCCAGGATCTTTCCGTCAAAATTAATAAGACGGGAAGGCGCTCAAGATCCGAGAGGATTTGAGTGGGGGACCACTAGAACGGTGGCGGGATGTAGACGGTTAGGCCCGTGGAGGGTGATCGATACGCCCTGGCGCAATTTTTGCCGGAATCAGGTTGGAATCCTCAATAAGAAAAAGTGGAGCTCCAGGATGAGAAAATTGAAGAGAGTCCCTGCCGATAGGGGCCATGACTTGAAACTTGGTCAGCAAGTTGAGGGTTTCTTCTTTATCAGAACTGCGTTCTTTCTCAAGCGCTACGCAGTGATCACAGGGAACGCTGCCCGAAACCGTCTGCGCGATTCGCCCTACCAATCCCGCGCTCCGATCGCCCTCTGACACCATCTTCACCCAGGTGACAGATTGCATGGCGCTCCATTGGATATCAGTGAGTAAGATGGCTGCTAGGAGAGCCAAGGTTGTGGCGATTTGTTTCAACACGATTAGGTTTTTAATTGATAAATCGGTCATTGCAAGCGTGGATTCCGTGGAATCTGAAGACGAATGGTTTTGACACCGAGTGCCATCCTGCTGAATTGAAAGAAGCTCTGCTATGAAAACAAAAGTTGCGCTAGTCACAGGGGCCAGTAAAGGGGTCGGACGGGGAATCGCCTACGGTCTGGCTGATGCTGGTTGGGATGTCGCTGTCAATTACTACTCAGATGAGGTTGGTGCCAGAGAGACTCAGGCCGTGATTGAGTCGAAGGGATGCCGATGTCTTATCGCTAAAGGGGATGTGGGGACGAAGTCGGAAGTCGAAGCGATGATTTCTGCCGTTACTGCAGAATTGGGGAGTCTTGATTGTATGGTGAGTAATGCTGGGCGACAGACGTTCGCTTCAGTGCTTGAATTATCCGAAGAAGATTGGGACAAGACCATTAGGACGAACTTGAAGGGAACTTTTCTCTGCACTCAAATTGCAGGGCAGGTCATGAAGGAACAGGGGCGGGGCGGTGCAATCATCAACATCGGATCGGGCGCGAATAAGCAACCGTTTCTAAACCTCGTTGATTATTGTGCTTCCAAGGGTGGTTTGGAACAATTGACCCGGGTGAGTGCTTGTGAGCTCGGTCAGTATGGAATTCGGGTTAACTGCGTTGCACCGGGAGCGATCGAGATTGAGCGAACACGCGATGAATCGCCTGACTACGCAGGAACATGGTCACCGTTGACGCCGGCGGGGCGAGTTGGGAAACCGCAAGATATTGCGAATATGGTGGTTCACCTCGCCGGTGACTCAGCGGAGTTTGTCACTGGCCAAACCATCTATGTCGACGGCGGACTTTGGACGAAAGCGCAATGGCCCTACGAGGCAGAGTGAAGAGAGAGTCATTTTTCCCAGTCAATCACGCCGAACAAATTGCTGTAGTCGTCTGTCCAGATTAGATCCTTGGGCAGTGCTTCATACCAGTAGGACCCGTATCCGTCTTGCTCAAGTGCGTCATGGAAGACAGGATCTTTGCTTAGCAGGATCCAGTCGGAATAGTAGAGCATGTGCTGCTCGTAATTAGGGTCCAACTCAACTCGTGTCGCTGTCCAACCTGTCTTGTCAGCCATGTTGTGGACGAGATCGCTGAGATTAAGGTGGAGATTACTGACGTGAATGGCGATGACGCCCTTATCTTTGAGATGGTTGTCGTAGAGTTCAAGAGCTTCGACCGTAAGCAGATGGATGGGAATCGAATCACCGCTGAAGGCGTCGATCAGGAGGACGTCGAATTCCTGCGAGCCGCCATCGCTCCACTCATTCTCCATAGAGATTCTCGCGTCACCAAGCACAACTACTTCATCACCTCGACAGTCTGAGAGATAGGAGAAGTGATCTCTAGCGAGATCCTCGACTTGCGGGTTGATTTCGTAGAAACGGATACGGTCTCCCGGTCGCATGTAGGTGGAGATGGTTCCGATGCCGAGCCCGACCACACCGACGTGCATCGGTTTTGGTTCAACTCGCGATGAATACGACGAGAATACGGCTCCGACACCACTTCTCTCGGAGTAGTAAGTGGGTGCCATTTTGCTCAGGTCTACATCAATGTATTGGCGACCATGAGAAATGCGTCCGTGGTAGAGAGCGCGAAAGTATTCGCTGCTGTGTTGATCGACATCATAAACACGAAGGACTCCATAAAATCCGCGGGCGGCGGCTCTTGATCCTACTTTGGTTTCCTTGATGTGGGCGTTCAGCCCCCAAAGCAGGGCAGTAATGAGTCCTGTCCAAGCGATGCTTCCGCCAATGAAAACTCGCGAAGTTCGCCTCTCCTTGAGTTGGTAGATCAACTGAACGGAAATGAGAAAGGCGAGAAAAACGAGAGATAAATGTAATTCCCAGTAGCCATCGAAGATGAGAGGGGAGATAAGGCTGACAAAGATACCTCCCAGGGCTCCGCCTAGCGAAATTGCGAGGTAGAATGCTGTCAGGTTCCGTGACGGGGGCTTGATCCGAACGACTTCGCCGTGGCAGACGAGACAGCCAAAGAAAATTGCTCCCACATAGATGGCAATCTGCCAGCCGATGTGCATTTCTTCCCATGCGAATTGCTGATTGATGAGGTATGCCACTGCTCCAACCGCACAAACCGTCAGTGGAATAGCTGCCCATCGATTATACCAACGAGAGTGATCGAAGGTGATGACAAAGGTCAGCAAATAGAGTGCGAGCGGTAAGACCCAGAGGAAGGGAACCACAGCGACGTCCTGGCACATTTGATTCGTTAGCGATAGCAGAAGCATGGAACCGCAGGCAGCAAAAGCGACCCAGAGGATACAGTCGAGCTTTCGAAAGGGGCGTTCCCCGCCTCGATCGGCAGGAATTTCGAATGAAGTGTTCGTCTTGGCTTTTTTTAAAAAGGTGATTCCACAAGCGGCAGCGCCAATGCCGTAGACGGCGAATGCGGCAGACCAAAGCACGGTTTGAATCGTTACGCCCATGAGCGGCTCAAACACAAAGGGGTAGGTGAGTAGACCCAAGATGGAGCCGACGTTGGAAATCGCGTAGAGGCGATAGGGTGATTTGCCGGGATAACTTTCAGCGAACCAATGCTGAAGCAGAGGCCCCGAAGCGGATAGAAGCAGATAGGGGAAACCTACAGTGAGAGAGAGAAGTTTCAGGATACCACCGGCCGGGTTCTCACTGACGCTTTCGGGGCGAAGGCCATCATCGGGCGTGATCGGCAGAATAAGGAGAGAGAGAGCGAGAAGCCCGAGATGAAGCCCCAATTGAATTTTACGCTTCTCACGAAGAAGAGTGACAAGCCCGTGGGCATAGGCATAGCCGCAAAGAAGACCGCACTGGAAAAAGAGCAGACAGGTAGTCCAGACCGCCGGGCTCCCGCCATACCACGGGAGAATGTAGCGGGCGATGACAGGTTGCACCTGAAAAAGAAGAAAAGCGCTCAGGAAAATGACTGCAGCGAAGATCGGCATGTCTGTTAAACCGTCAGAGTGCGAAATGGTTGTGTGGAATTAGCAGGGTTGGATCATCGCCCTCGATCACGTGTGAGCATGATCTCGTTCCCCTCGGTGTCAGTGCACATAGCAAGGTGCGGAGGCTCGCCATCTTCTGGCTTTGGTTCACGGGGGCACTGGCCACCGGCAGCTCGGACAGCAGCGGCTCCCTCCACCACATCAGCGACCTGAAGGGTGATTCCAGTCCACGTTTTCTTGCCGTCACCGCCACCATGAATGGCGATGAGTCCGCCAGCGATATCGAGTTCGGTAATGTGCGGATTCTGGCGAACGGGGGTTGCCCCAAAGACAGATTGGTAGAAGTTGGCAGCTCGTTCAGAGTCCGCAGCCCAGATGGTATATTTGATTTTCTCGACGTTGAGCATGGTAGAATCACAGTTATACGACTCGAAAGAGGCGGCGTAAACGAATTTGAAATTCAAATCCCCCGATGGCATGGCTGCGGAGGCCGACTAGTTCGTGAAAATCTTATTTCCAGATGCTTTGCCGGTTTCGCGCCGGCGAGATGATATTCGTGAAGCTCTGACAAAGCATCAGGTTGTTATCGTGTGTGGTGATACGGGTTCGGGAAAAACGACCCAGTTACCCAAAATTGCGCTAGAAATGGGGCGTGGTGTCAGAGGGAAGCGGATCGGCTGCACCCAGCCGAGACGAATTGCGGCTACATCTGTGGCTCGCCGAGTGGCCCAGGAACTGGAGGTGCCTCTTGGCAAGGAGGTAGGTTACCAGATTCGCTTCGAGGATCGTACCGAGCGCAGCACCACTGCTGTCAAATTTATGACCGACGGGGTCCTTCTGGCCGAGACCAGGCATGATCGCGATTTACGGCAGTATGATACCCTGATCATTGACGAGGCTCATGAGCGGTCGCTAAACATTGACTTCATTCTCGGCTATCTGCACGGCACCTTGAAGAGGCGAAAGGATCTCAAGATCGTCATTTCTTCGGCGACTCTAGATGCCGGATCGTTTTCGCAGTTCTTTGGAGATGCTCCGGTGATCGAGGTGGAAGGCCGGACCTTTCCCGTTGAAGACGAGTACCAGGAACCGCTGCATGAGCGAGAGCGACTGTCGGAGCAGGTGGCGCGAGCAGTGGAGGAACTGGGGCAACGAGATCGGCTTGGAGATACGCTCGTTTTTCTTCCTGGGGAGCGGGAGATCCGCGATGCTGCTGACCTCTTGGAGGGACGAAAGTACGCTGATACGCTGGTTCTGCCCCTCTTTGCAAGGCAAGCAGGGAAGGAGCAGCAGGCCGTGTTCCAGCCCATGGAGGTAAGACGGCGACTTATTTTGGCAACTAATGTGGCTGAGACTTCGCTAACCATTCCCGGTATCCGCTTCGTGGTTGATTCGGGAATCGCACGCGTCAGTCGTCATGATCCAGGTTCCGGTATTCAGCGACTCCAGGTCGAACCAATTTCAAAGGCCAGTGCTCGTCAGCGTCGGGGTCGATGTGGACGAATCAGCGAAGGCGTATGCGTTAGGTTATACTCGGAGGAGGATTTCAATGAACGAGAGGAATTCACGGATCCGGAGATTCTACGATCCAATCTTGCCGGGGTGGTGCTGCAGATGGAGCATCTTGGTCTTGGAGACCCGTTAGAGTTTCCTTTTGTCGATCCGCCGCAACCAAAGCGAGTCGCTCAGGCCTATCGGGTGCTCGATGAAATCGGAGCGATCGAAAAGCACGGAAGTCAATTTCAACTTACCAAAACGGGACAGTCGCTTGCCCGTCTTCCCGTGGACCCCCGTGTGGGGCGTATTCTGGTCGCCGCCAAGGAAGAGAAATGCCTTGAAGAGGGCCTCATTGTGGCAAGTGCACTGACGGTTCAGGATCCCAAGGAGCGCCCCAAGGAGAAGCAAGAAGCCGCCGACAGTGCTCACGGGCAGTTCAAGGATAAGCGGTCTGATTTTACGAGCTGGTTAAGGTGGTGGTTTGCGATACATGAAGCTCGCAAGAAATCGAACAACGAGTTGAGGCGCTTTTGCCAAAAGAACTTTCTCAACTTTCGACGAGTCCAGGAATGGATGAATCTGCATCGGGAGTTGCGGGACTGTCTTCGTGAAATGAAATGGAGGCTACCCTCGGCAAAAAGGGGATTAGCCGACCCCGAGGACACTTATTCTGAGGCCTTGCATCGAGCCATTCTTGCGGCGATTCCCTCCCAAATCGGGATGAAGAGAGATCAAAAGCCAGGTTACAAGGGTGCGAGGAACTCAGAGTTCTATCTCTTTCCCGGCTCCGGGGTATTCAAGACTTCTCCGTCATGGACGATGGCGTTTGAGATGGTGGAGACAGCCAAACTTTATGCGCGGAACGCGGCGATGTTTGACCCGGCGTGGATGGAGAGGGTAGCACCGCATCTTTGTCGCTACAGGTATAGCAATCCGCAGTGGGATCGGGATCAGGGTGCCGTTTACGGGCAGGAGCGGGTTATCGCGTTTGGCCTTCCAGTGGTTGATAAACGACCGGTTCACTATGGCCGAATTGATCGAAAGGTGGCGCGTGAGGTCTTCTTGTTAGAAGCCCTCGTTAATGGTAACACGCGGGCGCCGATCCCAGCTTTGGCTCGCAATCGGGAAACCATCGCGGCGGCGGAGAGGCTGGAACACAAGATGCGCCGGATTGGAGGATTGATTCATCCGGAAGCAATCGTGTCGTTCTACGAAGAGCGGCTTCCCGAAGCGATTTGCACGCAAAAGGACTTTGCGCAGTGGGTGGCTGGTGAGAATCCCGGAGTCATTGACTTTGCCCTAGACGATTGCCTGCTACCACAAGTAGAGCCGCTGCGCGTTGAGCACTACCCAGATTCCATTCTTTCTGTTGATGGTGCAACGGAGTTGAACCTTCACTATCTCCACAATCCCTCGGAAGAAGCCGACGGCATCACACTTGAAGTTCCGTTAGTGGAGCTACCTCACTTGCCAGCATGGTTTGGAGAGTGGCTTGTTACCGGCTGGCTCGCTGAAAAAGTAGCCTCGCTGGTGCGTTGCCTGCGAAAAGAGACGCGCACATTGTTGCCCGCGAGTCGCGAGGTGGTGGAAGAGTTCATCGCGTCGTGGGAGGACTATGAACCTCGTTGCAGCCTCTTGGAGGCGCTTGTGGACTTCATGAAGGAGAACTACGAGATCGAACTTACGGTGGAGGCTTTCGATCTTGATCGCCTGCCCAGCTATCTGCAGATGCGTTATGCGATTGTCGACGACCGGGAAAAAGTAATCGCGGTTGGGCGCGATCTCTCTGGCTTGCAAGAGCGCCTCTCAGGGCAAGTAAAGGACCGCTTCAAGAAGGTCTCGCAGGGTAAGTTCGAACGCAGTGGCATCGGGACATGGAATTTTGGTGACCTCCCATCAGCGGTAGAACTCGATCGACATACGAAGGGATTTCCTCGCCTGTTTGACGATGGATCGGGGGCGGTGGCGATGAAGCTGTGGCCCAGTGAAGCCTGTTCGGTTTTTCAGCATCGTTTGGGAGCGGCGAAATTGTTCCGTTTGGAAAATGAAACACTGGTGAACGGATTGGAGAGCGTCCTTTTTGGCAGAGAGGAAGCGTCTAAGCTTCTGCAGCCGAGTCGCCCAAAGCCGGAGGCAGCGCAACCAAACAGGTTCGGCTCTATTGCCTTGGCGTTTGGAGAAACGAGTAGGCAGCCATCGCGAAAGATGGCTCCGAACCCTTCTCTTCAGCCCAAGAGTTCAGACCTTGAATTTTTGACCTCAGGTGAGGGCTGGCTGCTTTCAAATATCGGTCCTGATCCCTCTCGAAATAGGGAGGATCTCTTGAGGCGGGCCCTCGGCGATCTCATCGAAGAGCCGCTAAAATTAAGCGAATGGAACGAAGCAAAAGAGCGGACTGAGGTTCAACTGTTTGATTACATGTCCAATCTCTGTGGAACGGTCAAAAGAATTCTTAGGATCATTGAAACGGTCAACAGGTTACTGGAGAATTCTGAGTCTGGATATGAAGAGTCTCTGGCGGACGCCCGGGAACATTTCAACAGTCTTCTTGCCCCTGGGTGGGTCTTGACCGGGAATTTGTGGCGGAAGCTGATCCACTGGCAGGGGTTGGAACTACGCCTGACTCGAATGTTAGGCTCCCCACCGATCAAGGATCTCCAAAAACTTGAGCGATATCACGAGAACGCTGCCGCAATCTGGGAGGGGGAGACCGCTTGTGAATGCGAGCGATGTCCTGAAGCGGTGGCTCGCGAAAAATGGCTGGACGAGGACTGGGCTCTGCGGCTCCACACTTTCGCCCCCGAAATTAAAGCGCGGCTGAAGTAGTTGTCGCTTTAAGCTATCATGGTTCCAATAGCACGAAGGAGTTCAGGGCGACCGTCATTGTTCTTTGACGAAGTGATAAAAGTTGGAGGCTCTCCATCGACATATTCGGAGAGCGCCTTAAGAAACAGGTCACGGTTGGCCTTGATTCGGCCCGGTTTACTTTTGTCGGACTTGGTGAAGACTAGAGAGAAGGGGACTTCGCATTCGACCAGCCAAGTCACGAAGTCGATGTCGATTTTCTGAGGCTCGTGCCGGGAGTCGATTAGGACGAACACGTGGGTGAGCCCTTCGCGATACTCAAGGTAATCGGCCACGAAATCGTTGAACCGGTTCCTTTCCGCCTTGGGTGCTTTTGCGTAGCCATAGCCAGGCAGGTCGACGAGGCACCAGCCTTCATTCACAACGAAGAAATTGATGAGCCTGGTGTGCCCGGGTTTCTGCGAAACACGGGCGAGGGCTTTCTGGTTGCACAGCATATTGAGTAGTGAAGACTTGCCGACGTTTGATCGTCCGATAAAAGCAAACTCAGGAAGCTCTGCGGATGGGCAGTCACGGTAGTCGGCAGCACTGGTGGCAAAGCGGGCGAAACTAATCTTCATGGGTAAAAAACTCGTCGGCTTTGGGCTTCAGCTCTCGTTCGTGGTCAATTCTGTCAGCGAGGTTGCGAGCCTTGATGCGGTGGTCGCGTTTGTTGCGCCTTTCGATGGTCATCTTGCGTTTCTTGAGGCGCTTTTTGAGATGAGCGATCTCTTCATCGAGCTTGAGGAAGGCTTCGTAGCGTTCGCTGGAGAGTTCTCTATTTTCGACGGCGGCACGGATGGCACAGCCTTCGTCTGTGCGGTGTTTGCAGTCGTGAAATTTGCACTGAAGAGCGAGTGCTTCGATGTCAGCGAAACGTTCACGCAAGGTAGATTCGTCGGTCCACATCTGAACTTCTCGAATTCCGGGGTTATCGATGAGGATGCCTCCCTGCTCGAGAACGATCAGTTCCCGTGCCGTGGTGGTATGCCGTCCCTTGCCGGTGACTTCGTTGACCTCGCCTTCGTCCTGCCATTCTTCTCCGAGCAAGGAATTAATCAGCGAAGATTTTCCGACTCCGCTGGATCCCACAAAGGTAATGGAAACTCCCGGTTTAAGATGAGATTCGATCGCAGAGACATTCTGGCCATCGACCGCGCTTGTAACGAAAACTTCAGCCTCAGGAGCGATTTCGCGAATGGCGGCGGCCGCTTTTTCGTTCTGCTCGGAGGGAAATAAATCGGACTTATTAACCATGACAACTGCTTGTGCCCGACTCCTGCCGATCAGAGTGAAGTAGCGTTCCATTCGACGGAGATTGAAATCCGTATCAGCATCTGTGACGACGCAGACGATATCGACGTTAGATGCTATGACCTGTTCTTCGGTGCTTTTCCCGGGCGTTTTGCGTGAAAAGCAGGTTTGTCGGGAAAGTCGTGAACGGATGACGGTATCAAGATCGCCCGTGCCGATTTCAAGCGCGACCCAGTCGCCGACTGCAGGCAATTCTGCATCGCATTCGGCATCGTGATACACTTTGCCGCTCATGATTACTTCGTATTCCTCACCGCCTTCAAGCAGAGCACCGTAGGTGATCTTGTTGTCACGAATGAGGCGCGCCGGTTTCCACCCCCTCTTGGCAAAAGGGGCGAACTCCCGCTCAAAGGCGTCATTCCATCCTAACTCGGTGAGAGTCATAAGAGGAAACTGTATCGGAGCCTGACGAACCTTCACCCGAAAAGTTAAAAGAATGAGTCGCCGAAGCGGAGGAGGAGGGTAGGTTTGAGCATGAAACTTTGGGTGAAGATTTTGACCTGCATGCTGTCGATCGTATTGTTGGGCGGTCTTGGAGCCGTGGTGACCACGCCGGCTATCACGGGTTGGTATTCGGCTCTCGAGAAGCCCCCGGGCGTGCCACCGAATGCAGTCTTCGGGCCAGTTTGGACTGCGCTCTATTCGATGATGGGCATCTCTTTAGCTCTTATCTGGCATAGGGTCGAGCCGGGATTACGGAAGAAGCAAGCGTTCGGCCTATTCCTCGCTCAGCTGATCTTAAACCTGGCGTGGTCGCCAGTGTTCTTCGGGCTTCATTGGATGGGAGTCGCTTTGATCATTATCACAGCGCTGCTGCTCCTGCTGCCTTGCGCCATCATTAAGATAAGCAGCGCCGATAAGTTGGCTGGCCGCCTGCTGATCCCCTACGCCATCTGGGTAGGCTATGCCACCTACCTCAATGCGGGCTACTGGTGGCTAAATCGTTAGGCCAGGTCTAGAGCACCGCCCTCACAAAGCTCCTCCGTTCCAAAGGTTTGGAGATCGTGCCCCATGGACTGAGCTAAGGTTAGCCAGAGCTTGTTGTGGGCGGCTCCTTCAAACATAAGATGGCGCCCGGTCTTGATGCCATGAGCCCTGCCGCCGATGAGGACGAAGGGGATGTCGGTAAGCGTATGGCGGTTCCCGATACCAAGTTCGTTGAGCCAAACGATCAGGGTGTGATCGAGCATACTGCCATCGGCTCCAGGTTCTGGGGTGTCAGAGAGACGCCTGGTCAGGTAGGCGAGTTCTCCGGCAAACCATTCGTTGATCTGGGTCAGCTTTTCCTCAGCTTTCTTGTTGGAATTCGGCTCGTGAGAGAGCCCATGGT
This sequence comes from Akkermansiaceae bacterium UBA1506, assembly GCA_002323995.1. Taxonomy (GTDB): domain Bacteria; phylum Verrucomicrobiota; class Verrucomicrobiia; order Verrucomicrobiales; family DEV007; genus Arctic95D-9. The sequence continues at coordinate 7,775 of DCQY01000032.1, read as the reverse complement.
GTCCCTCCTTAATTCCAAGCCAGTTCATCCGGGCCTGCCCGACTGATCGCATGTATTGCAGCGTTCCGATTCGGGTCATATCGTTGGCCATTGCATTGACGAGTAGGTCAATCTGCATCCGGCTGATCCGGGGCGTGTTATCGTTCACCAGTTCAATATCCGGATCGATGTCAGGTAAGGGATGGTTCAGTTCTGTATCGCTGTCATCGTTTTGGAGTTCGGTCTCCATTTCTCGAACGAGAGTGAGATGTTCTTCGAGGCGGCCCCTGTCTTCGGCGCCGAGGTTCTTTGAGACACGGGCAAGATCTTCTCGCACGACATCGATGATGCTGGTCAAACTTTCCTTGTCCTTTTGCTGGCCGTAAAGCTTGGTTAGCATTTGCTCAGGATCGTCGATCGGCGCAACGGGTTGGTTGGGTCCACGATATGACATACGGGTCCAGGGATCGGCCCGATTTGGCACTGCTACCCCAAATTCGAGGGAGCCAAATCGGGTTCGTGTTTCTTCCCTGCTTTGATAGAAGTTCCGCAATTCCTGGTCAATGGAAATGCCGCTCGCCCATCCTGCAGGTGTGTCGGAGCCACCCTGAATATTTCCCGGGAGAAGTTCGGTTCCGGTAAGCAGGCAACTCATCCCCCGCATGTGGCGATCACCGTCACCGCCAACCTTGTTGTTGATCCCGCGAAGAGGCATGACTTCGCTTTGGAAAGGAGCCAGCGGCTTGAGGATGCGCTTCAGGTCATAATCGGTCCCCTGATTGTCGGGCCAGAAATTCGCCGGTATGGTTCCGTTTGGCGAAAACATGAAGATGAGTCGCTTCTTGCTACTGGCGCTAGAGGCACTCAAGCCGGGCAGACCGGTCAGGAAAGGCAGGGCAGCAGCGGATACCCCAAGGTCACGAACGAATCGGCGGCGGGAGTGAGGGAATGAGTTCATGACTTGAAGACTAAGGGGCGGAAGCGACTGCGGTTTGGGGGGTAGAAGTTTCGCTGGAGTGCAAGCTCGCGGTTAGAGCGATGTTTTTGACAAGTTCGGGTATCTTAAAGCCACTCGTTTCAAAATCGATGTAAAGAGTGTCCATAGTATCAGGACCATAGGCAAGCACGGGTTGCTTAGCTAGATGGTGGAACATTTGCTGGATAAAAGTGCGATGAGCGGACGGCGTGTCGGCAGCAAACTTGGCAACATCGAGAGCACCGGTCAGTTCAATAGTTTCACCGTCCTCCGTCTTGAAGTTAGATACCGAATCGACGGGCTGGTCTTGGTCTTTCATGCGCCAGCGCCCCATCGCGTCGTAGTGCTCTAGGCTGAAGCCAAGAGGATTGATCGTGACGTGGCAGGACATACAGGCTTTGTCCCGTGTCATTTCAGTGACCTTTTGCCGCATCGTGAAGTTCGGGGCAAAATTACCTTCTTTGAACTCATTTGCCATGGGCGGGGAATTTAAAGTCATGCCGACAATGTTACGCGTCAGGAAGACCCCACGGTGAATGGGAGATGTTTTGTCATGATAGGCGAGCGAGGAGAGAAGCAGGGGATGAGTGATGACACCGGTGCGACGTTGAGGATCGAGGCTGACTTTTTGGAAACCACCTTTGAGTGGTTCCTTACCATACAGTTTGCTGAGACGCTCATTGAGGTAGAGAGAGTTGGCCAGCATGAGGTCGCGGTAATTCGAGTCTTTTCCCCAGACTGCTTCGTCGGTAGAGAGAAATAGGGAGGTCTTCAAATCAGCGAGGACTGCATCACTGAACTCAGGATAGATTGACTTATCCTTAGACAGATCAACACTGCGTTCCAATTCAAGCCAGTGGTAAAAGAAACCTCGGATTTTGGCCTTGGTTCGCCAGTCCCACACCATCTGGTTCGTGATCGATTCTACGGTGTTGGGGTGAGAGGTTTGACCTTTGGCTGCCTGGCCAATTAGGCGATGGTCGGGCAAGGAGTCCCAGAGAACCAGCGCCAGCCTCGCCGCGACATCCCACTGGTCAGGTGCCTTCTTTTTTTGCCAATCCGGATAGAGGAAGCGGGGAGCCGTGAGGGTAAAAAGGACTAGTCGTCGCATCCCAACGTCAACTGTCTTGGCATACTGAAAGTGTGAGTCGACGAAGCGAGCCTTCTCCTCACTGTTGAGCGGGCGACGGAAAGCCCGTGCCACGAATTGTTCGGCGAAATCGTGGATTTTCTTTTCACGTTGGGGGTCGTCGGGTTTGCTTCTCACGAGTTCGTCTAGGTGAGAGGCGATGTAATCGGCTGCTTGAACAGCGCCGCCGGTGACGGCATCATACCACGCTTTGGAGATAGAAGTCCCGCGTTCGTAGCCCACGCTGCGGTCATCAGCCGGGAACGGTATGTCGACGATGAGTGACTCGTGAGACCAGACGGGTGAAAGATGAGATCTGGGAATGGTGTGCAGCACGCCGTGGGGTGGCTTCCAGAGAAGTTCGACAGATGACTTCTCTTCCTTGTAGGTGAAAAACTCAAGTCGGATCGGGTAGGGACGTCCTCCGATGAGAAAGATCTTCCCTGTCTCCTCTCGGACTTCATTGCTCGGCGCGACCCATCCATCAATGGTTTTATCGCTGAGGTCGTCACTTCGTTTTTCGTTGACCCAGAGGGTTGCGCCATTGCGAGTGCGAACGACGAATTCGTAGACTCCGGTTTCTTCGGGAAGGATAGAGCCTTGCCAGCGAACGGAGAATTCCTGATTCGAGAAGGCCTGTGCATCAGCGTGTTTGGGGATGCCGGTGCCAAAGTCGAAACGAACTAATGGATCAACTCGATCGAAGCGGTCTTTTTTCTTCTGGTCTCTCTGTCGCTTTCGTTCGTTGAAATTGTAGCCTCCAAAGTAACTAGCCTCGAGCCCTCCGGTTTCGGGATACTGGAGCGTTCCGCGAAAGCTTTGAATGAGGTCTGCCACCGATTTGCGATACTGTGGCGCGGTCAAGCGGGTCAGATCAATTCGAGCGGGTGTATTTCGAGCACGGGCCTCTTCTGAGTAAAAAGCGTGATAAACATATTCGGCTACTGCTTTGGCGTCTCCACCGACACAGAGATGTTCCTCGTCTTCCGGCATGGTGCGTTCGATTCGTCCCGCCAGCGATTCAAGGGTTCGGCTGCCGACTAGGGGTTCATCGGCAAGGCCTTCGACGCCTCGGCCGTTATCGGCGTGGCACTCGCTACAGAGCTTTTGGTAGATGGCTTTCCCGGGATGATTCTCGAGTTGGCTAGGATCGAGTGCCTGCAGGCTCGCCGGCACGGCGAGCCAAGCCAGCATCAAGAAGCGTCTGGAGGTGATGCCTACCATTCTATGAATAATATCGCCGCTCGCCGGAAATTTTCATGGTACGCGATTTGGCCGAATTAATGGCTATTTCGGGTATCAGGAGAACAAAATAGGCATTTCGCGTTAGATTTCTTATCGGTGGGGGACCTAAGGGCGAGGCTTTGACGTGACAGGCAAGTTGAGCGACACTCGCCCCATGCCTGGACTCGTCATTAAGCCCAGATCCCGCATTTTTCATGGCCACGACTGGGTCTATGCCAGCGAGGTGCAGAAAGCCTTTGGCAACCCCCAGCCGGGTGATGTGGTGTCGCTGAAAGATTTTAAGGATCGCCCGCTAGGAACAGCGATCTACAATCCATCGTCGCAGATTGTGGCGCGTCGTATCTCGCGCCGAAAACAGGAACTTGATGTCGCTTTTTTCCAGCGCCGAATCGAGCGGGCGCTTGGGCTGCGCGAAAAGATGGGATTTGCAGAGCAAATTTATCGTCTTGTCTGGAGCGAAGCGGACGGAATGCCTGGAGTGGTGATTGATCGATATACTGATCATTTCGTTCTGCAAACCTTGACGCTGGCTATGGACCGGCGGAAAGCTTTTATCGTAGAGGCTTTGACAGCTGTCTTTGGTGAAATCATCGTGATCGAGCGTAACGATTCGGCGGTTCGGAAGGCTGAAGGGCTTGAGGCCGAGACCGGGGTTCTCTTGGGGACTTGGAGCGGCCCTTTCGAGATTAAGGTAAATGGAATCTGCCAGAAGATTGATCTATTGGAGGGTCAGAAGACTGGTATCTATCTGGACCAACTCGACAGCTATGCGGCAGTGGGCCAGTTGTCAAAAGACAAGACGGTACTGGATTGCTTCTGTAATCAGGGGGGCTTTGCTCTTCATGCTGCCAAAGGGGGGGCTAAGTCGGTTGTCGCTGTCGATATCAGTGCAGGAGCAGTCGAAGCAACCCGTGACAATGCGGTAAGGAATGAACTTTTGGTAGAAGCTGTCGAAGCCAATGTTTTTGATTTCCTAAAAGATGCCGAAAAAGCGGAAAAAAAATTCGATCTGATCGTTCTTGATCCGCCTTCATTCACCAAAAATCGAAAAGGGGTTTCCGGGGCGATGCGGGGATACAAGGAAATCCACCTCAGAGCATTGAAGTTGCTCAATCAGGAGGGCGTCCTGTCCACTTATTGTTGTAGTCATCATGTGAGTGAAAAGGAGTTTTTTGATGTGATTTGTGACGCTTCGGTTGACGCGAAGCGAACCCTTCGAGTGATCAAGAGCCATACTCAGAGGAGGGATCATCCGGTCATTGCGACTCTGCCTGAAACTCGATACCTGAAAGGGTTTACTTTTGAAACGCTTGGGGGGTTTTAATCTTGGTTACTCGACATGCTTCGACGGTTGGTAATTTTTATTCTCTGCATCTTCGCCTTGTTTGCAGGTTTGGAATGCTTGATGCGTGCCAAAGAAGACGTTTTTGCCGTACTTGCGGATAAGTCTCTGTTGAGAGAGAAACTGATCAGAGACTCCAGCAGCGACACGGAAGTGATGATCCTGGGAACCTCTCGATTACTCGATGCGGTTGACCAAGGTTTGTTTTCAGAATCCGTGGCTGGGCAAACCGGACGCAAAATTAAAACATTCAACGCCTCGGTTCCCGGCGTAAACGTGGAGATTTTGGAACGCTTTGTGGCTGTCGTCTCTGAAAAAGATGAAGTGAAGCTCGTCATCATTGAAGCATCTACTCCCTCACTGACGCAGCTTCCAGTCGACACTTCTGGGCAGACGGTTAGGGCAGCTGAAGGGGCCTTGGAGGTGACGGAAAACCGTTTTCCAGACCAGCTAGAAGAGTGGTTGCGAGAGTGGATGTCAGATCATCTCGCCTTTGTGCGAAAAAGGAAAGCGCTCCAACCGAAGACGCTCCTCAAATTTTTTGTGGTTGTTACTGCTGATTTCATCGATCCTAACTTGTGGGATCGTAAAGGAGTTGGGAGGAACTTGATCAATTTCAAGGCGAGGAAGATACCGGAACTTGCGGAGGATGCGCTTGTGCCGGAAATCGTTTCTCCGAAAGCTTCATCATTCTCAACGGACCATCAAACCAACGATCCTATCGTTGGTTTGATGGTCCGCATCACCCGGTCGCTCCAAGGACGGGGTAAGACAGTGGTTTGGGTGGTGCCTCCAGTCGGAGGGACGGCGAGTCATATTGAAAGTAATGATGAAAGAAATAAGCAGTATGAAACAGCCATTAACTTGGGTGGTGGCCAACTGCTGAATTATGCCATGCCTGCTCTCAAGAGTGATTACTTGAGGGACCCAACGCATCTGAATATCTACGGGAGATCCTTTTTTTCCGCGGCGCTAGCTCGTGATATCGTAAAACTCAAAGCCGTTGAAGGCGGGGAGGGCCGTGGCGACTAGGATCATGTTGTTTAACTCCCTCACATTTTTAGTTTTTCATCTTGTTCTAGTCGGTCTCTACTGGGCCTTAAGACGGCAGATGTTTCGCCAGGTGTTGTTACTTTTCGGTTCGGTTGTTTTTTACGGATGGTATTACTGGCCCGCGCTGATTCTTCTCGGGATTTCCATGGTGGTAAATTATGGGTTCTCAAGGTGGATCAATTCCGCCGGATGTTCGTCAAAGGGGAAGGTTCTAGCTGCTGCGGTCGTTGCCAACCTTGCCAGTCTGGGATGGTTTAAATACTCAGCTTTCATCGGTGAGAATATCGTTGAAATGATGAAGGCGTTGGGGTTCTCAGTTACCTCACCGCAATACAGTGAATGGTTGCCGCTAGGGATCTCATTTTTTACGTTCCAAGTGATTGCTTATCTCGTCGATCTAAGTCGTGGGAAAGTAAAATGTGAGAAGAACTTTCTCGTCTTTGGAGTGTTCAAGTGCTTCTACGCCCAATTAGTCGCCGGCCCCATCGTGAGAGCTAATGAGTTGATTCCTCAAATCAAGACACAGCGCCGCTTCAGGGTCGGAGATTTTTACCTTGGGCTATATTTTATTATTGGTGGATTGACCTTGAAGGTCTTTATCGCTGATACGCTCGCCCAATTCGTGGACTATGGTTTTGAGGATCCCTCTCGGATTGAAGTCGTGACGGCCTGGCTTACAGTTTATGGCTTCGCCGTTCAGATTTTGTGCGATTTCTGGGGCTACTCAACCATCGCTATTGGCGTTGGACTGATGTATGGAATTCGACTGCCGTTGAATTTTGATCTTCCGTATCAGGCGAGTTCCCTGCGTGAATTTTGGCACCGATGGCATATCACACTATCGCAATGGCTACGAGACTACCTCTATATTCCGCTCGGGGGTAATCGTAAGCATCGGAATCGAAATCTATTTTTGACGATGCTCCTTGGGGGGCTTTGGCATGGGGCATCTTGGAATTTTATCATTTGGGGCGGCGGACATGGGGCCTGGCTCATCGCCGAGCGGATGTTGCCGGATCGCTTCGCTAAGATTCCAGGAATAAAGTTTCTAAAGTGGTTGCTTCTTTTTAATGGGGTATGCTTGCTTTGGGTCTTTTTCCGGGCGCCAGACTTCGGTGCTGCCATGAGTTATTTCGAAGCTCTTTTGGTGCCACCCTTCACGATGCAGGATTCCCCCCCTGATTTACTAATTATCATGCTGGTCGCTTTCGTCGGAGTCAGTCTTGTATTTGGTAAATCTTTTACTGATCGACGTTTCCTTCAATGGGGCTTGGGGCGCCAGATTCTCAGTTGTGTTCTCTTCCTTTTTCTGATTCTCGCGTTCGCTGGCAGCCGTCTCGACTTTATTTACTTTGTTTTCTAGCTGCAAAGTTTTCGACCGAGGAACCGGTCATGCGGTGCCAGCTCTAAAATCCATCTTCATCGTGCTAGTGATGACTGTCTTCATTGTTTTTGACGCTGTGATTCAGGCGTTTGAGTTGCCAACGTAAGATTGCTTTTACTCGAGAAAGCCTTTTTTCCAGTGTGTGATTCGGATTGCTAAGAAGCGATAAGATTGGCAGATTCTCATTATGAGATATTGGGCTATCGTTATAGTTGCAATTTTCGGAGTCATTGGCTGTGAAAAGAAAAAAGGAAATAATAGTTCTCTTGATGTGGTGCCGGTGGCCGCGACTGAGGCGGTAATGATACAACCGAGGGAATTGGCTCACTTCCTGAAGGAAAAACCCAAACTAGTGGTTATTGATATTCGAACTCCAGCAGAGTTTTCTGCGGGCCACATCGAAGGAGCGGTCAATATAGACTTCCAGACAAAAGGTTTTGCCGAAGCGATTGCTGCGCTTAATGCCGATATTCCCACGGTCTTTCATTGCCGCAGTGGTGGTCGTAGTGGGCAGGCTCAATCACTTTTTGAGTCATTGCCTTTTACTGAACTTTATCACTTTGCAGCAGGGAGTAACGGTTGGATTGCGGCCGGGTATCCGATAACTCAATAGGGCGGCTTGCGAACTAACGAATCATTTGGATTGAATCGGCTGAATCAAAACAAA
>DCQY01000056.1:8839-20096 GCA_002323995.1 Akkermansiaceae bacterium UBA1506 | reverse complement strand
GGGCAGTAACCTTCGGGCAACTAATATCACGCTCTATGTATTTTCGCTGGCTCACCAACGATTCATCTGTAAGGAATTAAGCAATGAAACTTGGAGTCATAGGTTGTGGTAAAATGGGCAGTGCTCTCGTCGAGGGAATCATCAAGGCAAATCTTTGCTCTGCCGATGACGTTATTGTCTTTGATGCCTATCCTGAAGCAGCCGAATCAATGCGGGTCTCCCTTGGAGTTACTGTTGCATCTTCAAACGCTGAGGTGGTCGATGCGTCCGAGGTTATCCTGCTCTGCGTCAAACCTCAGGTCTTAGGAGATATGCTCGAAGAAATTGGCAAAAGCGAGGACCGACTTTTGATTTCCATCGCCGCGGGCGTCACGATTTCAGCGATCGAAGCCGGGGCGAAACATCGTCATCGTGTTGTCAGGGTGATGCCGAATACACCTTCGCTGATCGCAAGAGGCGCCTCCGCGTTTGCACTTGGATGTTCGGCAACCGATTCAGACGCCGAAATTACCGAGTCACTTCTTAGCGCCGTGGGCTACACTTGTCGTGTGGAAGAGTCCCACCTCAACGCAGTGACAGCCCTAAGCGGAAGTGGCCCCGCCTATATTTTCTTGATGATTGAAGCTCTCATTGCAGGAGGCATCGAACATGGACTCAAAGCTGATATTGCCCGAGACCTAGCCCTGCACACCGTTTCGGGGGCAGCCGAACTCGTTATTAAAACCGGAGAGGATCCGGCCCTCCTTCGGGAAAACGTGACCAGCCCAAACGGAACCACGTTTGCAGCGCTTGAGTCTCTACGCTCAGAAGATTTTGAGGGTAATATAAAACGCGCGATTGCCGCTGCAGCCGATCGCTCCCGTGAGTTGGGATCCAGCTGAACCCCGGAAAGTGGCATTGCATTAATTTTACCACCCTGCAAACTGAGAGAACACTCCACCCTATGAGCGAAATTCGAGAGCTCTATGAAGCGAACAACCAAGGTCACGTCTTCGAATTTTACGACGCCTTGACGGACGCCGAAAAAACAAGCCTCGAAAAGCAGGCCTCCGCGATCGATCTAGACGAAATTGCCGATCTAACCGCCAGGCTGATTCAAACCTCTGATTGTCAGGACTCAGGATTCTCAGAAGCCGTTGAACCAGCTGAGTACATACCTCTTGAAAAAAACGAAGGAGGTGATCCCGCTCGTTGGGTAGAAGCTCGTGCTAAGGGGGAAGCAGCGCTTAGAGCAGGGAGGGTCGCTGCTTTTACTGTGGCAGGTGGCCAGGGCACGCGCCTCGGTTATAACGGACCCAAAGGAACTTTCGGCGTCTCCCCAATACTCCATAAATCTCTATTCCAACTCTTTGCCGAAAAGATCCTCGCCTCTTCCAAAATCTTCGCCCGCCCCATTCCATGGTTCATCATGACCTCGCAGAGCAACCACGATGACACCATCACCTTTTTTGAAAAAAGCGACTATTTTGGCCTCCCATCAGATCAGGTTAACTTCTTTAGTCAGGGTGTTATGCCGGCAGTCGATGAGGAGGGTAAAATTCTTCTCGCAGAAAAAAGTCAGATTGCCCTCAGCCCTGACGGACATGGAGGCTCCCTTCGGGCACTCGTCAGATCCGGTGCAACTCGCCAAATGGAAGCCGACGGTATCGATATCATCAGCTACTTTCAGGTCGATAATCCCTTGGTTCGCTGCATCGACCCCGCTTTCATAGGTTTCCATCTCGAAGGAAATTCCGAGCTTTCCAGCAAGACGGTAAGCAAAGCCTACGCCTCCGAAAAAGTGGGTGTCTTCTGTCAAAGAGGTGACAAGACACTCGTTGTCGAATACAGCGATCTTCCGGAAGAACTGGCCGAAGCCACCGACACTAATGGCGAGCTGCTCTATCGGTCCGGCAGTATCGCAATTCACCTCTTTGATCGGGACTTTGTGCATCGTCTCGGCAGCGGGACTGGCGAAAGCGCTCAATTGCCCTTTCACCTTGCTCATAAGAAGGTCCCTTTCATTGATTCAAAAGGAAAAATAAACGCTCCCGAAGCACCGAACGCCTACAAGTTTGAAATGTTCGTCTTCGACGCGCTTCCGTTTGCCAATAATCCAATCATTATTGAAACGGCGCGTGAGGATGATTTCTCTCCTGTCAAAAATGCCAGGGGAATCGACTCAGCTCAGACTGCCCGCGATGACCAACTCAGACAATTCGCTCGCTGGGCAGCGGGTGCCGGGATCAAGGTCGAAACCAACGATTCCGGTCTACCTGCCGCAGCTTTCGAAATCTCTCCACTTTTTGGCGATACTGCCGAGCGTTTTGCCTCGTCGTGGGACGCGCTTGAGAACAAGACCGAATTGACCGAAGGAGTCGTTTTAGCGTAGCGCCTTTCAGCTATGGGTACTGAAATTAGGTTAAAGGAACTCGGGACCGAGTCCCGAGCAAGGCCCTCAGGACTTGGAACCCGTCGCTAGCCTGTTAAAACCGATAGCCCGCTGCTATCGAAGCGCGCCTGCTCCAGCGCTGATGTTCCAGCGTTCCTTGGTGGAAACTTTCTAGCACTAGTCCGAAGGGCTTGGAGTGAATCGTGACACTCGCCCAAATAGCTCATAAAGCATGATTGAGGCTGTGGCTGCTACGTTCAGTGAATCCATACCGTGGCTCATCGGCAAGCGAATTAATTCATCGCACGATGATTCCAAATCGTGGGTCAAACCGTCCTTTTCAGCTCCGAGTATTACCGCGCACTTCGATCCTACCTCTTTCATAGGCAACTCGGCAGCTCTATCGCTAAGGGAAGCACCCAAAACCATCCCCTTGAATTCTCGGAATTTGGCCATTGCCTTCGGAACGCTGGACACCTCAAACACCGGCAATCGGAAGATCGCTGTTGCGGAGGCCCGGATGCACTTACGGGAGTAAATGTCAGCTCCCTTCCCTGATTCTATCAGGACGCCATCTGCGCCGAAGGCAGCTGCCGTTCGAATAATCGTTCCGAGATTACCTCCATCTGCCAACCCTACGGGAACCACGAGCCGCTCTATGGAATCAACTTTATCGTCGAACGACGCCGAATCTGGTCGATCGGCGCGGGCTAAGGCACCTCGATGAAAATCGAACCCCGCCTCCTGTGCCATCAATTCACTGGACAGTTTCCTGATCGGCACTTTCCTCTGCTCGGCTAAATTCACTAGCTCCGAATGTCGCCCTTCTTCTACAAGGACACTACTGACATCGAAAAAGGAGGACCGGAGCGCGGCCTCTACTGCCCAACGTCCTTCGATCGTGACCATTTCCGAGCTCACGATACCCCTAAGCGGTGTTTAGTGCGAAACTTCTTCACCACGACCCAGGAGAATTGCCATCCCGCCAAGCGCGATCACCATGCCGCCGCCGATTAGGCGAAGGACAGCGCCAACAACGCTAGCATCGAATGCGTTCACTCCGTAGGCTGCAATTCCAAGGCCAATCAGAATCGAAAAAATCGGACCTGCGATATTGACGGCTCTCTCCGACAGACGAATGCATCCCAAAACCGAGAACATGACCGTAAAAAAGATGACGAAGAGAATAAGAGGAGTCCAGGCCCCATTGCTGGCACTAACGCAAACTTCACAAAATAGCCAACTAAAGCCGCAAACGTAGAGAAAGCCGAGAGTGAGAGAATTCATAATACCGAAATTGATTCAGGTTTACTAAGATTCAAGTTGATTATTTAACTGGATGTCGTGGCATCCGAACGAGCACTACCTTCGTCCACGGTCCTTGAATTTACCGAACTTGCGAAACTTATCATAGCGCAGGTTCAGGAGGTCGTCCGTGGGGACACCTTCCAACTCAATAAGGTGCTTGTTCACAGTTGTCTTCAAATTGTTGGCTGAGCCAACATGATCGTGATGAGCCCCGCCCATCGGCTCAGGAATGACCTCATCAATGATCTTAAGATCGAGAAGATCGCTTGCACTCAGCTTGAGAGCTTGGGCTGCCTCAGTAGCATACTTGCGATCCTTCCAGAGAATCGCTGCACAACCTTCCGGACTGATCACTGAATAGTAGGCGTTCTCCATCATGAGAACGCGATCAGCGATACCGATACCTAGTGCTCCACCAGAGCCCCCCTCCCCAATCACCACAGCTATAATTGGAACGGTCAACGTCATCATTTCCCGCAAATTGAAGGCAATAGCCTCTGCAATGTTGCGTTCCTCTGCACCGATCCCAGGGTAGGCACCGGGGGTATCGATCAAAGTCACGATTGGAACTTGGAACTTTTCGGCCATGCGCATGAGCCGAAGTGCCTTGCGATAGCCTTCGGGATGAGCACTTCCGAAGTTTCGGCGGAGATTTTCTTTAGTATCGCGTCCTTTTTGGTGACCGATCACGATGACTCGCCGGCCCTCAAGGTAAGCAAAACCGCCAGGCATCGCCTCATCATCGCCAATATGCCTATCGCCATGCAACTCAAGAAAGTCGTCAAACGAATGCTCCACGTAATCGAGCATGAAGGGACGCTGAGTGTGTCGCGCGATTTGAACGCGCTGCCAAGACGACAGGTTACGATAGATGTCAGTCTTTGTTTTGGTCAGCTTATCCTCAATTCGCTTCATTTCGCTGGACATGTCGATATCACTATCGGCAGCCCGGTCACGCAACTCAGTAAGCTGACATTCCAAATTCACGATGGGCTTTTCAAACTCAAGGGGCTCGGTGATCATCATTCTAACTAATTTTAGCAGTTCTGTGGCTCAGGTCAATGAACCAGCTTCACTTCAGTCCCGACGCGCAGGATAGTAAAAAGGTCCTGCATATCAGACTTTTCCACCATCACACCAAAGGGTGCTATTTCCGAGTCAGGCCGCGCCGCAGCCTCTTCCCGGATGTAAAGCCCGATCACTCCCGTGCGTATCCATTTGCTACAACCCAAGTAAGTAGCGTCTGTAAAATTCACGGGACGATCGCCATCCCGTGCGACCTTTTCGGTGATTGTAGCCGTCACGGGCCCAGCAACTTCCGGAGGGAGATTAATCTCAACGATTCTATATTCCTTAAAAAACACATCATTGCTGAATACGGTCAACGTGCGTCGCTCCAAGCAGATCTCGACACGGTAATTAAGCGGACAGACAACCAATTCCTCATCCGGATAGATCAGGGCGGTGGTTTTCCCATTTGCCCTCATAATATAATCAACCGTGGAGTCACTGCGCCTAGCAATCGTGACAAGAGCCTCTCCCTGACTCACTACATAACGGGACTTCTCTGGCTGAGGGATAGGTGAGATGAGCAGGTCGAGATTCACTTCTCCAATCACCCGCTTAGCATGGATGATGGTTTCGGATTCGGGAAAATACCGCATCAAATAGAGCAAGCGGTCTCTCGCTGAAACAAGTTCTCCTTCTCTGAGAAAAGACATTGCAGCATCGAAGTGACGCTTCCCGAGGTCAGGCTTCTCAAGCTTTACTGCCCCGTCTTCGACAACGCGATTCACCGAACTCTCCGGTTGCGCATACCTCGTCCAACCGAAAAAGGCCAATGCCAGTCCAGCCCCGCAGATCATTAACACAAAAAACGCCGGAGGGAACTTTAGACGAGCCATTAGTATGGAATAGAGATTCCTGCTAGAGAAGCCCTCGCCGCTTGAAATCAAACGCATTCATCTCTAACGAGCTGCTGATCATTTCCATCGTGAACTTAATTAGTGAAATCTCCCAAGTGTCGTCCACCCCAACGATTACGGCACGTGACGGATTTCCAGAAGATTCAATATCCCGGACAATTCGATCACGCACCGCCTCAAGCGGCTCGCTAGCCACAGTTTCGGAGAACCCACGCTTCGCGAAGTTGAAGCCATACTTCACTAGATTTACGTTGCCAAACTGGCGAAACCAGTCAGCAAAAGCCTCGGCCTGCTCGCCGAAACCCTCGAACATAAGATCCTCATACCCGCCTGGGCGAAGGATTTTCGGACGCTCGGCCTCTACGCGGCCTTCTCGAATCCGAACCTGCCCCACCTCATCCATCGGCTCGGTCAAGAGGGCAAACTCGAAGTTTGTGGTTCCAAACGTGTCGATCCGACGGTCCGGCTCAAGGAAAACGTGGGTCGTCTCCATGGCATAGGCGATGTCATCGAAGGAGAGAGGCATAGGAACAGGAGCGAAGAAATTAGGGCTAGTTTCGCCCAAAATCCACTGATATCATTTTCTGTAGAGTCTGAATACCCCCCCGCGGCACGAACGTAGTTTAAGGATAAAAAAAATGCGCCCTACTCGAGGACGCACTCAGAAGCTTTGAAAATGCGATAAGCCCTATTTAGACTGATCTTCGATGTAGCCTACTACTTCGCCCACACTCGTTAGTTTTTCAGCATCTTCGTCGGGGACATTGATGTCAAACTCCTCTTCGAAAGCCATTACGAGCTCGACCGTGTCGAGCGAATCAGCGCCAAGATCCTCGATGAACTTTGCTTCAGGTTTCACCTGATCCTCGCTTACACCAAGTTGTTCGACGATGATATTCTTAACTTTTTCTTCGATTTGTGCGTCAGCCATTTGAAATAAATTAATTCCGTTCTGCGAAGTAATTACCGGCGGTTCTGAGGTTTGGCAACGGTTTTTTTCTTATCTTTCTAAACTACTTCTTCATTTCGTAATTTTTCCTTGAGACATAGTATTGCCGAGATCCTCCAGATGGCTATGTTGCAAGCGCATGTCGTTTGTCGAACAGCTCAACGCCTTAGACTCTGGCGCCCCTCTCTCGTCCACTCTCAGCCAGTTCCGCCGGCTGCTGGAGCCAAAGTCGCCTGCTGAGCTCGAACTCCTGGCAAACAAATCCGTAAAAACGACAAGAGCGCAGTTTGGTCGGACCATGAGACTGTTCGCACCCATCTACCTCTCGAATGAGTGCGTCAACAACTGCTCATACTGCGGCTTTTCGCGAGATAACCCCATCCTGAGAACCACCCTGAGTGTGGATCAGGTAGTCAACGAGGCCAAGTTTCTTGCGCAGCAGGGTTTTCGGCACATTCTCCTTGTTGCGGGAGAACATCCAAAGTTCGTCTCAGAGGGCTACCTAGAGAAATGCCTCGAGTCGCTGCGGGAATCTGTTCCAACCCTGGCCATCGAAGTTGGCCCCATGGAAACCCCCGAATATAAGCGCATGGTCGACGCAGGATGCGAGGGACTGGTTGTTTATCAAGAAACCTACCACCGCGGCGCTTATGCTGAATTCCACACGGCAGGCCCCAAGAAGCGGTTCGACTGGCGCTTGGAGTGCCCTGAGAGAGGTTACAAAGGAGGATTTCGTCGCATTGGCATCGGCGCCCTGATGGGCCTAGCTGATTGGCGCTATGAACTACTCCGACTCGCCGCTCACCTAGAATATCTTTACCGCACCTGCTGGAAATCAACGTTTACCATTAGCTTGCCGCGTCTGAGGCCAGCTGCTGGCAACTTCAAGCCGGAATATCCTTTCAGCGACGCAGAATTCGTTCAGGCCCTCTGCGCTTTCCGGCTGTGCTTTCCTCAGGTGGGCATTATTCTGAGCACAAGGGAACCACGGGCTCTCAGAGATGCGCTCTTCCCACTTGGCATCACCAGTATCAGCGCCGGAAGTCACACCGAGCCGGGAGGATACACTGGCGAGGGTGCTGATGATGTTCACCTCACGGTTCGTGGGCGTCGGGTCGAGGTAAGTGACGAATCGGCGCCAACCCCTTGCAACGTCAGCAAAGGGGAAACTTCAGCAACCGGACAGTTTGACATCGCTGACGAGCGCTCACCTAGCGAAATCGCAGCCCACCTCTCGCAGATTGGATTAGAACCCGTTTGGAAAGACTGGGACCCCTCTATTCTCTCAGCCCCAAACCAGAATACACAACCCCGTGGCTCAGCGCTTCCAAGTCGCGCCTCAAGCTCATGACAGTCATTCTTAACGGAAATCCCTATGAAACAGCGGCGCCCAAAAACGGCGTCACGGTGAGTGAGTTTGTATCACGACTGAAGCACGATGAAATTCCGGTATTAGTCGAACTAAACGGCGAAGCAATCCTTAGCCGAGAATTCGACTCTCAGCTCATTAAAAACGGGGATGTCGTGGAGGTGATCCGCATGGTAGCCGGCGGGTGATTCCGATCACTCTACCCTAGACAAAAGAGGTCGACACCAGAAGAGCCTTATTGAGACGTTCTAGATACTCAAAACGCGGAATCTCCTTGCAACCAAACATTTCTAAGTGTTCCGTTTTCCATTGTGTGTCAAGCAGTTGAAACTTTTTATTACGCATTCTATCAACAAGTTTAACTAGCGCCACCTTAGAGGCGTCTGACTCGCGACTAAACATTGATTCTCCGAAAAAAGCGCCGCCTATGGCAATCCCATAGAGTCCTCCGACGAGTTCATTATCCATCCAGGTCTCAACCGAGTGTGCGTATCCGAGCTCGAACAGCCTAACGTAGCTGTTTAAGATTTCTTTGCTTATCCAAGTCGTTTCACGATCAGAACATCCCCGCATCACCTCCAAGAATGCCGTGTTGATCCGAATTTCGAAACAATCCCTCCTAAGGGTGCGCTTCAAGCCGTGCGGAATGTGAAATTCCTCGAGAGGGATCACGCCCCTGGGATCAGGAGAGAACCAACCAATGTCGCCTTGGTTGTCCATAGCCATGGGAAACATTCCCCCCCGATAAGCTGCTATCAAAACAGCGGGCTGGATGGAGCCTTCTTTGGTAAAGATCGATTCAGACATGAACTACAACGATCGACGGTACGATTAGAGACTATTTTTGCCAAATCGAAAATATTTTGACCACTTGCTCCACTGACATAGCAAAATCAGATAAATTCGGTGCTTGAATTTGTACTCCACCGCGCGTAGAGGTCCCGCACTATGCCAGTTGCAACTCCGAAACAGTTCGAAGCCATGTTGGATGCCGCTCAAGACGGCAGCTATGCCTACCCTGCAATCAACTGCTCCAGTCTCGTTACTATTAACGCAGCGCTGAAAGCCTTTGCAGATATGAATTCCGACGGCATCATCCAGTTCTCTACCGGCGCGGGGCAGTTTGCTTCCGGCCTAAATCAGAAAAACACGGTTCACGGAACCATCGCTCTCGCGGAACTGACCCACCGCCTGGCTGAACAATATGATGTCCTTGTGGCCCTAAACACAGACCACTGCCGACCCCACGTAGCCCCAGATTTCCTCGATCCTCTCATTGAAGCTACCGCCCAGCGTCGCGCTCGCGGCGAAAATAATCTGTTTCAGAATCATATGCTTGATGCCTCCGAACTCGCTCTCGACGAAAACCTCGAGATCTCCAAGAAGTATCTCGCTAAGTGTGCCGATAATGAAATCATCCTCGAAGTCGAAGCCGGCGTTGTAGGAGGAGAAGAAGAAGGCGCTGCTGGTACTGAAGACACTCCCGACGAAGATCTTTACACCACTCCCGAAGACATGATGGCTGTTTACGAAGCCCTCCACCCGCTTGGTCGCTTCACCTTTGCGGCCACTTTTGGTAATGTCCACGGACATTACAAACCCGGTGCCGTAAAGCTACGTCCTGAGATCCTCAAACTCGGACAAGAAGCCGTCACCGGCAAATATGGCGACGATGCTGAGTTCGACCTTGTTTTCCATGGCGGCTCGGGATCAACGCTCGAAGAGATACGGGAAACACTCGATTACGGTGTCGTGAAGATGAATGTCGACACCGACACGCAATACGCCTTCACTCGGCCCATTGCTTCTCACATGTTACAAAACTACGACGGGGTTCTGAAAATTGACGGTGAAATTGGAAACAAAAAAGCCTACGATCCCCGCGCTTACCTCAAAGCGGCAGAGGAAGGCATGGCCAGCCGTATTGGAGTTGCCTGCGATGACCTTCTGTCTACCGGAAAGTCTATATCCGGTCAGGTATAATCTCCGTTTTGACGGCAAGTCACGTCTATTTTAACGACCCGGATCGGCTCAGCCGATCCGGGTTTTCTTTTGTCTTGGCCAAATTTTTAGGGGAATACAGCAGCTGAATGATCTTTAGGTTAAAAAGGCCGTCATTCTGCCATTGTCACTTGCCACAGTTCGTGGCACCCTCCCGCCATTATGAGATTTGTCATTCTGCTTGTTACCGCCCTTTCCCTGCTACTGAGCCTCTCCGCCCATGCTGAGGAAAATAAAAAGGCTCCTGCCAAACCCAAAGCTCCTGCTAAAGAGAAGCACCCAACTGGTTATACAGACACGCCTTACTTACCAGGTGGTAAATGGAGAGTCCATGACGACGCTCGCCCGCGTCCGGAAGTCGTGACTCCTGGTGAAACCGCCGCTTCGGCACCCTCCGATGCAATCATTCTGTTCGATGGCCGCAATCTTGATGAGTGGGTCATGGCAAAAGACAACTCCCCTGCTGACTGGATTATAAAAGAGGGGCAACTCGAAGTCCCGCCGAAAGGTCAAGGTGTTGGAGGCTATATGCGAACCAAGCGCGAGTTCAGGGACGTCCAACTCCATATTGAATGGGCTTCACCCAAAGAAGTTGTTGGGAAATCACAGGGGCGTGGCAACAGCGGTGTTTTCTTTCTCGGCGGATACGAAGTGCAAGTGCTGGATTCTTATGACAACAAGTCATACGCCGATGGCCAAGCTTCAGCGATTTATGGCTATAAGCCACCGTTAGTCAACGCTTGTCGTCCTCCCGGAGAGTGGCAGACTTACGATATCATTTTCGAAGCCCCCAAATGGGATGCCGAAGGCAATTTGCTAAAGCAAGCTCACGTCACCGTCCTGCACAATGGTATTCTAACTCACCATCGGCAAAACTACCTCGGGCCCAGCGGCCACAAGAAGGTTGCAAATTACAATACGGTGAAAGAAACCGGACCAATTCAGCTGCAAAACCACAGTAACCCGGTTCGTTTCCGTAATATTTGGGTCCGCGAGCTTGATTTATCTGCAAACGAATAATGCAGTGACTCTGAACACTTTTCTTGGTCAATGTCGGGGGTCACCTCTGGCTTCTGCGCAACTCAAACGGCTGACTTGATCTGAGCCTGCTCAAGCTCAGCCAACTAGATAGTTGGTAAACCAGATCGAGATTCACTCGTTCTCGCATCTGCCCGTCAAACGATCTCCGCAACAAACAGAACGACCAAACCAGTCGCCCTGTGGGGGGGTGACTTACTCTAGCTTTGCCTTGAGGAGGCTAACCTTTAAAGGCCGATGTCACGACCTTTCCCAGCCGTCCCCTTCTCTGCTTCGTGATCCCCCTGCTTCCCCTC
>DCQY01000056.1:0-8439 GCA_002323995.1 Akkermansiaceae bacterium UBA1506 | reverse complement strand
CGCCATGATCACCGCCATGGGCCTCGTGTAGAACTTTGGTCACTTCAAATTCGTGCTTTTCACATCCCATGAGGATGAACCCGGCTATACCGCCTAGAAGAGCAATTTGGAACAAACGTCTCATGGTCATGTCTGTAACCGTGCCGTTACACTTTTGCAACTTCCAACTTTACCTCTACGGTATCCTTAAATGTCCCAATCCGATCGCCCAAATATTCTCTGGTATTGCACTGATCAGCAGCGCTTTGACACCATTGCAGCCCTAGGCAACCCCTATGTCTCAACACCTAATATCGACAAATTAGTCCGGGGAGGCACATCCTTCACCCATACTTACTGCCAGAGCCCAATCTGCACCCCCAGCCGCGCAAGTTTCATGACGGGACTCTATCCGGCAAAACTCCACAATACGCGCAATGGAAACGCCACCTTTCCTGAACAAACTCCTCTGATTAGCCGTCTCATTGCCGCCGAAGGATACGATTGTGGAATGATTGGAAAGTTCCATCTGCAAAGTTCCGGGCACCGGACAGAACCTCGAGTAGCAAAAGATGGCTTCCGCTACTGGAAATTTAGTCATGCCCCACGCGATGACTGGCCCGAGGGTGAGCATGACTACGCGGATTGGGTTAGCGAAAATGGCGGCGACCTTAATGCGATGCGCAAATCACCAGACCGAGTTCCTAGGAACTACCATCAAACTACCTGGGCCACGACCCGAGCTATTGAATTCATCTCGGAAGATCGAGGAGATCAACCGTGGATGCTGAACATCAATATCTATGATCCTCATCCGCCGTTCATTCCTCCCAGGGAATATGCCGAAAAATTTGACCCAGAAAGTATGCCTGGGCCGACATTTGAGGCATCAGATATTGCAACCCAGGCAGAACTATCTGATGCCGACTTTCAAACTAAATCAAAATCTCCCGAGGATTCTAACGCAAAGGCCGAACAAGCCAAATACTACGCGATGATTTCCCTGATCGACGACGAATTTGGTCGCCTACTCAATCATCTTGAAGACTCAGGAGCCATGAAAAATACCGTAGTTGTCTTCACGAGCGATCATGGTGAAACACTTGGCGATCACGGACTGTTTTTTAAGGGATGCCGCTTTTACGAAGGACTGACTCGTGTTCCGCTGATCTTCTATGCTCCCGGCCGAATCCAAGAGAACATCCAGTGCAAACAGCTTACTGAGCTCCTTGATCTCTCTGCTTCATTACTCGAGATCTCGGGAGCTTGTATTCCGGATTACCATCAAGGTTTCTCGCTAGTACCGTATCTCAATGGGCAAAGGCCTCTTAATGCCCCAGTTCGCGAAGCTGTGCGCAGTGAATATTTCGACGCACTCGATCCCACTTTCACCCAAGGCAATGGGACTTTTGCAACCATGTATCGCGACACTCGCTACAAGTTGATCGTTTACCACAGTATCAATAAGGGTGAACTCTATGACCTTGAAACTGATCCTCAGGAACACCGAAATCTCTGGAGTAGTCCAAGCCACACAGATGTGCGCAACGATTTGATCTTAAAAAGCTTCAATCAACACGTCAACGTTACGACTGACGTAGGGTCTAAAAGAATTGCCCCCATGTAGGGGCGCCTCCGGCAGAGAAATCTCTACTTTCTACTTACGACGATCCTGCTTCCTTCGTGTTGCACGATTTCGATAATTTCGCCCTTTTTGATAAACTCTCCATCGGCGACGATATCAAAATACTTGCCATCAAATTTTCCTTTTCCTGAGGGCAGAAGGTCCGTTGTTGTCATCCCTGACAAACCAACGTAACTATCCTTTTTCGCTTCAATCTCCGAAAGCTCGATCGAAGCTCCAGAAGGCACCGTCTCCTCGAGAATGAGACGATTTCCAAATCGGGTATGCGGAATGAACCGCATTCCTGACAGAACGGCCAACAGCGCACCTACCAGCCCCAAGGAGAGCATAAAAAATGATTGCCTAAAGATAGCAGCCCACGAATCAGCGCCGGGTAAATCATTCCATTTCCATTCTAGATCAACTCGGTCAACCATGGCTAGTCCGAGAGCAACGAGAACAAGGGCGGCTCCAACGGCACCGGGTATGACTGCACCGGGAAACAAAAACACTTCAACACCGATGAGAACCAATCCAAGCACAAGAAGAACTGCCAGTTCGTATCCAGCAAGATTACCGGCCATGTAGTTTCCAAAGAAAAAGAGTCCAAAGGCGAGAACACTGACAAGCCCCGGCAGACCAAACCCTGGACTATTAATCTCCAGATAGGCACCGGCCAAACCAACCACGATCAGCAGCACTGATATTTTTTGAATCCAGTGAGCAAAAGCTTCCATGCCTAACGGCTTGGCATTAACAATTTCGCCTTCAAGACCCTCTTGCTTGATTATCTCCTGCAAATTTCTTGCAATCCCCTTTGCCAACAGAGGCCTTCCATCGATAATTTCCGTCGCCTCAATTGTATTCAAGTTGAGAACATTTCCAGCTTCGTGGATGACCTCTCCATCAATTCTGACTTCTTTTTCCCGCGTCACAAACGCTTCGGCTACATCAGGATTATGACCGTTCAATTCAGCAGCATTCCGAACCGCCGCGATGATCATCTGAGTTACTTTATCGTTCATAGACTCGTTCAAGTCTTGACCACTCCCAGTAACCACTAAAGCAGATCCAATTGTAGCCGCAGGCCTCATATAAATGTGGCTCGTTCCAACGGCAATAATAGCGCCCGCTGATTCTGCACGAGTATTGACGAAAGTGTAGGTTGGGTAACTGATGCTCTGCAGACTGTCCAGGACTAGACCTTCGGTATACCAAGCAAACCCTCCCGGGGTATCCATGTCGAAAATAACCGCTTCTGCTCCGTCCAACTCCGCTTTTTTCAGAGTTCGATCCATAAAGTCAAAACTGGCCTTTCCCGTCGCAAGGGAATCTTCCCCGATATCTACAACAACTATCTTCCCCGCATAGCTGCCCTCCTCACGGCGCCCAAACAAGCTCGAGTCAGGTTCTCCGCTAGCATTTCCTTCTGCACCTTGGGTAACGCTTTCCGCCTCTTCCACCCCGCTGAGACGTTCCCGATTTAGCGCCGCCGCGAAATCACGCGGACTGGTTTCTATGGGCTCACCCCTCACTTTTTCGGCCCTGATTACTTCCCCAATCGATTCAGCAATTCCCTTCGCCAGCAGAGGTTTGCCTTCGATTTTTTTAACCGCCTCATCAGCAGTCAAAGTGAGGATCTCACCCTCCTCAGTGATTCTTCCCCAGGGAGCATCAATCTTCTGATTGTGATCCACAAACGCCTCGGCGACGTCAATTCGATGCCCCTTTTCGGTGGCAAGACTGCGGGCACGCGCTTTCAAGATAGACTGCGCCTGAAAAACCTGCTGACTCTCTTTAGAATCATCATCGGCAGCCATTGATTCAATCGCCGCACTACCAATAATCGCCGACACGCTCATATAAATGGAATCGCTGCCGAGCGCGACCAGAGCACCAGGACCGATCGCTGATGATGAAACGTAGGAAACCGTTGGAACCGCTAGTGCCGCAACTCGCTCGACCGCATTCTGAAAATCAAGGTCGTACGCCGGACGGTCGAAATCCAAATCAAAAATAATCATGGAAACCTTTGCCTTCTCAGCCCTATCGAGAAGGCGACCGAATTCACGAAGTCGCTTGGAGTCCCCTAAGTCATCATCTTGGAGAGAAATGATAAGCGGTTTTCCTTTCCAGTCAGAAATCTCATCTTGTGCCACCATCTGATCCACCGCAACTGCAGCACCCAATGCCCCAACTATCAGCCAAAATTTCGGCACTAAACTTCCCATAGTATAAAAGTAGAAAATGTGAACACAGTCGTCCAACTGTTTTGCTATCTGATTACGAATTCTTGACTCGCTATGGACTAGACCGATTTCAGGCCTGCCTCTTTTGCAATCGTCCAGCGATGAACCGAAAACATAAGCAGTGAGATTGCAGTCATTAATGTGATAACAACAATGGCGATAAGCGTGAAGATCGTCGCCAACTTTTTTCCGGGGTCGTCTAAGGAGATGCTAATCAGCACCGGTTCAGCCAAGCCTGTCGCCTTCACCTCAATAAGTTGGCCATCCTTTAGGGTTTCAAATGATCCAAGGGAAACAGACTTTTCATCTCCGATGAATTTCACCCTATGGCCTGAGGCTTCCAACTCAAGTTCCTGTTCACTTGCTGAGTCCAATAGATAAACCTGGCCACCCGGGGGCAACCAATCCCTCTCTCTTTCGGATTCACTTTTAACTTCGACTGGTAGCCATACCGTATATTTGCCTTTAGTTAACAAGTTTGCTTCAAATCCCTGAGGCAACAAGCCACGCGCGGCCTCCTCAAACAAATCCGGTATCTGACGGAACCCGTATAAACCGGCAAGGATCAACCCTGCAATAAACACTATTGCCGAAGGCACGAAGCAAAGAAGTAAAGATAGCGATTTCCTCATTCGATTACCGAATTCCGTGAGAACCTTTTTGCTCAGGCACTCCCACTTCCATCAGTTATGTCCGCCAGCAAATGAAACTTTTCGTATCGGCAGATTGACCGTTACTGCGGTGATCGAGTCTATCACCGCATTCGTTGGCAATAGCCACTGGACCTTCTGAAGATCTGTCGATATCGGACGACTCTCTTTGAATGGCTTTTTAATCAATTTCTTCTGCGGCACAGCCTGAGCCTTCGACACTATGAATACCGCACCATTCGCCCTGTTCTCGCCCCTGCCATAAGAGGAATGATTCCTACTAGAACCATCCGACAAGATAGTCATTATCCCAGCAGTGGCGCCAGGGAGTAGTAGCCGGGTCTGTTGGCGAATACTCCTCATTGGTATGGGATAACAAATCCAGAAAACGCCAACAAGTCATTTCGGTGACATGTGCTCCGCGACCCGGGACATGAACTCCACTCTAGCTGACTCAATCGGCCCTGCCAACCTCGCTCCAGCGGCGAGCGTGTGTCCTCCTCCTCCGAATTCAGCACAGATATCTCCAACACTGTATTTCTTATTTTTTGAACGTGAACTGACTCTAATCATGCCGTCACTCAATTCTTCAAATAAAACCGCAACAATGACACTGTCGATCGATCGGATTGTGTCAATGGCCCCTTCCGTATCACCAGTTTGAAGGTTCAATTGTTCCGAAACAATTCGAGGCAATTCGACACTGGCGAAACGACCGTCCTCACTGATCTCCATTCCCTCGAGGAGATACTGCAGCATCTCGACTCGCCGCCGAGGATAGTTTTCGTACAAACGTTGATTAATATCACCGACATCGACCCCTATTTCGATAAGCTCGCCGGCAATACGCATGGTCTCTGCTGAGGTCGAAGGATACCGAAACCCCCCTGTATCTGTAGAGATGGCTGCGTAGAGATTCTTTGCTACGTCAGGTGTGATACTCCAACCCGCGTATTTAGCGAGTTGATAAACAATCTGACCAGTAGCCGGCGAGTCAGCATCAACATAATTAACATCGGCGTAACAAGTGTTGCTTACATGGTGGTCTATATTAATCAACAATTTGAGCCCCTCGACAGCCTCCCAGAAATCCTTCCCAACGCGAACTTTATCGGCCGAGTCCAAGATGATAACCAGATCAAATTCGCCTCCTTTTTCCGGCTTTTTAATCAGTTCGGCACCGGGAAGAAACTTGAGCGATTCCGGCACGGGGTCCGAGTTAATGACTGCGACTTCTTTCCCCTTCTCTTGGATCATCATCCCCATGGCCACAGCTGAACCAACTGCGTCACCGTCGGGACGGGCGTGACTTGTCACACCAATTCTGCGGGCGCTGCCAATGGCTTTGAGAATATTGTCAAACGTATCTTTCACCGTTTTCTACCTTACTGATTAACCAGACACACCAGGCGATTTGGAACGTTCGATCACCTGTTAATTGTCAGGACTTTCATCACTGTTTTCCAAGTCCATATCACCCAGCTCTTCGAGAATATTTAAAACTCGCACGCCGCGCTCAACGGAATCATCCACTACAAAAGTCAGTTTCGGAGTATTCCTTAGCACGACCCGCTTCATCACGACGCCTTGGATGAAGCCGCGCTTTGCATTGAGCTTACTGATGACCCGATCCGCCTCACCTTGGCCACCGATAACACCTATAAAGACAGTCGCCGCCTTAAGATCCTTGCCTGTCTCGACCGCATGGACAGTCACAAGAATATTCGTGAATTCAAAACTTTTCTCAATACAGGCACTAATCTCGCGCTTGAGCAGTTCGTTTACACGGTCTAGTCGCTGGCTCATAGCATTCTCTAAGGCTGTGAAGAGATAACATATGAAACGATCTCCGAACTCTCAGAAATTAGAGTGTCTGAGCTAGCTTCTCGAGTTCGTAGCATTCGATCACATCTTCTTTCTGATAATCGTTGAACTTGCCAAGCTTGATCCCGCACTCAAGACCATTCTTAACTTCCTTCGCATCATCTTTGAAACGTCTTAGCGTCGAAAAACCGCCGTCGTAGATCGGAACCCCATCGCGAACCACTCGGGCCCGCGCTGTTCGCACAACCTTACCATCCGTAACAACGCACCCCCCGACACGGCCAGATGAAAGTTTAAACACTTCTAAAACCTTGGCGTGGCCAATCACACTCTCACGGGTTTCGGGCTCGAGCATTCCGAGCATCGCCTCCTTCACTTGATCGATAAGCTCGTAAATGATCGAGAACAGCTTCACTTGAACGCCTTCGCGCTTAACAACCGGCTGCGCCTTGTTTTCCACCTTCGTATTGAAACCAATTAAAATTGCGTCAGATGCACTCGCTAGCAGTACGTCAGCTTCAGTAATCGGACCCGCACTTTGACGGAGAATATCGACTGAGATCTTGTCGGACTGAATTTCATTCAAGGATTTGTCGATCGCCTGAATTGAGCCCTGGACGTCGGCTTTGATAATGAGCTTGAGAGTCGTCTTCTTACCCTGCTCGATATTCGCAAAGAGCGTCTCCAACGCGGACTTATCTTGAGGCTTCAACTTCTCTTGGCGGACATTATCCTGACGCTCGCCCCCAAGTTTTTTGGCTTTGCGCTCAGACTCCATCTCGATGAGTTCATCGCCGACATTAGGAACTCCCGAATAACCAACAACTTCGATTGGAGAAGACGGCCCCGCACCCTGAATGCGGGCGCCCGTATCATCGATAAGCGCTTTCACTTTGCCATGATGATTTCCACAGATAAAGGCATCCCCGACGTCCAGTGTGCCTGTCTGCACTACGACAGTAGCGGTGGGCCCTTTACCTGGCTCTGTTCGCGCCTCAATCACAATACCGCGCGCAGCACCTTCAGGATTTGACTTCAACTCCAAGACCTCGGCTTGAAGGTGAATCATTTCAAAAAGCGCATCGAGTCCTGTTCCCTCTTTGGCTGAAACCTCAACACAAATCGTCTCACCACCCCAATCCTCCGGCGTCAGGTCATTCTCTTGAAGCTGGCCTTTGACCTTGTCAACATCGGCACGAGGAAGGTCTACCTTATTGATCGCTATGATGATGGTAACCCCGGCGGCCCGGCAATGATCGATCGCTTCGAACGTTGTCGGCATCAACCCATCGTCAGCCGCAACAACGAGGACAACGATATCGGTAATATCAGCACCGCGAGCGCGCATTTCAGAAAATGCGGCGTGACCCGGCGTATCGATGAAAGTCACACTCTTGTCATTTCGAATGATCTGGTAAGCCCCAATGTGTTGAGTGATACCGCCGGCCTCGCCGTGAACCACTCGGGATCCCCGGTAAGCATCAAGGAGCGAGGTTTTCCCGTGGTCGACGTGCCCCATGAATGTGACAACCGGCGGTCGAATCGCTAGCTTCTCCTCTTCAACCTCTTGGATATCCTCGACTTCAGGAACCTCAATGACTTCTTCGACCTTATGAACACCAGCTCCTTTTTCGCGCTTCTCCTTCTCGAAGACGAAGCCATGCTTTTGGCAAATCTGAGATGCCACATCAGGCTCGATCGACTGAGTCTGGTTGGCAAAGACATCCAACTCCATAAGGTCTTGGATGATCTTGAAGGGCTTCATCCCCATCATCTCCGCCAAATCTTTGACGATAATGGGTGGCTTGATGTGAATAATTTTTTGACCGTCAACCTCCTCTAAGCTGCTATCGCTGCCTTGATCTTCAGCCGCCTCGTGGTCCTCAGGCTTCACATCCCCCTTCGCGGAATGTTGGGAAACAGAGCCCTGTTCAGCAGCTAAGGCCCCTCCTTTTTCTTTGCGCTCGCCTTTCTTCTCCTCCTTTTCCCAAAGGTTCAGTGCCTCCGCTTTTTTTTCGTCGAGAGACTTATCGCCGGAGTCAGCGTCATCCTTATTATCTTTTTCGGGCATAAGAGGTTTGGTGATAAAAACAGTGCAGTGAAATATTTAGGA
>DCQY01000098.1 GCA_002323995.1 Akkermansiaceae bacterium UBA1506 | reverse complement strand
GGGATTATCAGCATTGTAACAACGACGTAATCAAAAATTGCACAGCTCCGTGTATCGGTCGGATTACGCGGGAGGACTATCTCGTGAAGGTCGAGCAGGCTTGCCAATTTCTGCAGGGTCATTCCAAGGATTTGATTCGATCGATCGAGGAGGAAATGGCCGAGGCTTCGGCGGCGCTCGATTTTGAGCGCGCAGCCCAGTTGCGTGACATGATTGACAACCTTAAGAAGACCCTGCGGCCGACGCGCCAGTTTCGGAAGCGCGGCGTTCCGGGTAAGGCGATTAATCCTCAAGCTGATTTGAAGGAGTTACAGGAATATCTCGATCTTGATCGCGAGCCGACGGTGATGGAGTGCTTCGATATTTCTAACATTTCCTCAAATCACATTGTGGCTTCGATGGTGCGTTTTACGAACGGAGTGGCCGACAACGGTAGTTACCGCCGATACCGTATTAAAACGGTGAAAGGGCAAGATGATTTTGCCAGTATGGCGGAGGTGATTCGCCGTCGCTATTCCCGTATTCTTCTTGAAGCCCGAGAGCGGGTCGGCGAGGAATTCGCTGATGCGACGCAGGAGAATCCTCTGGCAGCGATGCGTCGCATTGAGGACGTGGAAGCCACCGCCGCTGAGGACGGAGACGAGAAGAGGAGGCCATTTGTGCGATTGCCGGACCTCGTCGTTGTGGATGGTGGCAAAGGGCAACTCGGTATGGCGGTGAAGGAACTCAATCGTTTGGGGTTGCATGATCTGCCTGTGATCGGCTTAGCCAAGCAGAGGGAAGAAGTGTTTCGCCCCGGTGAGTCAGAGCCACTTTTAATTCCTCATGATAGGGGAGCACTTAAATTATTGCAGCGAATACGGGATGAAGCGCACCGCTTTGCCAACGGGTATCACCAACTGCTGATGAAGAGGCGAGTCGAGGAAAGTATCCTCGATGACTGTCCCGGCATCAGTCGGGCGCGTAAGGAGCGCCTCCTCATGAAGTTCGGGTCGGTGACCCGCCTGAGAAAAGCGACTCCCGAACAGATTGGTGAGGTCACAGGAATTACCAGCAAACTCGCTATGGAAATTGAACATTTTTTGAAAACTCATTGAGGAATCTCGCGTATTCGCATTGGGCGCGGCTTGGAGTTCGTGCTAATGTTATTCTCACCATCTTGTCACGCATGCTCACTCTTACCCGACGGGTCACATTTTCTATTCCCGCCGTTTTAATTGCGGTCGGCATGTTGGCTTCGGCCAAGGCGCAGGATGCTGCTGCCCCGGATCCCCTGCCATTGAAGGAAGAAGGGGCTCCTAACCCGAAGGCTGCGCCTGATCAGAATGGCAGCGATGCCCAAGGGAGTGCCGAAATGGTTCCAGATTCCATCTCGATACCGAAGTTCGAGGATGAGGGATCGGAAACCAATACCTCGGCTGTGCTCGATGACGGTAATACTTCCATCACTGGAGGGATGGGCGAGGGTGATGTGGCTGTCGAGATTCCGGCCGAACTTGCGCCCGGAGCAGGTCAAGAGGAGGAATCCAAGGAGGAAATTCAAATGGCCGAAGGGGCCACGGTAGAGGAGGAAGTAGCCATTGAAGATTCTATCGTTAAGAAGATTGAGGAAGCTCCGCCTTCTTCTGTCATGATTAGTGCCAAGGATATTCTGGCGAAGTCTCAGCAGATAAACCGTGACGGTGAAAAGTCCAGTCTCGCGACGCGAACGGAAGCGCGGACATTCACCTTTTCTATACCCGCTCCACGAGGACAGTTGCTCGATCGCAACGGCTACCCGCTTGCCCAATCACGAGTCGCCTATTACGCAGCAATTAATTTCCCCTTCTTAGGCGAAGAAGTTTCCGATGCTGAAGTTCTTCGTTATGCCGGTGAGCGCATCGTGCATGTGAACCGGATTCTCGAAACTAAGTGGGACTTGCCGGGACGCACTGTAATTAATCATTACAAAGACCGCCGCTGGGTACCGCTGGCCTTTTCCTCTGTCCTTAATGACGAGCAGGTGGATAGCATGAGTCGCCAGCAGATGGAGGGATTGAGTTTGCATCCGATTTATTTGCGGCATTATCCGCAAGGTAAGACTCTCGGGCATGTAGTCGGTTACGTGGGTAAGCGTCCCCCGCGTCTCACGGGTCCGATCGTCAACGATGAGGACATGTGGCGCCAGGGCATGGGTGTGGATGGCCTTGAGAAAGCGTTTGAAACCGATCTTCGTGGTAAGCCGGGTCGGACTAATGTCTTGTTTGAGGCTGACGGCAGCAAGGTTAAGGAAGATGTCCTCTCTCGCCCCCAGCCCGGCTACAACGTGGTGACCTCAATTGATCTTGAGATGCAACGGATTGCTGAGGACTTGCTCGAAGAGAAGGTCAAGCGGGGAGCCATGGTGATAATGGATTGCCGCACCGGCGACATCATGGCAATGGCGAGTAACCCGTCCTTCGATCCAAATTTGTTTATT
Organism: Akkermansiaceae bacterium UBA1506; assembly: GCA_002323995.1. Taxonomy (GTDB): domain Bacteria; phylum Verrucomicrobiota; class Verrucomicrobiia; order Verrucomicrobiales; family DEV007; genus Arctic95D-9. The sequence continues at coordinate 8,715 of DCQY01000098.1, read as the reverse complement.
CCGGAGATCAGTCAGGAACAATATTCTGCCCTCGTCGAAGATCCTGATAAGCCGCTTTATGCCCGGGCTTTCCGCGCCGCATACCCACCGGCATCGACCTTTAAGATTCCAGTGTCTCTTGGCTTTCTGGAGAGTGGCTATATCTCTGCTGCCGATGTCTATCCGTGTCCTCCCGCATGGCAGGTGGGAAACGTGGTGATGCGAAACTGGAGTAAAGACGAGGAAGGTTACATGAATGTTGTGGGAGCGATTACTCGTTCCTGTAACACCTGGTTCTACGAAGTGGCGACTCGCGCCGGTGCTGATTCTATGAGTTACATGGCCACTCGTTTGGGTCTTGGTCAAAAGACAGGGATCCCCTTAAACGAGAACTCCGGATTCATTCCAAGCAACCGTTATTGGCTCGATGAATATGGTTACCTTATGTCCGACGGTGAAGAAGCGGTTATGAGTATTGGTCAGGGTAAAGTAGAAACAACGCCGCTCCAAATCGCTCGGATGATGGCCGCGATTGGTAATGGCCGCGAAGTTTTAAAGCCTCGTCTCGTTCTTCAAATTCAGGACCTAAACCATGAAATCGTACGAACCTTCCCCACTGAAGTAGCAAATAATTTGCAGGTGGACAACTATTCGCTGCGCTCGGTCCAGCGGGGCATGTATGACGTGGTTAACGCCGGCAATGGAACCGCTAGTCGCGCTTCGCATAAAATTACTGTTTCAGGTAAGACCGGAACCGGTCAGTGGAAGATCGCCAATAAGCAGAACATCGCCTGGTTCGCCGGATACTTTCCTTCGAAATACCCCGTCTATTCTTTTGCTGTGATCTACGAAGGTGAGCCCGGTGAAAAAGTTAGTGGAAGCAGCAAGGCCGCACCAGTAGTGGGAGAGTTCCTGAAGCGTTATCTGACCGAAGACAATTACAACGAGGTCCGCGATGCTGCGACTAGGTTGAAGGAACTCTATGGGGAACCCGATAAGGAGTTCTCATACCGTGGTCCGGTCCATTCCATTTTTCGTGATGGTCCAGAAGAGTTACCCATTGAAGGCGAGCTTATCCCGGTGCCGAACGATCCTACGGCAATACCCCGGACTTCCCGTGAGGGAAGTGGATTATTTGACGGCTTCTTTCGAAAGCGCCGCCGTTGAAATGTCGGTCTTACCGAAGTGGTAGCGGGCCGCTCCAAGAGTCGGAACGTCGGTTGTTACCCTGATTCTATCGCCTAATTGGCTTGTGATTAACTGTTGCCAATCGTGCCAGTGCTGCTGAAAGCGCTTCTAAGTATCGACTGGTTTTTTTGAAAACTGAAAGGGAGTCATTCGTCTAAGCGTAGAGACTTTCATGAAATACTTTTCCCTGATTCTTTTCGGCGTCTGGGTGCTGGTGGAGATGCTGTCAGCGCGTGGCGCATCAGTTGATGTAAAAAAAGACGATTTTTCGGAGCGGTTGGTTGAGGCGGCACTTTTTCGAACCACTCAAGAGGTCCGATATGATCCTGCCTACGTCTCGATGGCCTATCCAGGCGGTGATGTGCCAGCGGATACCGGCGTTTGTACGGATGTTGTGATACGAACTTATCGGGCGTTGGGGATTGATCTACAGAAGTTGGTCCATGAAGACATGCGTAGCAGTTTCTCTTCCTACCCCGCGCTTTGGGGACTGCTGACAACCGACCGTAATATTGATCACCGAAGGGTGCCGAACCTTCAGAAGTTTTTAGAACGCCAGGGGGCAAAGGTGGAAGGGGAAATCAAGTCTGGTGATCTTATCGTATGGGATCTCACGGACAACGGGCTGTGGCATATTGGGGTGGTCGTGGGACCGGACACATTTGTTCACAATATCGGTGCCGGTCCGGTCGAAGACTCGGGGATTGATCAGTGGAAAATTGTCGGCCACTACCGTTTTCAACCCGTCACTCCATGACCCGCTTCATGGCGGCAAGCAGTTGGTAACCCTGCAACTGCTGAACGTAGAGTTCCGCCTGTTCGCGAATGCCCGTCCACACTACGGATTGGCCGTCTTGATGTACCTCTAGCATGAGGGATTGCGCTTTTTCTTTCGGGTAGCCGAAAACGCGCTGGATGATGAGCGTCACAAAGCTCATCAGGTTCACCGGGTCATCATAGACAATCACGTTCCATGTCGACTCGAGATCGGTTTCGGTCTTGATTTCAGTGATGGTGATTTCGTCGATATCCGAAGACATGGTCAGTTGGAGGTATCATACCACCCGGAGATTCCCAGAGCCACTGGCCTGAACGCCATTTTCCCTGACGGCGATGGAAACGTGAACCAGCGCTTCCTCAAAAACTGTTGAGAGTTCAGAGAGGGATTCATGGGACAACTCTTTGGGAAGCCCGGATTGGAATTCGAACCAAATGTAGGCAGATAGGGCGGAGGCGAGGGGAAGGTTGTATAGGGCAGACTGGAGGGCAAAAATGACTGAGACGTGGCCGGGCGACTGACCTTTCTCGACGCGATCGACGTATTTCACCCAGTTTTTGTTCCCCTTCATTTCGTCTTTGCCTTGGAGAAAAGGCTTGCCGGCGGTAATGCTGCGCTCGCGGAGTTGCTCCGAGAGTTTAACGTCGAGGAGGCTGTCGACGGCCTGGACTTCGTTGATTCGGAACTGGGAACCGCATTCGTAGGCTTCAACGAAGTTCGGAGCGAGATGTGGAGCTAACCACTTATCTTGCCAGAGTTTCCACGCTCGGGGAAGATCTCCCCGGTTGTCAAAGAGGAACGTGGACGCAACTTCCGGCGTCACGCCGAGTAGCGAGATGGCACGGGCGAAGGAGACTTCCTCGGAATCCCCCGGCTCAGCAATATGTAGGGTGTCAGGCATCCGACACCGTTTCTGCCAAGAGGACTTAAATAAGTCCAGCTTTCTTGAGGGTAGTGTAAGCGCCGTTTTTGTCGATCGTCTTGAGTCCACGGGCACTCACTTTCACGCGGACGTAGCGCCCTAGTTCGGGAACCCAGATACGCTTCTGCCGAAGATTGGGCTTGAACTGACGTTTAACGGTCTTCGTTACGTGACGGCCAATACCTCCCTTTTTCTTCGCCTTACCACTGCGGTGGATGCGACGTCCAGAGGTTACTTTTGCACCAGTAATTTTACAAGTTCTAGCCATACTAAAGGTCCGTTAAAGATTCGCCCCTCACCTGAGCGAGGGCGGGCAATTTCATCGAAAAACCTCTCAGGTCAAGGGAAAATCGGGTGTTTGAGCCGCATCTTCTACAATCGACGATTTCAGGTCGCTCGGCGGGCCTCTTCAACACTTTCCCCTTGCGGATGGGGTGTGACGGCTATGTTGTCCCGCATTTTTTAAATCTGAAATATGAGCGACGCAGCTTCCGAGAAAAATACGGTCCTGATGGAGAAAATTGTGAGCCTGTGTAAGCGCCGCGGTTTCATTTTTCAATCCGCTGAAATCTATGGTGGGCTCAACGGCTGCTGGGACTACGGTCCGCTTGGCGCGGAGCTAAAACGTAATCTCAAGGACTACTGGTGGCGCAAAAATGTGCAGGAGCGCGAAGATATTCTCGGGATGGATGGATCCATCCTTACCCATCAGGAAGTGTTGAAAGCATCCGGCCACGTTGGTGGGTTCTCGGATCCGATGTGTGACTGCCTTTTAAGTAAGGCTCGCTTGCGTGCGGACCAAATCGAGCCGCAGGATGGAGATGTGTATTCCTACGCTGGAGCATCTCACGAAGAATCAGGATGGTCGGTTGATCGCGCGTATTCCGTGCTCGTGACCGAGGGGCAGGACGAGAACAAAGCCCGCAAGACAGCTCGCCTTTACTATGCGCAGTTCCTGACTGACAAGCAGATTTCTCCCAAGAAGCTTGAGTTGGCAGATGAGTCGACTGAGAAGGTGGAGGGAACGACCCAGTTCAATCCGGAAAACGGCTCGCTCCTGACCGAACCGCGTGAGTTCAATCTTATGTTTAAGACCCACATGGGAGCCTCTGCCGAAGATGGTGATGAAAGCAGTGTGGCGTATTTACGTCCGGAAACCGCCCAGACTATCTTCACCCAGTTCAAGAATGTGGCGGAAACGAATCGCGTGAAGTTGCCTTTCGGTATTGCCCAGATCGGCAAGTCGTTTCGGAACGAAATTAATCCGCGGAACTACACCTTTCGCTCTCGTGAGTTCGAGCAGATGGAAATCGAATTCTTCTGCCGTCCCGATGAAGGTATGGCCCTCACTGATGAATGGCTCGAACTTCGGTTGAAGTTCTACGAGGAAATCGGCATTCCGCGCCAACACTTGCACATCCTCGATGTGCCAGACGGCGAGCGGGCGCACTACTCCAAGAAGACCTATGATATCGAATATGAATTTCCGTTCGGTATCCAAGAGCTCGAAGGGGTGGCTTATCGAACCGATTATGATTTGAGTAAGCATAAGGAATGCAGTGGTAAGCCACTTGATTTCTTCGATGACGAGGCCAAGGAGAAGCTGATTCCTCACGTCGTGGAGCCAAGCGCTGGGTGTGATCGAACTATTCTCGCATTGATCTGTGAAGCCTTCGACGAAGAGACGGTAACTGATGAAAAAGGTAAGGAGGAGGTGCGCACCGTGATGCGGTTCTCTCCTCGTATGGCTCCGATCAAGGTGGCGGTTCTTCCGTTGCTTAAAAATAAACCTGAGTTAGTTGAGAAAGCGCGCGAAATACAGCAGATCCTGACTCCATTCATGACTGTTTTCTATGATGAGACGGCGGCAATTGGACGCCGCTACCGTCGCCAGGACGAGGTCGGAACTCCGTTCTGTGTCACAATCGATTTTGATACCCTGGGTGAGTCAGGCGAAGAGCTTAAGGATACCGTGACTTTGCGTCATCGCGATTCCATGGAGCAGGAGCGTATTTCAATTGCGGAGTTGCGTAATTTTCTGCTCGACCGAATACACTGATTTGGGTCAATGCGGTAAGATCTATGATGTTCATCGCTGACGAGATTCACGACCTTACCGATCCAGAGGGGGTGATTTTTGTTTTCTCAGACGAGGCTCCGCTGGCAGGTGCGAAATACCATTTCTTTCTCTCACGGAGCAAAGGTGGCCTTGTTCCCCAAAATTACCGGCTGGCATGAATTTTTGAACGAGCTTCTGCCAATGGAAGCCCTTGTCTAATCGACCACTGAGACTCACAACTTCAAGCTAATTACGATAGGGTTGAAGTCCTCGATTAGCCAGGTTTCGGCTGATGCCATGAATCCGTTTAAAGATGAGGCCATCTGTTGAATTTATATGTCAGTTTTCAATCAATTAAAAACAAAGACGTCGGTCAGGTAACAAGTGATCATGGCCAGGGCAATGAGAACTCGGGCGACAGTTCCCGCGATACCTCCAACCACGGTGCCGATCGTTGAGCTAGAGGCCTCCTTCACTTCCTTCTTGGCGAAGATCATTTCAAAAAGAAAGACCCCGAGGATGGGCCCGATTAATAGTCCGGGTAGTCCGAAGAAGATTCCCACAATGGCACCGAGTAGAGTCCCAGCGACACCCCATTTGCTGGAGCCAAACCACTTCGCTCCTATGGCCCCCGAGAACCAGTCGATAATGATCGAAGAAATGTAGAGTAAGGTAATGACGACGAGGCTTTGCCAGGTGAGGCCAGATCCCTCCATTTCGAAGCAGAAGTAGTGCATCACCATGGCAGCGAAGACCAGCGTCGTGCCGGGAATGATGGGAAGGAATGTTCCGAAGAATCCAATCACGATCAGCAGAGTGATTGTGCTCCACAGCATGACATTAGCAGCGGTTCCCCCGTTAATGCTCTCGAAGATGCCAGCGAGAAATAACATTAGGTGCCTTTAGAAGAAGTTGCGAGCCGGAATCGTCTCACGAGGTTGGCAGATTCGATTGATGCAGTGATCGAAACTTTCTTCGTTGCTAAGGATACCAATTTCGACTCGTAGAAAGTAAATTGGAACATCCATGCGCCCGAGGCGGGGGAATCGCACCGCATCCTTCTCCGTAGTTACAATCATATCGACGTTTGATTCGATACAGCAATTAATGAAAGAGATAATTTCTTGCTCGGTGAAACGGTGGTGGTCAGTAAATCGGCAAGTCGCTTCGATATTGGCCCCAAGCTTACTTATGCCATCTTCAAAACTTTCGGGAACAGCAATCGCGCTGACCGTTCCTACCTTGGTTCCTTCAAGATCAGAGAGTGGTCGCGTTTCACGAGTTTCAACGTGCTGCAAATATCTTGGGCGGTGTTCGCATTCGATAATTTCAGCGGTGCGGTTGTAGAGACGAATGCGTTCGATGAGTTCATCGTTGGGCTCACCGTTACACTTAGTGATAAAAATGTAGGATGCTCGCTTTAGATTTCGTGGAGGTTCGCGCAGGGTGCCGCGGGGGAGGAGGCGCTCGGTTCCAAAGGGATGCCAGCGGTCGATAAGAACGATGTCGAGCCGATGTTTGAGTCGCAAGTATTGGAGGCCGTCGTCAAGAATGAGCGTATCGCAGTTGAGTTCAGCGATAGCATGTTTGCCGCTTTTAACCCTGTCTTTATCGACGACCACAGGAACATCCTTAAGGTTCGCCGCAAGCATGTAGGGTTCGTCGCCGGCGGTTTTGGAATCGAGGAGCAGAGATTTGCCGTCGCTGACCACTCGCGGGGGATCGATCTCGTTCTTTCCTTGAATTTTACCGGAAAGACGGCTGAGGAAAGGCTCCTTCACCGACTTGTATCCGCGGCTGAGGATGGCGACGCGTCGGCCTCCGTCTTGGAGTGATCGGGCAAATTTCTCAACGACCGGAGTTTTACCGGTGCCGCCAACGGTTAGGTTGCCGATACTGACGACGAGACAGCCGAGATTTCGCTCCCGGAGAAGACGGTTTCGGTAAAGCCAGAGTCGAAGGTTTACTATTCCGACGTAGAGCTTTGACATGGAAGCCAGAAATCCGCGGAGCATGGAGGCACGGACACCCTTACGACGGTCGAGAATGACGTCGATGGCGAACTGTTCCAGTTTTTCCGTGGTTTGCCCCATTTGAGAGGATATCGCCGCAATTTCGCGAAAGAGAATTACGGTGAATGAATTGTGCGCAGAAGCAACTGTGAATGTGAACGGTTGCAATTCGTCCGCTATTAGACCAATTCCTTAAGCATGAACAGAATTGATGGCCGAGCCAATGACCAACTAAGGGAAGTTTCCTTCCAACTCGATATCGCACCGCTGGCCCATGGCAGTGTGCTTGTGAGCTTTGGAGAAACGCAGGTAATCTGCAGCGCAATGATTGAAAAGGGAGTGCCGCGCTGGATGATGCATCAGAATGTTGCTGGTGGTTGGCTAACGGCAGAATACAGTATGCTGCCGTATTCCACCTTACAGCGGAAACCAAGAGATATTTCGCGTGGAAAGTTGGATGGTAGAAGTTCTGAAATTCAGCGACTCATTGGGCGGAGTCTGCGAGCTGTGGTGGATTTAAAGAAGCTGGGACAGCGTACTCTTTGGGTGGACTGTGACGTGCTTCGTGCTGACGGGGGAACCCGAACCGCCTCTATCACCGGTGCCTGCGTCGCCGTGGAAATGGCTTTTCAGCGTTTCGTAGCCGCGGGTAAACTTGACGCTTCACCGATGGATCGTCTGGCGGCTGCTGTTAGTGCTGGTATTTGGGAAGGGGAGAGTCGCCTCGATTTGAACTACCATGAAGACAAGGACGCAAGCGTTGACTTCAACTATGCGATGACCTCAGACTTTGAACTAATCGAGATGCAGGGGAGCGGCGAGGAAGCCACCTTTACTGAGGAGCAGATGCTGGAGATGCTCAGTTACAGTAAGCAGGGAATCGCCACAATCGTCGAAAAGCAGAACGAGGCCCTAAGAGCATTCGACCCAACGGCCAACGTCGATTTGTTGGCGCGCTTCGAGTGAAGCGCCCTCTCCCATAAGCGTTCGGTTTGAATCAGGCAGGCTTGACCGTCTGACGCAACTTGGCCAGTCCACGTCTGACTCGCGCCTTGACTGTGCCCAAAGGCTCCCCAAGTTGATCAGCGATTTGTTGTTGCGTGAGCCCCTCGAAATAGACCTTTTCGATTGCCTCTCTCTGCACGTCGGTTAATTCCATGATCGCCGAGCGGACATTCTGGCAGGTGTCCCGGCGATCCGCTGCTTCCGGTCCGCTAACTCCTGAAGCCCCTCGCGGGATCACACCGATTTCTTCCCCGTAGGCAGTTTTTAGTCGGGCGAGTCGCTGCTTGGATCGGAGTCGGTCGATCGCCCGATTCCTGGCCATCGATGCAAGCCAAGTGACGGGACGACCCCGAGTCGAATGGTATAAATGAGCTTTGCGCCATAGAGAACCCATGACCTCTTGGAGAACCTCCTCAGAGTCTTCGCGACCGTTTAACACCTTATCGATCGTGGTGAAGAGCAGCCCGTCGTAACGGTCATACAATTTTCGAAAACTCTTGCGGTCTCCGTTAGCTATGGCCTGCAGCAGGGCAGCATCTGCCTTGTCGTCATAGGCAGGCTTGGATTGGGGTAACGCCTTCATATAATTTTAACTTATACAGGGTTTTATTTGCCTCAACTAAAAAGATAATTAGATTTCCTAATAAAAGACAAATGAAGAATAAGCAGGATTCACCTGAGATGGGATCTCAATAAGGAGGCTCTATTTTTTTGAATAAAATCGCCTTTGAGCCAATGGTAATCCGTCTTCAAACGTAACGTTTAAAGCCAC
>DCQY01000046.1:19048-81094 GCA_002323995.1 Akkermansiaceae bacterium UBA1506 | reverse complement strand
GACAGATTGGTTGATTCGTTACCAATCGCTTGTTGATTGTAGTCGTTCGTCCATGCTTTTGCGATCTCTCAACCTTAATCATTTCCGCTGCTTTGAGTCGCTGCGGATAGCGTTGACTGGAGGAATTAGCATCTTCCATGGCAACAATGCACAAGGTAAGACTTCAATTCTGGAAGGAGCGTGTACCCTCCTGCGCCTCCAGAGCCCGAGGACTTCGGCGATGGCCGACTGTATCCGCTTCTCCGAAGTGGCATTTGCTGCCGGAGGTCAGCTTGATGGGATTGATCCGGTTGAGCTTCGTCTTCAATACAAGGAATCGGGAAGGCGGTTACTCGTTGACGGCGAAAATCAAAAGCGTGGCAGTGACTACCTTCGTCATAGCGCCTTAGTCGTCTGGATGGCTAATGATGATCTCGCCCTAATTCGGGGAGGAGGCGATGGACGGCGCCGCTACCTCGACTTCATGGCTGCTCAGCTTTTTCCGGCTTACCGCGCTGCCCAGCGCGCTTATGAAAAAGCGGTTCGCTCGAGAAACTTTCTTCTCAAACGCGATTCTTCACCGAAGTGGGCTGAGATTGATGCTTACACGAAGGTGCTGTCTGAACAAGGCCGTGTCATCACTCAGTGTCGCCGAGAGTTAATTGAGGCGCTCGCCCCGCAAGCAGCAAGGTCTCAAATCGAAATCGGAGGAGGCGAAGAAATCCTTACATTGACTTATCAGTCTGCTTCCGGCGAAGAAGATGATCTCGCGTTTGAATTATTCTCGCGCCGCGAAGAAGAGTTTCGCCGTCGCCAAACCGTGGCAGGTCCCCATCGTGATGACCTCATTCTCGAACTGAATGGTATGCCGGTTGCGAAGTTTGCCAGTGAGGGTCAGCAGCGAACCGTCGCATTGGCTTTGAAGCTTGGGCAAACCCACTTATTTCTGGAATCGCGTGACGATGCTCCTGTTATGCTGATCGACGATGTCTTTGGTGAGCTCGATCCGGGACGACGCAATGCCTTGATGGCGGCATGGCCGGAGGGCTCCCAGAAACTTATCACTACGACTAATCTTGATTGGCTCGATGAGCAGTTTGAACATGCGCATCGTTTTGAGGTTCATCAGGCCTCGGTATCTGATTCGATGTAGATGCGCTCCACGCGGCTGGTGATTCCGGTTAGAATTTCCCAAGGAATTGTCCCGGCATGTTTTGCGAGCTCCTTAGCGGTAATTTCTTCTCCATTTTCCTTGCCGATTAAAGTCGCGACATCGCCGCACTGAATGGGTCTAGTTAAATGAGTGATGTCGACTACGATTTGATCCATTGTGACTCGACCGAGCAGCGGGCAGCGTTCGCCGGCTAGAAGAACTCGCGTTTTGTCTCCGCTGAGGTAGCGAGTGTAGCCGTCGCCATAACCAACGGCGAGGGTCGCTACTCGCATCGGAGTCTCAGAAATAAAGGTGCGACCGTAGCTAATGCTGGTGCCTGCAGGGATATTCCGCACTAGAGTGACTCTCGTTTTCAGGCTGAGAACCGGCCGCAGCAATGGGTGGTCTACGAGAGGAGAGATGCCGTAAAGGGCAAGTCCCGGCCTGGCCAGTGTTGCGAAGGGTAGGTCTTGTTGGAATTTAAGTAAACCAGCGCTGTTGGCGAGGTGCAGGTGGCAAGATTTCTCGGGAGCGAGTGCTTCCACAATTTTCGAAAAAGCAGTGATTTGAGATTGGGTGAAATTTGGGTCTTCGTCAGCTGATGGAAAGTGAGTGTCGAGTCCCTCAATTTCGCAGCCAGGAGCATCCTTGATCGCAGAGACGAGGTCAGCAAAGTGGTCGATTAGGGCCCCCATACGTCCCATGCCGGTGTCAGCGACGGCATGCAGCCTCGCTTTTACTCCCAGTCTTTCGGCAGCTATACTAAAGGCTTCCACTTCTTCAACTGAGGAGACCGAGGCGGAGAATCCTGCATCCACGATTGGCTCTATCTCCGATGGTATGGGAGGGCTTAGGATTAGGATGGAAGGGGATTGGCTTCTCGCCGCTTCAAAGGTGCGTTTGGCTTCATGGTAGTTGGCAACGCCAAACCAGTCGACATGTCCGATTAAGGTGGAAACCACTGATTCTAGACCGTGGCCATAGGCATCTGCCTTCACGATAGCCATGATGCCGCAATCGGGACCGGCTTCATTTTGAAGGATGGCAGCGTTGTGGCGAAGGTGACTGAGATTGACCTCAGCCCAGCAGCGGAGTTGAGAAGTATCGGGGGACGACGACGATGCCATGGGGGAAAGGCTACGCTATGACTGACCCAGTTCTTTCTGAATCTGCTCAAAATCACCTTCTTCGCAGCAACGGACGAAGCCTTCGCAATAAGCTTTGAGTCGGTCCCACACGATACGAATTTCGGCCGATTCGTCTGGGGTGATAGTGTTGTCCTGCGCCGCGCGGGAAACCACGTCGAGGAGACCAGCGAATTGTTGTACGATGGCGTGGGTCGCAGGGACGACTTCGTAGCCTTCTTCGCATTTACTCTTGGGGTTGCGAACGAAGTATCCCCCAGCGCTTTGGCAAAGCCATTCGCAGATCCCGGGATCCTGCGTCAAATCTATCAGGGTGGCGATTCGATCAAGTGGATTGCGGCTTCCGGAGCCAGTATCGCTATTTGGTTGCGCCCACTTGTAAATCAGAGACAACGAGACACCCAGTTCCGAAGCAATTTCTTTAGGGCTGGTCATGCTGCTACCGAATGCTTCCTTAAGTATTTCATGCGATTCCATGCAACCTAATAGTAAATAATTCCTATTGTGATGACAAGCGGCTAAGTGCTCTTGGAGCTTAGAAGGTTGCCTTTTGCTGACAGACGCCGAATCGGCTGTATACAGCTATTGTCTCAGGCAGTCCAACGACAGGCGGCGACGTAGGCCTGTTAAAGAAAAAGGTTACCCTCCGGGAGGTCTAGTAAACGGTGCCGCTGCATTACGGGCTTCACATTCCAGTTCCGCGTCCCAGTAACCATCGCGGATGCATTGGGTGAGATACTCACGGAGGTAAGGTTCGATTCCGCCGAGTCGCTCGAACTGTGCCACGTGGGCAAGTTCGTGCACGAGCAGGGACGGATTGGTGGCTCGAGTCGCCTCCAGATAGATTCCATAGCTAACTGCCATTCCATTGGGGCCTTCGGAAAGGACGCCGAAGAGATTGCCAAGCAAGCCGGTGAAAGATGAACCCGGGGTGGGTACTTGCGGCACCGGAAGAATGCGAACCATATCGGGACGCTTTACTCCAACTTCAGTGGCCCACATCGTTTCCCATTCACTGAGCGGTCGGCCGTTCGAGAGGATTAGCTTCTCTTGCTTCTCAACCCATCGGGAGAAATAGGGGAGAAGTGTCTTGATTGCTAAATCAATCTTCAGGTTTTGGATATGGGTGAGTGGCTTTTCATTCTTCTTTTGAACCACATTCACCGGGGCATGAACGATCACGCGCCGATTGCGCTGAAGATTCACTCGGAGGGTCGCGGGAGAGTTCATGAAGATGGTGGAAGGCTGACTGGTGCAATATACATACCCGATGCTTTGCGTTTCCACCAGTCACCTGTTTGATTTCTTTCTTCACAGGACGTGAATTCGTAAAGAAACAGGCGCGCTCGGATGAATTTTGGAGGTTGATTCGGAAAGGGGTTGTGGCGCAGAAGTCGGTGGAAGCCCTGATCCCCGTTGAGAATCTTAAGGACCAGGCCCTCGATCCATCCTGCATTGCGACTCTGATAGGAAAACTCTCGCTCTAGTGCGGCAAACCAGAGTTGCCAGGCGACTCGGGGTTGGTGAGGAGCAACGAATCGTGGTCTTTCATCAAGTTGGTCGGGCTTCCAGAGGAAATCATAAGCATGCCAGGTGAGCCCATCGCGACTTCCTTCGAAGATGATTTCCGGTCGGTCGGTTGACATCGTTCGAAAGAGACCATAGCCAGAGGCAATGTGAAATGAAGCTATTGAAGCCCGAAGCTGATCCAGCCAATTCGGAGTGAAGTCCTTTTTCAAAAGGGGGAGCGGAGCCTGATGAAGATCGTTCAAGACGATCTGAAGGTTGAGTAACAGCGCCAGAAGGAAAGTAGGTGCGGTGCAGGATAATTGGATAATGAGCGAGCGGCGTGAGAGGCGCTCTCTTTTTATAGGCTTTTTTAGCTTTAGTTTTTCCCGGAGCCAATGGGGCCAGTCACGGTCGTTCACAAGTGGCAGGCAGAGTGCAATGGTGAGCCAGTTGAAGTAGGTGTAGTTGCCTGTTAGCAGGATCAGGAACATCAGTGCGATGAATCCAAGTGCTGCTGTTAAACGGCCAAATCGCCCAAACAGAATAAAGAAGGGAAGAATCAGTTCTATGAAATACATCGGCCAGATTGACGCTTTCTGAAACCATTCAGGAAGTTGATGCGCCCACCAGGAAGTCCAGGTGGGAATGGGTTGCGTCATATAGTGATAAGTCATGGCCGTGTGCTCTGGCCACCATTCGGTAAAAGTAGGAGTGGCCCAAGCCAGTTTGACCCAACCGGAGAAGAACATCAGTTTGCCAATAAGAAGCCAGGACCAGACTAGGGTAACGCGATTGACGAAATTTAGGGTTGGTGGATTTTTCCAACTAGTTTGCCACTTCCAATCAGTGAGAAAACAGGCCATGAATCCGGCTTCAAGCAGCAGTATATCCCACTGAAAACTCATGAAGATTCCTCCGGTATTTAGCAGGGAAAGGTAGATAATCCAGAGGCCAATCAAGGAAGGGCCGGCAAAGCGTCCGATCACGACGAGAACGGCCAGAATGGTTCCGATCCCGCAGGCGATGTGTAACGACAAGTTGGAGGCGCCGACCCACCAGAATATGTTGGGAACAGCTAAGAATGAGCTTCTTCCCACCTCAGAGAGTTGCGCATCTGCCAGTTCGAGAAATTTGCCTGAAGGGGCGAGACCGTTCTCTCCCACCAGTATGATGGCCTGAGACCACCAGGAGGCGATAGCGATGAGGTAGATTAGCCCCATTGCCCGAATAAATAGGGACCTCCCGATACGGTGCTGATCGGTGTCAAAGCTAAGTAGAATCTTGAGAGTGAGCAGTTTCACCATGGAAGATTAAAAGAGTCTTATAGCGGGAGTCAGACTTTGCCGAAACCTCAAAAGTAGTTTAAACTCTGGAAAGAGGAGTGATATCGCTCTTCCTCAGCCTATGTCCGCAAGTTATGACTGGCATCCCTCGGCAAACAGCAAGTCGGTGTTCAAGGTAGAAAACCGAAATGTTGGTTGGTGGGCTCTACTGGCGATTTTCATTTCGGTGATCGTGCACATCGTCCTCTACATTGCCCTGGGACACATCCAGCGTAAGGAAAGAGTAGCTGGGAATGAAGAGATCGTTTTTCGCTTAAAGAAAGAGCAACTAATGATCGATCAGGATAAGCTCAGCGAACTTCTTAATGAAACGTTTATTCCCGAAGATAAACCGATCAAACCGGAGAAGTTGAGTCATCTCGATATGGTTGACAGCTCCCTCGATGAGTTTGACTTGATGGAGAAAATGAAAGATGAACCCATTCGCCTTTCTCCCGTTGAGACCCCTCAGATGGTTTCAAATGAACCTCCGAAAATACCTAAGAAGCCGGGAGAAGTGATAAACATGGCAGCTAGCATTGACATCTCTTCCTCTGAGTTGTTGTCGAAGGATCTGGCTGAAATGCGAAACAAGCTAATTGATTCCTCCGCGACGGTGTCTAACAACCAACCCATTATTGAACTGAAATCGACTGATGATCTTTCCAATACGGTGGACACCGATGCTTTTTTTCAGAGTGCGGCTGCGCAGGCGTTCGGCAATGATGCTAACATCCTGATCGAGGGATATTCCAGTCTCAATGATCTGGTTTCCCGAACTGGAGGCCTTCCTCCTGGGGAGGAAAAAATCGCTTTGCCGACTGACATACTCTTTGAATATAATGAATCTGAACTGAGGGAATCTGCCCGTCTCAGCATGATGAAACTGGCGTTTGTTGTGCAGACAAATCCGAATTCGATCTTCCTTATTGAGGGTCACACAGACAGCTTTGGCGGTGAAGAATTTAACCGTAGCCTCAGCTTGGAGCGAGCCAAGGCTGTGCGTAATTGGCTAGTGGGTAAACTTCGAATCAGTGATGCCAACATTCAAGTAGTTGGCATGGGCAAGGGGCGCCCAATCGTTCCAATTGATGGAGATAAAGATGCCCAGGCTCTGAACCGCCGTGTCGAAATTGTGGTTCGGTCTCAATAAAATCGAGCTAAAGTTTTCTTTGGCTTGTTATTAGTTGATTTCTTCTTCACTTGCGGAATGGATGTGAATGATCAGGCCTCGCCAGTCCGAATTAACTTCGAGTCCGTATTGACATTTTGGTATGAGTAAAACTTCTCAAGTGAAAGATCTTACCCTGCTGGGTAACAGTACAAACCAACTTCCCGGATCTCCGGAGGAGGCGACTCTTGAGGTGTTCCCTAATCGAAACGCTGAACGAAATTACTGGATCGAGCTCGATTATCCCGAATTCAGTTCACTTTGCCCGGTGACAGGTCAGCCGGATACAGCACATCTCAAAATCCGTTATATCCCCGGAGAAAAGTGTATCGAAACCAAGTCGCTCAAATACTACCTCGCTTCTTTTCGTAACTCGCCCTCATTTAACGAAGATATCGTAAATCGTATTCTGGACGATCTTTCGGGAGCGTGTGCCCCCCGAAGTATGATCGTGAAGGGTCAATTCTCACCTCGCGGTGGAATTCAATTGACCGCGACAGCGGCTTTTCCAGATCAGGGGACAGATGAGCTGTGATGAAGGTTATGGTGTTGGTCAGTGGCGGGATGGATTCCGTGACCGCGCTTCACTTGGCAGTTCGTGACCATGAAGTGATGGCTGGTATAAGCTTTGATTACGGATCAAAGCACAACGATAAAGAAATCCCGATGGCGGCATGGCACTGTCGACAGTTAAAGATACCGCATCAAATTGTGCCGCTGAATTTCATGGACGATCTCTTTGAGAGTGACCTCCTCAAAAGCGGTGGTGAGATTCCGGAGGGTCACTACGAAGCTGAGAACATGAAACGAACCGTCGTGCCCTTTCGCAACGGTATCATGATGGCGATTGCAGCCGGTTATGCCGAAAGCATCGGGTCGGGAGGGCTGGTCATCGCGGCACACTCCGGAGACCATACGATTTATCCTGATTGTCGTGAAGAGTTTATGCAGCCAATGGCAGCAGCGATAAGGGCAGGTACGTATGCGGATGTCGAAGTTTTGCGTCCCTTTATTCATCAGCGCAAGGAAGACATTGTTTCTGTTGGGGTGGATCTGAGTGTCGACTTTAGCCGGACTTGGTCCTGCTATAAAGGTGGAGAGCGGCACTGCGGAAATTGCGGCACCTGCGTTGAGCGTAAGGAAGCGTTCGAGATCGCCGGGGTAAAAGATCCTACGATTTACGAGTAAGCAACTCGCAGATGATTTTGGTAGGTAGGAGAGGTTTCTCTGCAAATTATCGGTTGGAAATCCAATAATTCTTATGGCCATGTCACTGCTTGGCGTACGAAATTAAGGAGGTGAGGTTGCTTTGGTAGGCACTTACTCTTCTCAGCTTCTTCGGCGGGAGCGGCTGAAGTGTGGGATCATGAGGTCCGCAATTTGCTTGCTTACATTGAAGGAAACTCATTACAAACAGATCATGAGCGATCCCGATTTCGAAAAATCAAAGGAAGATAAGTTTCCTGGAGGTGACGCAGTTTCAAATAAGGACGAAACGGAAGTTATCTCAGAGAATGAGGAAGAGGCTTGCTCTGCGCCAAACCCAGACCAAGAGGAAGCAGACCAAGAGGAAGCAGCTCAAAATGCAGCCGCTGACGCCCATCTCAGAGCTGGTTCATCAAATGTGCTGGGGCGGGGGAAACTCTCGGCCCGTGACGAAAAAATCATAGGGATGCTGGTTCACCTCCTCGGCGGGGTTACCTATATCCTCGGGCCACTGGTGATCTGGCTTATCAAAAAAGACGAAAGCCCATTTGTGAAGGATCAAGGTCGCGAAGCAATGAATTTTCAGATTACGATGATTATTGGTTTTGCTATTGCAACTGCTACAGCTTTTTTTCCCTTTGTGGGAAGTTGTCTGTCCCCCCTTCTCTGGTTGTCGGTTGGTGTTGCTAACCTGATTTTTGCGATTCTTGGTGGACTTGAGGCCAACAAGGGTATCATCTATCGCTATCCGTTTGCGCTGCGCCTGATCAAAGAATAGGAGCAGTGCGAGGGCTTTTCAGCCGGGTATCCTTATGAAGGTTATTTGTGCCTGACGGCCTTTTAATTCTGCACCCACAATCTCCCTTTACTAATGTTCGTCAAGGAGGGCCTTCTGGCCCTAAACCCGCCTCAACGCGCTGCCGCTGAACAAGTTTATGGCGCTGTTTTGATTCTCGCAGGGGCGGGAACTGGCAAAACGCGGGTCGTGACGACACGGGTTGCCCATATGCTCTACAACGAAATTCCCGGCAGTCAGATCCTGGCAGTGACATTTACCAACAAGGCGGCCAACGAGATGCGTGAGCGGGTCAGCGATATGGTCGAAGGAGATATGGCCGAAGATGTTACGGTTTGCACGTTTCACAGTCTTTGTGTTCGCATTCTTCGCAGTTGCATCGAGAGACTTGGTTATAAGAAGTCTTTTTCAATCTACACCCAGAGCGACCAGATTGGGCTGCTTAAGCGCATCATCGTCCGGAAAATTGGTAAGGACGAAAGTATGGATGCCAAGTTAGCGAACATGCTGATAAGCCAAGCGAAAAACATGGGGCGACCCATCAGCGAGAGTGATGATTCACTGATTAGTGAAATTTACCGTACCTATCAGGCGGAGTTAAAACAGCTCAACGCGGTGGACTTTGATGATCTTCTTATTCTTGCGGTTAAGGGTCTGAAAGAGAACCCGGATATCCAGCATGAGTGGCAGCGCAGATTTCGTTTCATTACAGTGGATGAGTTTCAAGATACCAATCACCTGCAAATGGAGTTGCTACGTCTCCTCGTTGGCCCTGATCAGAACATCTGCGTGGTAGGTGATGATGACCAGAGTATCTACGGTTGGCGTGGGGCGGAGATTTCTAACATCCTTGACTTTGAGCGTTTTTTTAAAAACCCGAAGATCATTAAACTGGAGGAGAATTATCGATCGACTAATCGTATTCTGAGATTGGCGAACGGCGTGATTCGCCACAACATGGGCCGGCGTGAAAAAACGCTCTGGAGTAGCCTCGGTGATGGAGAGAAAATCAGGCTCGTAGCGATGCCTGATGCTGAAACGGAGGCTGAGTGGGTCATTAGCGAAATCCTGGAGTGCCATCGTATTAATGGGCGCCGATACGAAGATATTGCGATCTTGTTTCGTATGAATTCTCAATCGAGGCTCATGGAGGAGACTTTGCGGGAGGCAGAGATACCCTACAAGCTGATTGGGGGGCAGTCTTTCTTTGAACGGCGAGAGATTAAGGACGTTCTAGCCTACCTCTACCTCTTCCTTAACCATGAGGATGATGTCAGTTTACTTCGGGTGATTGCGACACCACCCCGGGGAATCGGGCAGGGGACGATTGCCCTCGCCACGCAATTCAGCATCGATCACAAAGTGAGCGTTTGGGAGACGATTAACGATGGGCGGTTCCTTGCGGCCTTGACTTCACGGGCACAAAAGGCAATCGAGAATTTTACTGATTTTATCAATAAGTATGCGGATGTCGCGAACACGGATTCGGCAAACTATGCGTCGATGACTCAGGAGCTTCTCAAAGAAATCGATTACGACGAGTTCCTGAAGAAGAACTGCAAGTCACCCGAGGAAGTCGACAATCGCCGACGGAACGTGGCTGAACTGATTGAGAGTATGCATTCTCACGTCGCTAAGTCGAAGCGCGGCCTGCGTGGTTTTCTTGACAGCGTGGCGCTGGATCAGGACAAGGAGGATGACGATGACGGTGGGCAGGGTATTTCTTTAATCACAATGCATGCCTCCAAGGGGTTGGAGTTCCCGGTGTGTTTTATGATAGGTGTGGAGGACGGAATTATGCCGCATTCACGTTCCGTCGATGAAGGAAACCGCGACGAAGAGCGACGTCTCTTTTACGTGGCTATTACCCGTGCAAAACAAGATCTCACGATCACGTGGTGTCACAGTCGGCGTCGCTACGGGGACAAGTTGCCCTGTCAGCCGAGCTCCTTCTTCAGGGAGTTGGATAAAGAGGAGTTGATCGAGACCGATCATAAAACCCTTGAGGCAGTTCCGGCAAAGGACGATTTTGCCTCAGATTATTTTGAGCAGATGAAAGAAATGCTTTCGTCGTAGGGATTTGCATTTTGTGGATCTCTGTTCGAATTTTATTCGTGCCTGAGGTGAATTACAAACAGGGAAACGAAACGTTGATCAAGGTGCTCGATGGAGCATCAGATAAGCTGCGTTCATTACTCCAGAAGCAGGGTAGGCTGGACCATGGCGCTCTCCGTGTGGCTGTGATCGGTGGCGGCTGCTCTGGGCTTCAATACAAGATGGATCTCGTCGACGGTCCCGCTAACCGGGATATCATGGTGGAATCCAATGAGGTTCGTGTCGTGATTGATCCGAAGAGTGCCCTCTTTGTTACGGGATCGGAGCTAGACTTCAGCAACGACCTTCAGCAGGGCGGATTCAAAGTCACCAATCCTAACGCCGTTGTCACTTGTTCCTGCGGTGAGAGTTTTGCAGCGTAGCCGCCCAAACTTCCTCTGTCTAGGCTATAACTCCATGCCACAGCGCTTCAGAATCAATGTGGTCAGCAAGAATAGTCCCATCGTGATGAAGCAGCAGAGCCCTAGATTTGCCCAAAAGGGTATCCCTTTCTTAATGAGCCAGGGGAAAATGAGAAACATAGGGAGGCTGGGAAGGACAAACCAGAACACTCCGATTGAGTGGGAGGCCAGTTTTGCCGCCTGTTCTTCAGGAGCATCACGCAGGCCGAACCAGATCCAGATGAACGTGATAATCGTCACGAGAGGGATAGCAGCAATCATGCTGCCAAGCAGCGGGCGGCTCCTTGTAATGACAAGCTCATTTACGAGATAAATCAGCCCGGCAGATAGGAGCAGCTTTACAACGACCAACATGACAATATTATGGCTTTTTGTCGGCGATTTGTCAGGGTTTATTCAAATTGAATCGGCTCAGGAGGAGGCAGTGCAACTCGATTTTCCGGGATTTCTTCTTCTGGCGTGGCAATGATAGCAGGGCGAGCTACAGGAATGCCATTGTTGTCGACAGGGGTCGCGCGAATCGCATTATTTTCGTCCGCCTCCAACCGGTCGGCCTCTTGCTCTGCTGATTCTGCTGGCACCACGGCAACGCGGGCTCGAATCACAGGGGAAATCGAATTGTAGGGGTCACCCGTGCCGATAATAGTTGGAGCAATCGGCAGAACTGGTTCTGCCGTGGCTGCGACCACAATTTGAGGACGAATCAGGCCGTCGCTGGTCAGCTGAGGTTGAGAAAGATTGCGCCGTTTACCACCGTGGAGTACGCAGACTGTTTCGATTCCTGTTCCAGGTCGGAGGAATTCAATGTATGTGGTTCGTACTTGCGATGTGATCCCATTAGCTTTCGTTACTGTTTCATAGCATCGGTCAGAGGCGAGTTCACCGGACTTGAGGCAAATCTCGGCTTGCTCAGCATCGGCCGGCGGGAGGAATGGCTTTGGTTCGAAAGTTTGCGCGGCCGCGTTCATGACCTGGCTCCAAACAGGAAGCACCGTATCGGAGCTAAAAGCTTCGGGGAAAATGGTTTTGGTAGAATCAAATCCAGACCAGACCACGCAGGTGACCTCCGAGGTGTATCCGACGAACCAGTTATCTGTAAAGTCATATTCCGTGCCGGTCTTGCCAGCTACAGGAAACTCCTCAAGACCGTATTTCTCGCGGGCTTTCTTAGCGGTCCCATAGGCGAAAGAATCATTGAGGATACTACTAATCTGATAGGCGGTGTAGCGATCGATGACCCTGTCTGCTTTCATCGATATTTGTGGTGAATAAATAACTTTGCCGGAAGAGTCCTTGATATTTGAGATGATGAATGACTTATCAGGGCGGCGGCCACTGTTCGGGAATATTGTGTAAGCGAGACACAATTCATCCAGAGAAGTCGGATTGCGGCCGAGAAAGGTGGCGTTAAATTTCTGCAAATCGCCTGCGAATTTCATTCCGGCTTTCGTCGCCAGGTCGACCACCTTGGAATTTCCGACTTTTTGACCGAGACGTACCGAAGCAGAATTCTTGGACTTGGCGAGTGCGCGGCGAGCGGTGATTCGGTTTTCGTATTTGTTTTCCAGTGATTCCGGCCCCCATTCCCCCAAGATGCCGGTTGTTCCTCCGATCATCACTTTTCTGGCGTCCATCGGGATGTCGTCAACGAGAGTGCCCGGGAAGTAACCCGCTTCGAAAGCAGTTGCGTAAACGAATGGTTTGAAAGCTGTTCCGATGGGGCGACGGCCCTGTGTGGTTCGGTCAAACATTGAGTCGCTGAAGTCCCGCCCGCCCACTGAAGCAATGATGGCTCCCGTGCGATTATCTAACATGAGCACTGCACCTTGCAGGTAAGTTGGGGCTGGGAAAGTCTGATCAGGCGTCGCTGACTCCCGGAAGGCAGCCTTTTTCGCTTTGTATTGGGCGCGGGTGGGGTGAGCAAAGTCAGGGCGTTCTTCGATTTTATCGAGCTGGTCCTTGAGCTGGGATTCAGCGATATTCTGAATCTCAGAATCGATCGTGGTGTGAATTTGGAAACCACCCTTGGAAACCGCCTCCTTGCCGAGCAGGTCGATCACCTCTTGGCGAACTTTCTCGTAAACGTAGGCAGACTTACCTGTTATATTTCCCCTCGGAATGGTTACCACTTTCGATTTGATCGCTCGATCTTTAGTGTCCTCGTCAATGAAGCCTTCTTCGGCCATACGAGTTAGAACATGGTTTCTCCAGCGCATGGAAGTTTCAGGAAAAGACCGGGGAGAGCGGTGGTAGGGGTTGGGGACTGTCGCGGCGAGGGTCGCGCCCTCGACCGGGGTGAGACGGGAGGGGTCTTTGCCCAAATATCCCTCTGCGGCTGAAGCGATTCCGTAGTAGCCGGAGCCAAAATAAATCCGATTGAGGTAAAATTCGAGAATCTGTTGCTTAGAAAATTCCCTTTCAATACGGGAAGCTAAAAACATCTCGGTGACTTTTCGGCTGATAGTCTGATCCTTCAGTTCGAATGTTTGGCGAGCCAGTTGCTGGGTGATAGTTGACGCACCTTGGTTTAGCTCTTTAGAGCGAACGGCGTAATAGAGTGCCCGAGTTACACCAATCAAATCGACGCCCTTGTGCTGGTAGAATCGGCTGTCCTCGGCAGCAAGCAGGGCGTTGATAAAATTATTGGAAACCTCATCGAGAGTCACCGGGCGACGGTTCTGAACAAAAATTCGGCCTAGCTCGATTCCATTGCGGTCAAAAATTCGGCTGGCGATCTCAATTTTCTTCAGTTCGTCCAAATTGAAGGACTGAGCGAGCTCGTAGCGGGGCTTGGCATAAAAGAACGCTCCAACGCCACCAATGATGCCGGCGACAAGGAAAAGGATAAGGAAGAATCCCAAGAATTTTGTCCAAAACATGAACCGTCGCACCCTCTTGGTGCGATACTTTGGGCGATCGTCCGCCGGGACGACTGGTGATTCAGTCTCCCTCGGCTTCTCGCCGCTTCCTATGGTTTCAAAATCGTCTGACACGGAAGAATTTTGTCAAAGGGTTGGTTGCAGTTAGAGTGGGCCTACATGCCGGATGCCACACAGATAGATCCTGACCACCAAGATACCCTTCTTTTGGTGCAAGTCTTTCAAAGAATTGAGGAAAATCCGAACCGTTCTATCCCTTTTTCTGAGTATATGGAGATGGCTCTTTATGACCCAGACTTGGGTTATTATTCTTCTCCGGAGGCTCGTCCTATTGGGCGGCGAGGTGATTTTTACACAAGTGTAGCCGTGGGCGAGACGTTTGGGTTCCTGCTTGGCCAGCGACTTCAGGCCGAGTGGGAGGCCAATTTCGATCAATCTTCCTCCTTCGTCGTTGTTGAACAAGGCGCGCACGATGGTCAACTGGCTCTCGATTTGTTCGAAGGGTTGAGGACCTCATGCTCACCTCTTTTAGAGATACTTAACTATCGAATTGTAGAATCTCGTTCGCCAGTGCGAAACTGGCTGAAGGGTCGTTTTCAGGAAGCGGGTCTCAGTGATAAGATCAGCATCTTCGATTCACTTGAGAGCGCGAGGTCTGAACAGGGCGTGTTCCTTTCCAATGAACTTCAGGATGCATTTCCAGTTCGGCGTATTCGACGGGAGAATGGTGAGTGGTGTGAATGGCAGGTTGGAATAAAAAATGGGGAGTTGGCTTGGGTTACCCGAGAGCTTCCTGAAAGCCTTGAGGTCTTTGCGGCTGCCGTTGGGAATGGAGTTGAGGATGGCTACACTACGGAAGTCTGTCCGGCGACTCGGGAGTGGATGGTCGCTGCTTCCGGGCTCTTTAATAAGGGGCTTTGGTGGATTATCGACTATGGATATGGTTCGGATGACTACTATGCTCCCCATCGTAAAGATGGCACGCTACGCTGTTTCCGAAACCACCGCGCCACCGAGAATCCGTTCGAATTTCCGGGAGAGATTGATATCACAGCACACGTGAATTTCACTCATCTTCGCGAAGCGGCAGAAGCTTCAGGACTGAAAGAACGTCGGTTTACGGATCAGCATCATTTTTTGATTGAAGCGGCGCGACCCTGGTTATTGTCGATGGAAGGGCAACCCCCGCGACGGGAGATGATGTCGCGGATGCGACAGTTTCAAACCCTTACGCACCCCGCCATGATGGGGCAGCAATTCAAGGTGGCAGAATTCAGTCGCGGAATCTAAGGGTGATCAGGGCTCCCTTTCTGACTCAACTTTTTCCCAGAGAGAAGGGATCAGATCGGGATCATTTTTGAGGCCGTCGAAATACGACGGGTAAGTGGGTTCCCACCCGGTAGCCTTAAGGGCGGCTGAGCTAACGATTTTGTTGGTCAGCCCTCGGGGCCCCGGTTTTGCAGGCGCCTCGGGTGGGACTGGCAGATCCAGTTCGGCGGCGAGGCCCTCGTAGCATTCGCGCTGGGTCATGGGCGTGCTATCGACTACGTTGAAAATACGACCGGCATAGGCGGAAACCCCTGCCGTTAGGAGGTGAAGAATAGCGCCTATGATGTCTTCGAGATGAATCTGGTTGATATAGCGACCCGGCCACTCTGGTTCGATGGTGGCCGTCTCTTCGAGAATGCGCTGAAGATAGATAGAGCGTCCCGGGCCATAGATACCTGCAAGTCGCAGGGCGATTCCACCGGTTGAAAGCGCCAAGGATTCTCCCTCGAGAATAACTTGCCCAGTCTCTCGACCGGGTTCCGTTTCGGACGTCTCGCTAACGGTGATCCCACTATTCTGGCCGTAAACCCCAGTGCTACTTGTGAAGACAATTGGGATCCCCGGGAAGGCTTTTTTGAGATTTTTCATACCTTCGACGTAGACCGCCTCATAGGCTTTGAGGCCTCCTCCCCGTCCGGAAGCAGCGCAGTGGATGATGACTTCTGGTGGGTCGCCAAAGTTTTCGGCGGCAGAGGCTAAGGCAGATTCGTTACTGATGTCCACCATCACGACTGGGTAGTCCGTACTGTGAGCCGGAGAACTCCGATTCAAGGCGGTGACTGCCGCACCTTCATCGTGTAGCGTTTGAGCTAGGACCGTGCCGACGTAGCCGTGGCCCGCGATGAGAGTGGAAGGTAGATTCATGGATGGAACACTTCGAAGACGCGGAACTGACCACAAGCCCACTGGTGAAACTCCGAGCACTTTTCGGAAGGTCGATAGGCACCGCCGCCGGCCCAGGGGGAAAAGGCCGGCAATACCCAGCGGGAGTGGTTGGTAAAACTTTCCATAGCGAGTGAGGGAAGCCGGAGAGATGTCCCGGCCCCGTCAGAATAGCGGATTGAAGGGTGTTGGTGACCTGTGATTTCGATCAAGCCGGACTCGCCCTTGGTCTCTTCTTCAAAACAGAATTGATGACCATGGTGAAAGAAGAAGGAACCGGAACGGAACCATGGGACGAATTCGAAGTGGCGACGAATCTGACCGCGGTCGTGGTTGCCGGCGATGAGAATTAGCTCGGGCCCGAGTTCAGAAAGACGGGAAAGCCAGGCGATGGCCTCTTCGGGCGCGGCGGCGCTGTCGACAACGTCACCGGTGAGAACGAGGGTATCAGGCGATAGGCCGCAGACCAACTGATTGAGCCTTTCCTCGATAGTTTCCATGCCCCAGAGCGGCCACAGGCCACCGGCGGCCCGACGGCTCATTTCGTAGCCGAAGTGGACGTCTGATATTGCGAGCCAGCGTTCATGTTGGTGATATAATCCCAGCCGACTGTCCAGAAAGACGCCGGGCGCTACTTCCGCTTGGCCGGAACCTTGATCTGCCAAAGGCGGAACTTCGGTTGATTTTTCGGCGGGGTCGATCATCCTTGCGTGCTGATTCTAATTTTATCTTGAGCCAGTCTTATGTCAGAGCAAAACGAGCCCACCCAAGTCGAAGATCTTGGAGAACTGTTGAAAGTGCGTCGAGAGAAACTCGATAATCTTCGCGCGCAGGGAATTGATCCATTTGGTCAGGGATACGAAACGACCGATGCCCCGGGTGAACTTCGTGAGAACTTTGAGGAAGAAAAATCTGTACGCTTGGCGGGTCGTATTACCGCTCTGCGCGATATGGGTAAGAGTAACTTCCTCGACATTTCTGATATCAATGGTCGAATTCAGGTATTTGTGAACCAGAAAGCCATCGGCGAAGAGAACTGGGTAGCTTACAAGCAACTTGATATCGGTGACTGGATTGGCGTCGAAGGTGAGACCTTCACGACTAAGGTGGGAGAGCCATCGGTGAAGGCGCTCAGTGTCACAGTGCTTTCGAAATCACTCCGGCCCATGCCGGACAAGTGGCACGGCGTAGTTGATCCTCAAATCAAGTATCGCCAGCGATATCTCGACCTCATCGCCAACGAGCGTTCTCGTGAAATTTTTAAGAAGCGTTGTGCCATGGTCGCTGAAATCCGACATTACTTGGGGGACAAGGGATTCATGGAAGTGGAAACGCCGATGCTTCAAGATGTTCCCGGTGGCGCTGCTGCCCAACCGTTTGAGACTCGCCACAACGCGCTTGGCATGGACATGTATCTTCGAATCGCGCCTGAGCTATATTTGAAGCGGCTGCTCGTGGGCGGTTTCGACAAGGTGTTCGAGTTGAACCGAAGTTTCCGTAACGAGGGCATCAGCCGTCGTCATAACCCTGAGTTCACAATGCTTGAGGCATATTGGGCTTACGCCGACTTCGAGCAGATGGCTGATATGGTTGAGGACCTCATCTGTCACCTCGCTGAGAAGTACTGCGGGGGTCTCGAGATTAAGCATAAAGATGCCGAGGGCGTTGTTACTAAGACGATCAATTTGAGTCGCCCTTGGCGTCGGGCTCCTTACAAGGAGCTCATTGCGGAAGCGGCTGGTGCTGACTGGTGGGATCTCGATGCAGAAGGAAGAAAATCTCGCTGTGAGGAGCTCGGTGTCGAAATTTCGGCTGAGATGGAAGACTATGAAGTGTCCCAGCAAGTGTTCGAGAAACTGGTGGAGGAGAAGTCGATTGATCCCATTTTTGTAACCCATGTTTCCAAGGAACTGGTGCCGTTGGCCAAGGCCAACACGAGCGATGACTCCGTTGTCGACGTTTATGAACTCATCATTAACGGAGCAGAAATTTCTCCAGGCTATTCTGAACTAAATGATCCTGATGTTCAGCGCACCCGCCTTGAGGATCAGGCGGGTGAGGAGATCCAGAAAATTGATGAAGACTTCCTGCTCGCGCTCGAATATGGCATGCCCCCGGCGGGCGGTATTGGAATCGGTATTGATCGTCTCATGATGATGCTGACTGGTGCCGACACGATTCGTGATGTCGTCCTCTTTCCTCAGCTGAAGCGCAAGGAGTAGAGTGGGGTCGCTTAGAGTGATTCCACACTCAGTCTTGTCATGACCTCGCGACCCGTGTTTCTGTCGCACGCAGTGACCTCGTGTTCGCCGGGTTCAAGAATGAGCCAACTGAATTCGCCGTCGTTTTCGACGGCTAAAGTTTCGCTGGCCCACTCAATTTCTTCCCGGCCGCTACCGGAGATCTTTAGTGGGAACTTACCCCCCAGTGAAGGAAGGTCAGGATCGAGGAAGGCGACAGTGCCTTCAGCGGGGCTGATAATTTGAAATCTTGGGGGCGGAGCGTGTTCAGGTATCGGTGTGAGTTCAGCGACTCGATAAAGATCGTTCGCTTCACTCTGCCACCAGTTGGTGTAGTCGAGTGATAGCAGTGTTTTGCCGTCAGGGCCGTAGTCAAGGTTATTGGCTAATGGGGTCAAGTGTTGTTGAATAAACAATTCGCGACGAATTCGCCCGGAGGGTAGTTGATGCGACCCAAGGCGGTGGCCGCTAATGCGATCGATCGAATGTTGAACGATTGTGTCAGGTCGCTCATACCAGCGCGGCTCTCTTTCTCGGTGGAGCCGAACCATGACACGGTGAAAGATCGGAGCGGCTCCGCGTGCTCCGGAGACTTGGTTAAGCGGATGATTATTAAATCGACCAACCCAGACCCCCACGGTGTAGTCAGGGGTGAAGCCAATGGTCCAATTATCACGGAAGTCGGTGGAAGTCCCGGTCTTTGCGGCTGTGCGGAATGGCAGATTGAGGGGTGAGTGCAGACCGAAGGCTTCGGATCGGGCCTGTTCGTCAGCGAGGATGTCGGCGATGAGCCAAGCAGCATCGCGATCAAACACGACCGAGCTATCTCCTAAACCCCTTTGAGTCGAATTTTTCGTCATCCGGACAGGACGAAACTCCCCGAGCCGGGCAAGGCAGGCATAGGCATTGGTCAGTTCCAGAAGCCGGACCTCGGCATTGCCAAGAGTCAAGCCGAGTCCGTAGTCGGCGCCGGTAGGGGTCAAGCTAGTCAGCTTAAGATCCTCCTTTAGAAGGTGATGTAATATTTCCGGCCCCCCGAGTGCGTTGAGTAATTTGACGGCGGGCACATTGAGAGAATTGGCGAGCGCGTGCCTCAGGGAAACCGGGCCATTAAACCGGCGGTCAAAGTTCACCGGTTGGTAGGAGCCAGCGGAACTGACATACTCAATCGGGGTGTCGGCGAGAATTGTTGCCGGGGTGTAGTTGCGTTGTAGTGCGAGGAGGTAGGTGAAAGGCTTGAGCGTGGACCCGGCGGATCGCGGAGACCACGCGCCATTGACTTGACCAGACCTTGAACTGAAAAAAGAGCGTGAGCCGGAAAGAGCGAGTATGTTTCCACTTTGATTTTCGATGACAACGACAGCGGCATGAAGATCGTTGGCCTCTTTTGATTCGTGACAGAGTCGAGCGAGTTCTGCTCTGGCAGCGCTTTCGACGAACTTTTGCAAGTCGAGATCGATGGTTGTGGTGATGTTTGTTCCTTTTGCTTCAGCTTCGAGAACGGCTTCTCGATCGTGTTTCTGGATAAGCTGGATAAGGTGAGGTGCGTGGAAAACTTGGGCGACTCTTGGGACGAGGTTCAGTTCTTCGTTAAGAGCTGATGCCAGCCTAGTGCTGGTAATAAATTTTTCCTCTGCCATACGCTGGAGTACCCACGTCTGGCGTTTTTGAGCTCCTTCTAGGTTTCGCCACGGATTAATCTTTGAGGGTTTATTGGGAAGTCCGGCGAGGAGAGCGCTCTCGGCCACAGAGAGATCCCCCAGGGGTTTGGCAAAGTAACTCCGGGCGGCAGCCCGCGTGCCGGTGAGCTGATTGCCGTATGGCAGTTTGTTGAGGTAGGCCGTAAGGATAGTTTCCTTGTCAGCAAACATTTCGAGTTTCCGAGCGGTTAATGCCTCGATGATTTTCGTCTTAAAGTCCCGTTTTCGACGAGGAGAGTATAGCTTGATCGTTTGCTGGGTAATGGTAGAAGCACCGGAAACGAATTCCTGAGCGCCTGCAGCGTCCTTAAGCGCCCGCGCGATACCAATAAAGTCGATCCCGTTGTGGGAGAAAAAACGGGAATCCTCTGCAGCGAGAGTTGCCTCAATCAGAGCATTAGGGAATTCATCGAAAGTGGCCGGTTCGTCGGCACGTAGACCACCATCTAATAGGCGGCGGATGGGCCGGCCTTCCCGGTCCGTGAAGAGCAGTCCTCGAGGCGCCCTCTCCAGTTCTGCCGGGAGGGGGAAGAACAGGGGGGCCGCATAAAACAAGAAGCCGTAGCCGAGAAAACAGGCGATGACCAGCGCTGTGAGAATTCGCTTCATGAATCAGGATTCTGGATCGTCACCAACATTAGCGTGTGGCCACCTTGTCCGATTCAAGGGACAGGGCGGAAGCAGAAATTTGAGTGGTGCCGCTCAGCCCGAATCTCTGCGGTTCATACATCGCTTCGATCTTTGCAGGTGGAGCTGTAACCCGGCCGGGAGCCACCACTCGAGCGAGATACTGGGTGCGATAGTCTCCTTCCTTCGAAATGTAGTTTGCAAAGAATAGGACCCGATCCTGCTGAATTTCACGATGGTTGGCGTAGAGGGCTCGCTTGCTTTCTTCCCGGTTCACTTGTTGCGTCGCCTGGGTCGTGAATCTTGGATTAATTGCTTCAAAAACAGCCGGTAGCGGATCGTCGATGGCAAGGTAAGTCTCTTTGCCCGTAGGTAGATTAACGTCGAGAGTGACGAGGATAAGATCGCCGACCTTCAGGTTTTCTGCCGCTACGATACTACCATCGTTCTCCACTTTTTTGTAGCTACGCTGAATGGCGAAACCATTGTTTTCCGCTTCCAACTGAGCCATTTTGGGACGCGCTGCAATCTTCAGGCTGGCGTAGACAGGCGAGGTGGCAGAGGGAGTTACGGTCAGGTTCTTTTCGCGGATTGAACCGTTAAAGGAGAAGGAGGCAGCGCCACTTCGAGGTTGTCCGGGCAAAGTGATCTCGCTGGTATCATCTCCAAGTGTCACCGTGAGCTGGTTTGAGGAAATGTTAGCCGCTTCGGCTTTGCCGTACTCAGCAAGAGCAATGAGAGGCCACGCGTTGGAGTAAGTGCTACCCCAACCACGAAGTGGCAGTTTCATTTTCATGAGGTCATCGACATATTGATCAACGCGGTCGCCGTTTGGGTTGTGGCGAACCTCTGCGAGAAGGCGAGTCGCTGCGATGTAGGGCTTCTTATACCAAGTAACTTCAGAGACCGGCATCGCAGAGTCGTTGGCAAGGAGATCCAAAATGAGGGCGGGCGTGTCGGTGCCGCTTTCGATCATGGCCAGTGCGAGAAGGGCACGTGCTTCACCGGGAAGTTCTTTCTTCCGCTCGAATAACACGCTGTGGTAGGGGGTTTCGTTGCGGCCGGCAAGGGCTAAAGCGTAGCTGGCGAGGCAGCGCTGCGAGAGTTGATAAGCATTTTTTAGCTCAGTGGTGTCACGAAGCTGGGAAGAGAGATAGTTCCACAGTGAAGCGGCGCGTTCTTTAGGGACAGGGATTCCCTGATTTTGTGCCAAGGCGATAGCGACGCCTGCGTAGGCGCTGCCCCAAAGTTCGGCTTTTGTGGCCCCGGGCCAGTATCCGAGGCCGCCATTACCCGTCTGCATAGAGAAGAGACGATCGATGCCTTTGCTGATTACTTCGGAGATTTCTTCGTCGCTCTTGTTGAGTTGAGGCATCACCTGCCGGAGCTGCATGGTGGAGAGCCACGGAACAATGCTGGAAGTGGTTTGCTCGACGCATCCGTAGGGATAAGTCAGGAGGTATTCGAGGGCGTCAGTTGCGCCGACGAGACGCGAGTTCGAGAGCGTCAATTCGATCTCTCCGTTTCCTTCGAGCAGTCGCGGCTCGACTTGGCTGAGTGCATTTTCAAGGCTACGGCCATTCTGAATTCGGAAACTGTGAGATTCGCGCAACAGAGGCAGGGGGTATCCGATTTCGAGCGTCGATTCAGTGACGTCCTTGAGACTAGTATCGGTGGATGACTGAACGCTCCACGTCCACTTAGCTTGGCCCGTCTCCGTGAGTGCGATCGGGAAGGACAGCGTCTCGGTAGCTCCTGGGTCGAGGAAGGCGGTTTCAGTTCTTAAGGCGCGAGTAGGGGCGCTGAGATTGGTGTTGAGCGTTTCACCTATGGCGGTCAGGAAGGCAGCGTGATCGTCGAGTTGGACTTTGATTTCCACTTCTTGAGTTTGGCTGGTGTTGTTGTGGAGTACTGCCGTCACATCGATTTGATCGGTAATATTGGAGAAGCCGGGCAACGCAGGCTCAATGATGAGTGGCTTATTGATGACTAGGGGTGCTTCGCCGTGACCAAACCGATTACCTTCAGCCACTACCGCCATGAGACGGAAGGTGGTGAGGTTGTCGGGAGCAGTGAACGTGGTGGAGACGGTTCCATCACTGCCGGTTGTCAATTTTGGCTCCCAGAAGGCGAGGGCTTTGAAATCTTTTCGTATTTTGTCCGGATCGATACCATTCCCGCCACCGCCACCCCCAATAACATAGCCCTTATTCATAAAATCCTGCTCCAATGGATTTTCAGGAATTAGGTCTGAAATGCTCTGACCGGTGAAAACCGATAATGGAAAAGGAGCGTGGAAGATCTCGTGGGGATTTGGTGTCTGGTGCCCGGTAAGACTCAGCACTCCTTCATCTACCGCGAAGAAGGTGACGTCGGCACCTGAGGCTGGCTGGCCGTCGTGACCGGTGATTGATGCAATCACGGTGACTTCTTCACCGGGTTGATAAAACTCGGCTTCACCACTGTCGATGGTCACTTCGAGGTGGCTTTCATTATCATCGATCTTTAGTTCGGTGTATCCAAGGCGATAGTCAGCAGAGGTGTGAATGTGGGGGCTTTCGTCAGATCCGCGGATAATCAAGAGGCTGGCGTAAATATTCGGGGCGTCACCTTTTTCGATAGGGACTTCGAGCACCGTTTCGTACTGATCGATCTCGACGGATTGGGTGGAGCGAACACCGCTGCGCTCGGTTGTGAAAAGCGCGGTGCCGAAAACTGGAGAGCGAGCGAGGATCTTTGCCGTATCTCCGATTTCGTAATTTTCCTTATCGGGAATGAGGTCGATGCGAATGACGTCATACCAAGACCAGGAGGGTTCTTCCGCTCCAATCACGGTGAATTCGGAGCGTGTTAGAACGGGTCGGTTCTGCCCGTCTCGTGAAGTTACCGTGATTACGAAGTCACCTGCTTCCTCAAAGTTGATGAGATGGGGTTGCGCCAGCGTCAGGCCAGAATCTGGATCAACCTTAGTTCTGAGCTGAATCTTTTCCTCAGATACCGTCTGGAGGCGTCGGTCGTTTCGATGGGTCATCCGACCGTTGCTACCCATTACCTTGACGGTGGTCCAGATTTCCTTTTCGACGAGGATGGTCGCGGCGACTGGTTCGGTATATACCTTGCCGTCTGCTCCAGCAGCAGCCAGCGAAAAGGTAGCTGTTTCGCCGCTGCGATGAATGCCTTCGGGCTCTCTCAAGCCGAGGTAAAAGTCAGAACTGTGGACCGTAAAGCTAACGCTGTCACTGATGGTTTGCTGATTGGCATCAGTGACGCGGGCAGAGAGCCTGATATCCCGTGGACTCGGATTTTTGGATTGCTCCGGCAGGATGAACTTAATTGCTGCGGTGCCGGAGGGGGTGAGGGTGGCCTGTCCCCCGTCTTGGTGAGTGGAGTCGTTGATGGTGAGATCTCCAAAATAGAAGCCGTCGAATCCGAGTGGGCGTGGGTAGCTACTGTGAGCGTTGATGTTCCATTCAAGCTGGGCTTTTGATAATGGCTTACCCATGTAGTATTTTGCCGAGAGCGGAACCTCGAAATTGAGGTTGGAAATATATGATTCATCCGCATCAAGAGCCACTTCGAAAGTGTTGACCCGATACTCTTCTACTTGAAAGGAGTGGCGGGCGAAAAGCCTCCAATTTTCGTCTTCGGATTCAGGATTGTTGAAATCGATCTCAACCGAATACCAGCCAAGTCCTGCAGAGGGTAGGGTGAAGCTTTCATTAAAAGCACCTGAGCGATCGAAGTTGATTTCTTTATCCACAATCATACGGCGCATGGGGTCGAAGACCTTGAGTTGGGCACGACCTTCCCCGGCGCCAATGAGCTGGTTGGCGTCAATGAAGCGTGATAGCGACTTGATTTTCACTTCCTCTCCCGGTTTATAGACATTTCTGTCTGTGAAGATGAGGGTGCGTCGTTCACCAGTTTTGACATCATCCCAACGTTGATTAACAGAGAAACTCCAGAGTCCAAGAGAGGACAGATCTTCGTAAAAGCCCATGGCGTGGCGATCTGCATTGATGGAGGCATCAAGAAACAACCGAGTATCGACTCCGGAGTATGTTACCGCATCGATATAAGCGACGCCGTTTTCGTCAGTTTGTGATTCAGCCAGGGTCTTTGCGACGCTGTCCGTTATGCGGACGTTTAAGTTCGGAATCGGCGTGCCGGACTTGAGCGAAAAGCCATAGATCATGGTGCTTTCCTTTGATTGTTTCCAAGCGATGCCAATGTCGGTTAGTTGGATAATCGATTGGGCGCCGACCGACAGCTTTTCACGGGTAGATGACTGACCCTCTGAGCACAGAAAAAATCCTCCGGTAGTATTTTCTCCTGCGAGATCATCCCAGCTAAATGTAATCGTTTCTGATCGATCAACGGGCATTTGGTTGTCACGAAATTCATCAAAGATCTGGCGACCGGGGAAAGAAACAAAATCGATGGCCTGCTTATCTCCCCACCCCTCGTAACGAGTGGTGTACTCGGCTAAGGCGAGGATCAAGTCGTCACCTTCGAGATGCTTCACTCGGGTGCGGAGGCCGGTGAGGTTACCGGTTTTTACATCAAAGCGGCGATGTCCTGTGGCATTCTGAGTAGTGGAGAACGCGGGGAAGGTGATAAAACCTTCATTTGGAACGAAATCAATGACTTCAGTAATCGCCTGTGCTAGCTGTGTCCCGTCACTGGCAATGATGCCTTCTTTAACGGTGAGCTCGTATTGAATTCCGTGTTCGAAATCGGCCGATAGATTAATCCGGTAGGTATTCAGTTCGAGCGAGAGATTGGCCGGCTCGGGACTGATGGTGATGTAGTCACGAATTTTTTCTCCAGTAAATGCAGGATTCAGGTAAGCCTTGTTGAGACGAATTGAGACCCGTGGTGGATTATTGTATTCGTTTCTTAGGTCAATCTTATCAATTTTGAAGGAATTTAATGATCCCACATAGTTGAGACTGCTTTCATTGATCTTGCTGCTGCCGTCGGCACTTACGAGACCAGCTTTACTGTAGAGATACCAGCTGCCATCGAGAGGTAGGGGTTGAACCGGACGCAGCACGATAAGGTTTTTGGTAGAAGTTTCGTTGATCCTATGGCCGAGAAATTTTTTTGCGGTAGCTTCGTCAGGGCGCCTTGCTGTGAGAGGAGCTGATCTTTCGTTGGGCTTGTCGAATAGGTAGAGAAAACTCTCGGCATCAGCAGGGGTAACAGGCTCGCTGAATTTTAGGAGGATTTCTGATTCACTGGTCAGTGGATTACGGGAACTGAAGCGGTAGGGGAATTTCTCAAAGGTAAGAGCTTTTTTGGTGGGCGCTTCCTCTGCGAGGCTTATCACGTTGGAAAATACTGACAATAGGATGATATAAAGGGTTAGCAGGTAAGTCAGCGGTTTCATAAGTCTTCGGCGATCCCAGTAGTAGTCGGGTTTAGGTTCGTGTTTGACGAGCGTAGGTGTTACCTCAGGCAGATAAATACGTGAGTTTGCCAGCGGTCTTTCGCCTCAGGTAAATAAATTGAACTTCTCCCCTGATTAGGGGTGTATGATGGGCCAAGGATATAGGTTTATCACCACTTGGTCGCTCGCGACCTTTGTTTTGGTGTCTAGACTAGCGGCGCCGTACGGACAAAGGGAGGAATAGGGCATCCGATCGCGTCAGCAATCGCCCGAATCAGTTCCGACTCGCGAGAGGAGATAACTCCGTCCATGAGGACGCTTCGGGTGCAGGCTTCGATGAGTTGTCGCTTCACCGTTGGGCTGGATTGCTCAAATTGTACTAGCGCGGCTTCGATAGCGTCGAGACCACAATCATTTCCTGACTTGTGTGGGATGGTTAAGCCGGTCGACGTCTTCAATTCGGTCACGGCGGACTGGAAAGCATTCAGAGACTGATCCGGGTTATTGGGGTGGCCAAGATCGGCGAGGGTTGAGAGTAGAACGCCGGCATCATCGGTAAGCCGTCGCAGGGAATTAAATTTGATTCGGGGCAGTCGTCTACGACCGAACGAAGTGTCGAGATGGCGGGTCACGACCTGAAGCAGGGCAAACTCGAAAAGGTCGACCTGTTGATCGCTGGCGATAAGTTCGTGGGTGAGCTTCCGGAAGCGATCATACTCCCCTGAGGAAAGGCGCCTTAGAGATGGAATGGCGAGGTCGATGAGGCCGAGTTTGAGCGTGGAATGTATTTGGCTCACTTCGCTCGCAAGCTCACTGATAATTCGAACACTATCGTTATCAAAAACCTTACGAAGTAGGTTGAGTTGGTTCTCGCGCGTCGTTTGGTTTTGTGCGACGAGCAGGGAAAAAACCAATGTCTGGGATCCGGATGGGTTGCGGCAAAAATCGTGCCAGCGTTCTGGAATGGCCGCATGCACTGCATTTCCAAGAGCAATCTGCTCGGGATGCAGGGATTTGAAACTTTCAATTGCTTCTGCTTCGCTAAGCTGGGTTGCCGAATTGGCTGCACCAGAAAAAGCACTAACGGCTTCGGGCTTTCCGGAGTGTTCTGATTTGTTTAAAGCCGGGAAATCGACTTTGTCATAACCCCCGTCCCATTGCGGTAGAAGACGTTTGATCCGCTCCGGGAGAGGAGGATGGGTTGCTAGTAGCTCCGAGGAAATCGCGTTACTAAAGAAGAGATGGCTCGCGTCTTTGGCCATGTGGTGGGTGACCGAGGAGCCTTCGCTAAGACCGCCAATTTTCGCCAGAGCGCCGGCCAATCCGTTTGGATTACGGGTGAACTGAACCGCTGAAGCGTCGGCTAGAAATTCTCGTTGGCGTGAGATGGACGCCTTAATCAGTCGTGCGAAAAAGCTGCCAACAAAGCCGATGAGCATGAGGCCAAGGCCCGCTACGAGAAGCACGAGTCCTATGTTTCCGCCGCCGCGTCTCGACGAGCCGCTCGAATAAAAGGTGCTGCGCATCAGGATTTCACCCATAAGGGCGAGGAAAAGGATCCCGAATAGCATTCCCATTAGGCGAATGTTAAGTCGCATGTCACCATTGAGGATGTGAGAAAACTCGTGGGCGATGACACCCTGGAGTTCTTCTCGATTGAGCAACGTCATGCAACCGCGAGTCACTCCGATCACTGCGTCGCTGGTCGTTCTGCCGGCGGCGAAAGCATTGATCGAAGACTCACGATCCATGACGTAGACAGCCGGAACTGGAACGCCTGAAGCAATCGCCATTTCTTCGACCACATTGAGTAATCTCCTTTCGTGGAAATCGTTTGTATTAGTGTCGATTTCCCGACCACCGAGTTCTCTTGCGACGGCACTCCCACCCGAAGAGAGTTGGAGAGATTTAAACGCGGAAGCGATAAAAACGACGAGGCAGGTCCCTCCAAGCGTCACAGCAAAAATACGAGGGCGAAAAAAAGACTCACCTTCGAGCTCTCCCATCAAAAATAGCACTCCGATGACAAGAGTGTAAGTAGCACCAATGATTCCCAGCAGGGCTAGCAGAAAGTAGAAGATGAGTTGCCCTGTTTTTCTGCGGGCTTGCTCTTGGTGTTCAAAGAAATTCATTCAAGGAAGCGTCTCCGGAGTATCTGGAGCGCCAACGGTCCTTTGCTTAGAATTCTACTTTGACCGCTTCGCGTTCCGATTCATCGGATACCTCAAACATGGTTGCCGAAACAAAATTAAAGATATTAGCGATGAAATTGGATGGAAACATTTCCAGCTTATTATTAAATACCATGACCGCATCGTTGTATGCCTGACGGGCAAAGGCGATTTTCGATTCAGTCGAGGTGAGTTCTTCCTGTAATTGAAGCATGTTTTCGTTGCTGCGTAGTTCTGGGTAAGCTTCCGAAAGAGCAAAAAGGCGACCAAGGATTCCGCCCAGTCCGGATTCAGCGTTAGATAGTTCTGCCATGGCAGCGGCATTTCCGGGATCGGCAGTGGCGTGCTCTCGGGCGCTGGCGGCGGCATTGCGAGCCTGAATGACTGCTTCGAGTGTTTCCCGCTCATGCTTCATGTAGCCTTTGGCGGCCTCTACGAGGTTAGGAATGAGATCGTAGCGGCGCTTCAATTGGACGTCGATCTGCGCAAAGGCATTCTTGTAACGGTTTCGCAGGCTGATAAGGCTGTTGTAAATTCCGATAGTGACGAGGATCGGGATAAGCAGGACCGCGAGGACAATCAGGACGATGATAAGTGTGCTAAACATGGTGTTGAAGATTTCCTATATAAGTGAGGGTTTCACATCGTTAAAACAATGGAGCTATTGAAAAGTTAAATCGATTATAAAACGAATCTGTTTTTGGAGGGAGTGCAAAATAGTTAACTTGAATTTCCCTAATTGTCGCCCGGATGGCTTGTTTTATTAAAAATTCCTGATATTTTATAAAGCTCAATAAAAATTCCCATGTTCTCGATGACCTATTCTTCCACTCTGGTCGCTAGCATACAGACCGCACTGAATCAGCCCGCGTTTCCGGGGGGGATGGTGATGTGGGGTTTGTTTATGCTCTCGATCCTTTGTTGGGTTATGATCCTTTCCAAAGCATTGTTTCTTAGGAGGTTGAAACTTTCAGATCAGAAGTTTAGCAAGCGTTTGAGGGCTTCCCGCACAACTCTTGAGGTGTTTGAGGAGGGCTGGGAAAGCGAGGGCTCAGCCCAATATCAGGTGTATCTTGCCGGAGCTAAAGAAACAGCGTTTCAATTACTTGGATCTCGGGAGTGCCAGGTTGGTGTTGTTGATTTGGTCCGAGACGCCGGGTTCTTGTCTGAGCAACAAACCAAAGCGTTGCGCCAGGCATTCCGTTCAGGATTTCGCGAAGCTCAGATGCGAATGGAGCAAGGTGTGGCCGGGTTACGTTTGATTGGTAATGGTGCAATCTTACTAGGATTGCTCGGGTTTGTCTGGACCATGATGACTGGCTTTGACACTGCTACGGGAGCCAATGAAGTGATGCCAATCATCGGCAGTGCTTTGGGCTTTCTCGCCGTTGCCTTGATGGTGACTGCTCCTGCCATAGTTGCGCGAGGCGCATTTTTGATCGTGCTTCGAAAAAGAAAGTATGATCTGCGTAGATTCCATGACGATGTGGTCCGACTTTTTGAGCGCAAGTTCTGCCAAAGTTCTGCAGGTGTCTCACATAGTCTGACCGAAGAAGAAGTTGGGCAAAGCGATGACGATGGAATCAACCCCGGCTCCGGAGAAAAAAAGCAGTATCACTCAATTCGTGACCGTCTCTTGAGTGATTCTTCGGAGCCTTTGAGTCTTGATGGGATTCAAATTAATCCGATTGCTAAGCAGGCCGCCACTCATTCCAAATAAATGCTGTCAGCCCAATGCTAATTCTTTAGCTACTGAGATTTCATCTATTGCCATCGGAGATGTGTTGATGGTGAAGACGCTCTCCCAGTCGCAGGCGCATTCGAGACGGAGCAAAATACCAATGAATGAAGGGGCCGTATGGCTGACTCTGGTCAAGTCAGAAGAGATAAATAAGCCTTCAGTCCAGCCAGAGGTAGCAAGCGACACGTGTGGTATCGGCATGATCAGCCCACTAATCTACTCATGATCTAAAAGATCTTGAAGAAAAAATGTTTTCTTCCTTTGTTTGCCGCCTTCGAATCGCAAGAGTAGGATCGTGGCTATTTTATGAACGTGCCCAACCAGTTAACGGTCGCTCGACTGATTCTTTCTTTTATCTTTGTCGGCCTTCTTTCGCTAGAGGGGATGCCCTATGCTAAGAGTGCCGCTCTGCTGATCTTTGGCCTTGCTTCCTTTACCGACTTCCTTGATGGCTACCTCGCGCGAAAAAATGATCTAATTACCAGCTTTGGTAAGTTAATGGATCCTCTCGCGGACAAAGTGCTAATGTGTGCCGGGTTTGTTCTCTTGACGAGACTAGAACTCATTCCGGCTTGGATGGTTGTGGTGATCTTAGCGCGAGAATTCATGGTTACTGGGTTGCGACTCCTTGCCTCGGCCGAAGGTGTGGTTTTAGCCGCAGAGAGCTTAGGGAAATACAAGACGATCATCCAAATCGTCACGATTATATACTTCCTCTTTTATCTCGCTTCCGAGGAAGCCGTCTTCCGTTTTCTCCGACCTATATTTGAAACCTTTTATTTGGCACCCAATGTCCTCGGAATGGTTTTGAACTGGGGAAGCTTACTACTCACACTCTGGTCGGGAATGAGCTACGTGGTCAAGAATCGAAGGCTTCTATCGGATATGTAATATCCAACAGCCAAAGCGTTAGATCTGGACGATTTCGAAGTTGGCAGAATAGGGTGAGAATTATCAGCCTTTGACGGAGCTGACTGGTTTGACCGGATCCTTATCGCCATCGTCGATATCTTCTGCCTTGAAAGTGAGAAACTTCTCCTTCTTCTTATGGGTGACTTTGACGAGTTGACCGGGTGAAATATCACCGCGCAAAAGATGCTCAGCGAGCGGATCCTCAATGTGACGCTCCACAGTCCGACGCATGGGTCGGGCTCCGTAGTTTGGATCGTAGCCTTCTTCGATCATGAAGTCCTTAGCCTTCTTATCGAGCTTGAGAAGAATATCCTTCTCAGCGAGGCGGCTGAGAACTGTATCAATTTCAAGGTCGACTATCTTAGTGAGGTCTGCTTTCTCAAGAACATGGAACACGATCTTTTCGTCGAGTCGGTTCAGAAACTCGGGTTTAAACGCTTCCTTAGCGCGATCAAGAATCTTCTCCCGCATGTTGTCGTAGTCACCGTCTTCTCCCTGACCCATGGATCCGAATCCCACGGTAACCTGGCTCTTGATTACGTCGGCGCCAACGTTGGAAGTGAGGATGATGATAGTGTTTCGGAAATCGATCTTGCGTCCGAGACTGTCAGTGATCATACCCTCTTCCAGAATCTGGAGGAGAAGATTCATGACGTCGGGGTGAGCTTTTTCAACCTCGTCGAAAAGAACCACGGAGTAGGGGCGTCGGCGGACTGCTTCGGAAAGCTGTCCTCCTTCTTCGTAACCGACGTAGCCGGGAGGCGAGCCAATGAGGCGGCTGCTGGTGAATTTCTCCATGTATTCTGACATGTCGATTTGGATGAGCGCTTCGCGGTCACCAAACATGAACTCTGCCAAATTACGAGCAAGGTAGGTCTTACCTACACCAGTAGGCCCAAGAAAGATGAACGAGCCAATTGGACGCCGTGGATCCTTAAGATCGGCACGACTGCGGCGAAGTGCTTTAGAGATAGCAGTGACGGCTTCGTTCTGTCCGATGACCCGGTTCTTGAGTTCATCCTCCATTTTCAGAAGCTTCTCGGCTTCTTTCTCCTCCATGCGCTGAAGAGGCACACCGGTCCACTTGGCTACCACGGACATGATGTCGTCCTCGTTGACCTCGACGATCTTCTCTTCGTTGCTAGCGCGCCACTCTTCGAGGATTTCCTCCATTTCCTGGCGCTTGTTTTTTTCCTTGTCACGAAGCGCGGCCGCATTTTCGAAATCCTGATCCTTAATTGCCGCTTCTTTTTCGGCGACAATTTCTTCGATTGCCGCTTCAAGGTCCTTGATCTCCGGTGGGCGAGTCATGGAGGTGATACGGGCTCGGGCACCAGCCTCGTCAAGAATGTCGATCGCCTTATCGGGCAGAAATCGGCCGGTAAGATAGCGCGCAGAAAGGCGCACGCAGGCCTCAATGGCTTGTTCGGTATAATCAGCCTTGTGGTGCGATTCGTACTTGGATCTAAGTCCTTGAAGGATGAGAATCGCGTCCTCGGCGCTGGGTTCTTCAACTTTAACCTGCTGAAAGCGCCGCTCCAAAGCAGCATCTTTTTCTATAAATTTGCGATATTCGTTCATCGTGGTGGCCCCGATGCACTGAAGCTCACCGCGGCTCAAAGCCGGCTTGATGATGTTCGACGCATCCATGGCTCCTTCCGCGGAACCAGCTCCGACGATGGTATGAAGCTCGTCGATGAAAAGGATCACATTCTTGGCGCGTTTGATCTCGTCCATGACGGCCTTGATGCGCTCCTCAAATTGGCCTCGATATTTGGTTCCCGCTACCATGAGAGCCAAGTCCAGCGTCACGACTTTCTTCTCACGAAGCAATTCCGGAACATTACCTGAAGCAATTTCTTGAGCGAGACCCTCAGCTATTGCGGTTTTGCCAACGCCGGCCTCTCCAATCAAGACCGGATTGTTCTTGGTGCGACGGCATAGAATTTGGATGACGCGCTCAATTTCCTCGCTGCGCCCAATTACCGGATCGAGTTCGGCGTTCTGGGCAAGTTCAGTAAGGTCACGTCCGAACGCTTTGAGCGCGGGTGTTTTACCCTCTTTGCGGCCGCCACTCATTTCTTCGAATTCACCTTCCTCGTCTTCGAGGTTGTTTCCGGCAAAGTTGGGATCGAGTTCGCGAAGTATTTCGTTTCGGGTACGCTCGATATCCACATCGAGATTCTTGAGGACGCGAGCAGCGACGCCGTCACCTTCGCGGAGCAGACCCAGCAAGATGTGCTCAGTTCCTACGTAACTATGGTTGAGTGCTTTGGCTTCTTTGCCCGCTAAGGCGAGAACCTTTTTTACCCTGGGAGTGTAGGGGATGTTCCCGACCATTTTAGTTTCGGGCCCATTGCCGACCTGCTTTTCTACCTCAAGTCGAACAGTCTCAAGGTCGAGATTCATTTTTTGAAGGACATTGACCGCGACACCCTGTCCCAACTTAATTAACCCGAGTAGCAGGTGCTCAGTCCCGACATAATTGTGATTGAAACGATCTGCTTCTTTGCGAGCTAGGGCGAGTACTTGTTGGGCTCTCGGGGTAAAATTATTCATCGTCTTCGTTTTCCCTCTCGGTGATTATAGATCCAAAATCAGGTGGTGTCAGTCGATTTAAGCTGGTCCTGATGATATCAGCACGCAAAATATCGCGTTCTTCCGCGGTTAATTTACGTTTGGCAGAAATTTGCAGGTGCGCTGGCTGTATTTCAGTGAGCAAAACATTGATGGTTTCCCTTTCTTCGTCTGGCACGAAGCCGAGGTCGCAACCGAGCCGGATCATCGAGAGGAAATTCAGAGCCTCCTTAGAGGTGATGATGTGCGCGTATTTTAGGACAGCGTAAGCCCGACCGATCTGGTCTTGCATCATCGTGGGGCGATCTTCGAGGATTTTCATCCGGGCATTCTTCTCATTTTCAATGAGTTGCGTAATAACCCGGTTGAGATGCTCGATAATCTCTTTTTCGTTGGTGCCAAGGGTGTTCTGGTTTGAAATCTGGAATAGATTAGCAAGGGCTTCAGTTCCCTCGCCGTAAAGCCCCCGAACAGCGAGGCCAATCTTGTTGGCACCCTGTATGGTCTGGTTGATCTGTTCGCTAAGGACGAGGCCGGGCAGGTGCAGCATGGCGGATGAGCGCATCCCCGTGCCCAAGTTGGTAGGGCAGGCGGTTAAATAGCCATATTGATGGTCGAATGCGTATGGGAGTTCTCCTTCGAGTGTTGAATCGATTTGGTCGAGGGAGCGATAAGCTGCCAGCAGTTGCAACCCGGGGCGGATTGCCTGCATGCGCAAGTGATCCTCTTCATTGATCATCACGCTGATGGTTTGCTTGCGATTCATGACCGTGCCGCAGCCAATGCCCTTGGCGGCGTGCTCACGACTGATGAGGTGCCTTTCGACGAGGACTTGCTTTTCGATGGCGGAAAGCTTGGTCATCTCCTCCGAGAACGAATCCTTCATCTCAGTGAGGGATTCGAGGGGGGGGCGGACCTCTTCCATTACGGTGATCCGATCCTCTTTCCTCGCCCAGCCCGGGAAGGGATGATTGGTAAGGTTGCGAGCCAGTCGGACGCGGCTAGTGATGACAATATCACTCTCCGGACCCGGCGTTCGCATCCATTCTGCCGGATTCTTCAAAAGGGTGGAAAATCGCATCGCCATCGTCGCTTGTCACATTTCAAGCACCTTGGGTACTAGATTGAAAAAATAGTTCAGGAATCCCCAATCTGGGATTCCAATTGGGAAATAGCGTCGCGAAGACGGGCCGCCTCTTCGTAGTCCTCATCTTCTACCGAATGAGACAAAGCTTGTTTCAGTGCGCTCAATTTATCGACCGGACTAGCTTCGATTTCTTCGGTATTAGCAGAAGAGGTTTTTGATTCTGGGAGTTCCAGAATATCCGGTAATTCGGGAAAGGCAGACGGAGTCTTTCCGACATGCTGATTGTGTTTATGCATCGCTTCGAGGAGACCATCAAGCCCTTCGTCAAATACCTCGTAGCAGTCGGAACAGCCAAATCGGCCGGTCTTTTTAAAATCGCTCTGCGTAAATCCGCAGCAGGGACAGGTCAGTTCTTCGGAGTCCACGGTAGAAATTTCAGTTTTGGATTGCTCTCCCATCCCCTCAAGCATGTCAGCCAAAGCAAAACCAGTCGGGTCGGTGACTCCTTTTTCATCGGCGCATTTTTTGCAGAGATTCACCTTCTGGAGTTTTCCATCCGCCACCTGCGAAAAGAAGACAGTGGCGTTCTCGGTATCGCATAGGTCGCATTTCATGTAGGTCGGGGAAGTAGACATGGCTGTTTCGAGAATTGACGTTCATCCTCCAAAGATAATACGACAGCAAAGGCAATTAGTAAATCGGCGTGCCTGTGGTTTCTACGAGATTTCTGTAATCTTCGATCAGTTGTCTCGTCACAGGCCCCGGTTTACCTTCTCCAATAATGCGCTTGTCGTATTGCGCTACTGGAACGACCTCCGCCGCAGTTCCCGTAAGAAATAATTCGTCGGCGGTGTACATATCATAGCGGCTCATTTGGATTTCCTTGAGCTCAAAACCCGCCTTGATCGCTAGGTCAATCACGACGCGACGTGTGATTCCATTGAGGGATCCGGATGCCACCGTGGGGGTGAGGATAATGCCGCCTTTGACGACGAAGATGTTATCGCCGGTGCACTCGGCCACGTAGCCCTCTGTATTGAGCATTACCCCCTCTTCAGCACCTGATGCGAGTGCCTCAACTTTCGCCATTACGTTACTAAGATAATTCAGTGATTTCACGGAGGGAGAAAGCGAGTCATGAGTGGGGCGACGAGTAGCGCAGGTAGCTAGTATCAGCCCTTGATCATACTTCTCTTGAGGATAGAGAGAAATAGTAGAGGCAATGATGATGATCGACGCTTTCTCGCAGCGATAGGGGCTGAGTCCGAGTCCGCCGGTTCCACGCGTGACGAC
Organism: Akkermansiaceae bacterium UBA1506; assembly: GCA_002323995.1. Classification (GTDB taxonomy): domain Bacteria; phylum Verrucomicrobiota; class Verrucomicrobiia; order Verrucomicrobiales; family DEV007; genus Arctic95D-9. The sequence goes on along the minus strand of DCQY01000046.1, from coordinate 45,467 downwards.
GAGCCGGACATAGCCGTCGTGCAATTGATTGCGCTTGATGGTCTCCACCACCATGTTGCGAACTTCTTCCTGGCTTGCCGGGATCTCTAAGTGGATGGCCTTCGCTGAATCGAAGAGGCGATCGACGTGCTCCTCAAGACAGGTGACACGGTCGTTGTAAAAGCGAATGCCCTCGAAGACACCGTCACCGTAAAGGAGGCCGTGATCAAAAACGGAAATCTTGGCGTCGCTTTCATGAAAGAACTCGCCATCGATGTAAACTTGCTGGGGCTTGTCGCTCATAAAGGTGTGAAATCCGACGTTAACTAGCCAGAACCCGAGTGGAAAGCAAGCGATTCGCGTGCTTTGAGTCGATGCTTAATCTATCCGAAGAAGCGTTTTACTTTGTGCATGCCCCGCATAAAGGCTTCGACGTCAGCCTCGTTGTTGTAAAAGGCGAATGAAGCCCTGACGGTCGCCGGAACTTCGTAGTAATCCATGAGTGGTTGGGCGCAGTGGTGGCCGATGCGAATAGCAACCCCTTCAGTATCGAGGATCGTGCCAATGTCTTGAGGGTGAGCGATATCAAAAAGGAATGAAACAATCGCCGTTTTACCGGTCGATTCTCCAAAAATTCGAATCCCGCCCAAGCCTTTTAGTTGCTCTGTCGTTTGCTCAGCAAGCGAGTTTTCATGGGCATTCGCTGCTTTCCAGTCAATCGAGGCCATGTAGCGGAAGGCTTCGGCAAGACCGAGCGTGGCTGATATATTTGGGGTGCCCGCTTCGAAACGCTCGGGGACGTCCCGGAACGTGGTGCCGGAAACTTGAACACGCTCAATCATGTCCCCACCGCTTTGATACGGACGAAAAGAGTTGAGAAGGTCACGTGGTCCCGTGAGTACGCCGATACCGTCAGGTCCGAAAACTTTGTGCCCGGAGAAAACATAGAAGTCCCCTCCGACTTCGCGCAGATCAACAGGGCCGTGAGGAAGTGCCTGAGCACCGTCTACTAGGGTAATCACCTCCCGCTCGCGCGCGAAGGTAGTCATCTCCGACACTGGATTTACCGTGCCGAGGACGTTAGAAACGTGGGTAAAAGCAGCGACGCGGGTCTTCTCATTAAACGCGGCTTTCCATGCTTCGAGGTCTAGTTCGCCTGATTCATTTAAGCCAACAACGTGAACCTTGATGTTTTTCCGCTCTTGAAGAATCTGCCAGGGAACAAAATTGGCATGGTGCTCCATGATTGTGAGCACGACTTCGTCACCCTCCTGGAGTCGGTCTTCGAGGCCGTGTGTGACCAGATTAATACCTTCCGTGGCTCCGCGGACGAAAATCAACTCGTGAGAGTCCGGTAATTGGAGCGCTGCTTTGATTTCGCTGCGCGACTTTTCGTAGGCTTCGGTGGCTTCGCGGCTCAGGTGGTGGATGCCGCGGTGGATGTTGGCATTACTTTCGGCATAGAACTTCGACATCGAGTTAATGACTGCGGACGGTTTCTGTGCCGTAGCGCCATTATCAAGATAGGTTAGCGGCTTTCCCTCAACCTCTTTTGAGAGGATAGGAAAATCGGCTCGGATATTGTCGATTTCAAAAGGGGCCATCCCGATTATATACGACGCAAAGTGGCGCGAATCGCCCTTCTTGCAAGATTGGGTTGTCGCATTCGTGCGTTATTGGATGGTTGGCATGAGAGTCGGGAGCGCGAACTTTTTTGACACGTGAGGCCGCTACGGTTAACTGAGGTTCGCGATTTGCCTTTGTTTTTGGTATGTCAGTGACCCTCGTCAGCATCTGTGGTCGTTCCGAGACCGGGCTAAGCCGTCCTTTTTTTGGGGAAGGAGATGACGGACATTCTTACTTTTTGAAGCGGGATAATATCTCCCGTGACCAACTCGTGGTCGAGTATGTGATTAGTCGATTGGCAGAAGAGTGCGGCCTTCCCGTAGCGCCCGTTCAGATCGTTGAGATTCCCTCGGATTTGACCCGCTACGCTATTGTTGAGCGTCCCGATGAATTCTGCCCGGGTGCGGCCTTTGGTTCTCAACGTATTCCTTTTGCTGATGAACTGCGAGTTTCGCACCTCCGCCAGATCGAGGATGAAGTAAAACTGCGTGTCATCCTCTTTGACTGGTGGGTAAGAAACCCCGATCGGCAGCTCTCAATTCTCGGGGGGGATCCTAATGTCTTGTGGGATCCGACGCTTCAGTCAATCCACCTCGTGGATCATGATCGTTGTCTCGACCCGAACTTTGATGAAGCCGAGTTTAAGCGAGAGCACATTTTTCGTGACGTAAGACCTTTGATTGAAAGGTCAGTTTTCGAAAAATGGCGGACAAAATTTGAATCCACGATCTATAATCTTGGTCAAATTTGGGAGGAAATTCCGGCGGAATGGTTGGAATGCGAATCCGGGATCGCCCGGAGTTCGATGACTCAGCAGGAGATTGAAGCTCAACTAATCAAACCTGAAGTCCCCGTAGATGGCATTCTGCCCGGATGATTTTGCTCCCGCTATGAAACTCGTCGTCAACTACGCTGCCATCGGATTTCGGCCCTACTGGGAAACGGGTGAATTCATCAATGTTGGGGTCATCGCTGTTGAGGCTAAGAGTCGTTACCTGGCCTACAAGCTGATTTCGCCGCAGCGGACCAAGCGAATTACAGCCTGTTTCCCGGAACTTGATCTTGCGATTTTTCGCAACGGGATTCGGCGTCTTGATAGCGAACTTTCAGCTCTGGCAATTGAAACCAATCTCTGGGCCGATGGTGCTAGGCAGGCGGGGACTAATCATCCAGAGCAACGAGACCTTTTTATTCAGGAGGGGGACATCGATTTGTTCAGGAAACTAACGATGCCTCATGCGTCTCCGTTTTATTACGCCTCAAGAGGTGCGCGCCTTACTGACGATGCTGAACAGTGCCTCGAAGAACTATACCGGCGTTATGTTGAACACTGGAACCTGACTCCCGTTGATCACGAGGAGAAAAAATTGACGCGTGACTTGAAGCGCCTCCTACACTCGCACCGTCTTGACAGGCTTTACAAGGAAGCGCCATGGGTCGGCACGGAGGCTTATCATGTGGGGATACCTTTGGTGTTTACTCCAACAGGTGAAGACATTCCTCAGAAAGCGATAAAGCCGCTCAATCTTTCACGTCCGACACCAACTCGAATTTACACCCATGGCGACGAGTGGTTGGCCAAGGTGCGACGGCTCAAGCGTGTCAAGTGTCTGCCTAAAGAATTCCTTTTCGTTGTCAAAATGCCGGCGGATAAAGAATCTCAGCGGGCTGCCGATGAAATCTGTGGTGGTTTGCGGCAACTTGGCGTGGAGGTCGTCGACGCAACTGACGAAAAGGCGATCCTTGATTTCGCTCGTGTTGAGGAGGGGCCGGAACTGGAGCTGAAAAGCTAAAGCGGTCTTCGTTCGACCATTTCGAGTTCTAAACGCGCCGTCCGCTGAAGTCGGATTAGTTCGCGAAAGGTTTTTTTCTTGTCGTTAGCTCCGTATTCGATCTCGATTTCGACATCCATCGGATTAACCTCAAGCCGCATCACTCGAAAGACAGGTTCAATGCGGCTGCGAATAAAGCAGTGAAGGGGGACATCTGTGTGGCGGGCGTTCCAGAGAATCTGAGCAGGAGGAAATCCTTCAATCTCTCCCAGAGCATGAAAGATTTCACGAATTCGCGAGCGCCCGTGTTTTCGAGTCAGCTTCCGGGCGGCCGAAAAATTTCGAAGGCGTTCGAGATAGGAGGTCTTTGGGTTTTTGCGGGCCTCCTCCATTTCCTCAACTAGTCCACGGGCGTGGAGAGCGAGGCTGGCATGAAGCTCTTCGCGACTGATATCCCCGCGCTCGAATTGGCGGAATAAATGGGGAGGAGTTGGGAGGTTACTGAAATTCACGGTGCTAAAGATGAACTTTTCAGGGTAAAGAAATCAATACGATACCCCTCGAATTTGCAACGATGACAGCCAATAGGGTTGACTGAGGCACTTAAGCCTGTTGATTCGGAGGCACATGAGTAAGAGACCATCGGACTCAAAAGGATTTGAAACCCGCGCGATTCACTCGGGAAGGGATTTTGTGGGTGATACTGGGGCGGTGACGCCCCCAATTTGGTTGACTTCAACCTTTGAATACGGCAACCCGAATGGATTTGATTACACACGCTCGGGTAATCCGAATTTTCGGTTACTCGACCGAACTGTCGCCAGTCTTGAAGGCGCGGCGCATGCGACATCTTTTGGAAGTGGAGTTTCGGCCATAACGGCAATCGTTTCGACGCTGAAGAGCGGAGACGTGGTTCTGGCGGAAGAGAACATTTATGGCTGCACTTTCCGGCTTTTTTCCCAAGTCTTCGCTAAATTTGGAGTTGAAGTCCGTTATGTTGATTTCACGGATCCGGCCTCGCTCGAGGGGGTTGCAAATCACGCGCCCGCTCTGGTCTGGATCGAGAGTCCAACCAATCCCAACCTCAAAATCATTGACATCGCTGCTGTTGCTGACGTCTCTCATGCGGCGGATGCTTCTCTCGTTGTCGATAATACGTTTGCGAGCAGTTACCTGCAGCGGCCGGTTGAGTTAGGGGCGGACCTTTCTCTTATCTCCCTCACCAAGTACTCCAACGGTCATTCTGATGCTCTCGTGGGATCGGTCTGTACTAACTCCGATGAGTGGCATGAGAAGATGACATTCGCGCAAAAGGCGCTTGGTCTTCAGCCTTCGCCGATGGATTGTTGGCTGACTTTGCGCGGTGCCAAAACCGAGGCCATTCGCATGGAGCGTCACAGCAGTAATGCGCTCGCTTTTGCGACTTTTCTGGAGCACGAAACCGATGCCGTGACAGTGAGGTATCCCTTCTTACCTTCCCATCCGCAATATGAACTCGCCAAACGTCAAATGGCAGCTGGCTCTGGAATTGTTACGGTCGATTTTGGCCGTTCACTGGAGGATACAATAAAAATGGTAGGGGCACTGTCGCTTTTCCCTAGAGCTGAGAGCTTGGGTGGCATTGAGTCTCTCGTCTGCCACCCGGCTTCGATGACCCACGCTGCGATTCCAAAGGAAACACGCGAGGCGGTTGGTATTACTGATTCCTTAGTGCGTTTTTCCGTAGGCATTGAGACGGTAGAAGATCTCATCGACGATGTGCGCGACGCACTGCAAGCGTAGCGAGGTAATTTTATTCGATGGTTGTGAGAGATCCATTCACCAAGCCTTTTTGCGGGGCCGAGGACCTTGGAAAGGCAATTCCTGAAAATGATCATGCCGTTTCGGTATGCCTGCCCAGGTGGGAGGATGTGATAGGTTATGAGGAGGGAAAGGCAGAGGTCATTGATGCCTTTGAATCGGGTTACCCTCGCTTTGTCCCTCACCCCTTTGTTGCGGAGTTGTTTCTTGCCGCTCAGGAAGAATTCGCCAAAAAAGACGAGGTTGCGATGGTGTTTCCATCTCTGGCTGCGGCATGGCGATGCGCTGACTACATCAAGCGCCGTTGCGGTGCGACTTCGCGATTGGAGTCTTACGGTTGGGAAAACCTGACAGCAGTACTCTTCAAAGAGGAGGCTTTTACCTGGGGTTGGAAATACTGGCAGCACAGCGGTGAAATCGTGAGTAGTCGGCTCGCGGAAGCGGCGCTGGCTGACGCTCCGGTCAATGATGAAGCGGTCGAGGCGGGGAAACAGGCGATTAGCGTTTTACGGCAGCGAATCGCTAAGCTTTACCATGGGTTGACCGGGAAGGATGTGTTCCTTTTTTCTTCGGGTATGGCGGCGATTGCGGCGGTGCATCGCCTTCTTCTCATAGATAAACCAGAAGATCCAAGTATTCAGATCGAGTTCCCTTATCTCGATTCTCTCAAGGTGCAGCAGGAGTTTGCTGAAGCTGGCGCCGCTGACTTCTCTATTACCGAATCTGGTGGGGTAGAAGAGGTGAAAACTTGGTTTGAGGAGGGTAAAAGAGCGACAGCCGTTTTTACCGAGTTACCCAGTAATCCTCTCTTGCGAACAGCAAACTTGGAGCGACTGGCTTCGATTCTGAACAAAAAAGGGGTGCCACTGGTGGTAGATGATACGGTCGCTACTGCTATCAACACGGATGCCTTTCGCTATGCGGATGTGGTCACCACCAGCCTAACCAAAATGTTTTCCGGGGCAGGGGACGTCGCTGGCGGGGCTGTCGTCGTCAAGCCTGGGACAGAATTCTACGAGCTCCTCCGGGAGCGCCTTCCATCCGAAGAAGCTGCCAGTCCGCTTTTTCTTCATGATGCTCGGGTTCTGGAGGTGAATTCGCGACATTTTCGGGAGCGAGTTGAGGCTACTAATGAAAACGCTGCCGAACTGGTCGATTGGCTCCGAACGCGCCCTGAGATAAAAAACCTCTGGCACCCGTCGAGTGAATGTCGCGACTATTACGATCAGGTTCGGCGCTCTTCCGGGGGCTATGGCGCCTTGATCTCTTTCGTGATTAAGGGCGGAGAACCGGCAGCAAGGGCTTTCTATGATGCTCTCGCTATCTCCAAGGGGCCCAGCCTGGGCACTGACTTCAGCTTGGTCTGTCCCTACACGTTGCTTGCGCACTACGATGAGCTGGAATGGGCGGCCAAGCGAGGAGCTCCGGCGAATTTGCTAAGAATCTGGGTAGGGCTCGAGGACCCTGAAGATCTTCGGGGGCGTTTTGAGGAGGCCTTTGGAGTTCTTGGAGAAAGCGGTTGAGAGGCCTTCCATTTGCTATGCTATCGCCGATGATGAGACTCTTTGAAACCATGAGTCGTGAACTGCGAGGGCTTTTACCGCTGCACGGAGAGGTTTTTCAATTCTATTGCTGCGAATTCTATTGCTGCGGCCCGACCGTTTATGGGGCGGCTCACATCAGTAAGTTTCGGGCTTTCGTGTTACGAGATGTGTTTCGCAGAACACTCGAATTGTCGGGTTTTACGCCGTAATGTATGCTCTCAGGATGGAGTTACCCTTAAAGGAAACTTCTCATGTCGAAATTCCTGCCAAGATCACCGGACAGGCTCATGCCTATTGGGATGCGAAGCAGGCCAAGTAATGTGATGAGGCCGACCGGTTGCGCGAATAGCTTGCTGTCACCGGCTGGGAGGGTAAAGATACTAAAGAATGATTTGAGATATGTCCCAGAAACTAAACCTACCCATCCGCCCGAGACGTAATCGCAAAAATGCGGCTGTGCGCGGCTTGTCGCGTGAGACGCTTCTGGCGCCGGAAGATTTAATTTATCCGCTTTTCATTCACGAAGATGAATCGGATTACCCCATCGAGTCCATGCCGGGTTGCTATCGTTGGAGCCTAAAAGGTTTGGTAAAAGAAGTAGGTGAAGCCTATCAATTTGGCGTTCGGGCGGTGGTCTTTTTTCCGAAGATCGAGGACGATCTCAAGACTTCGAAAGGTGAGGAGTGTTTCAATCCTGATGGACTCGTTCCTCGAGCGATTCAAGCCGTCAAGGAGGCGTATCCGGATGTGTTAGTAATCACCGATGTTGCGTTGGATCCCTACAATGCCGACGGTCACGATGGTATCGTAATAGAGGGAGACGATGGGGAACTTAAAATCCTCAACGACGAAACAGTCGAAATACTTTGTCAGCAGGCCCTTTGCCATGCCAATGCTGGCGCGGACATTGTTTCTCCTAGCGATATGATGGACGGGCGTGTTGGGGCGATTCGCGAGGTGTTGGATGGTGCTGGCCACAAAGATGTTTCGATACTCAGCTACACCGCTAAATATGCTTCGGCTTACTATGGGCCGTTTCGTGGAGCATTGGATTCGGCCCCCAAAGTGGGAGACAAGAAGACTTACCAGATGGATCCGGCCAACAGTCGAGAGGCGTTGCGTGAAGCAGACCTCGATGTGGCCGAAGGAGCTGATATGCTTATGGTCAAGCCAGCCGGTCCTTATCTAGATGTTGTGCGACTCATTCGCGATACCTTCGACGTTCCTCTCGCCGCTTATCAGGTCAGCGGCGAATACCTAATGATTAAGTCTGCGGCAAAGGATGGCTGGATCGACGAGGAGAAGGTTGTGATGGAATCTTTGCTCGGCATCAAGCGGGCGGGAGCGGATATGATTTTGACTTACTTTGCCAAGGATGTGGCAGCAAGGCTGACACTTCGTTGAGGAATTGAATCAGCCCGCTTTCTCAGACACTTGAATATGGCGCTGGCGTTGCTTGATCCAGACGTGATTTGAGCTTTGTTAGTAGATTTGATGGTTCCTCTACCACAGGCGTTTGCGACTTCCTTGCGAAAGGGTTTTTTGTTGGTCGCTTCGTTGCTCATCGGTTTGGGTGTGACAGCGAACACTGAAGAGATCATCAGTGCAATTCGAATTGAGCCAGAAGAAGCACCCAAGATTGACGGTGAGCTTACCGACGAGGTTTGGGAGAAGGCGAGCGTTATTCCCAGTCTGACTCAAATGTATCCTAGGGAGCAGGCGCCTCCATCAGAGGACACCGAAATTCGAATCTGCTTCGATGATCGGAATCTTTATGTCTCATTTCGTTGCGATGATAGCAAACCCGGCCAGGTAAATGCCTCAATCATGCAGCGCGATCAAAGGATCTCGGCTGATGATTATGTCTTCATACTCCTCGATCCCTATCAAACGGAACGTGACGGATATTACTTCCGAGTCAATGCGAATGGCGCAAAAGGGGACGGTCGGGTTACGAGTCTCTTCACGAGACCTAACATGAACTGGGATGCAATCTGGGATGGGGTCGGGAAGAGGACAGAGACGGGCTGGTCGGCTGAATTTTCGATTCCTTTTCGAAGCGTTTCCTTCAATCCCAACTCTTCAACTTGGGCAGCTAATTTCGGACGTTGGTTGCCACGACACCAAGAGCAAAACCGTTGGTCTGGAGCTTATCGGAATCGCAGCTTTCATAAACTGGAAGATGCAGGCAAGATTAGCGGACTCAACAACCTTGAGCGAGGTTTGGGGATTGATCTGCAGCCATACGCATTGGGACGTTATCAGAGTGGAAACAGTGATAATGGATTTGATAGCGACTATGGTGTCGACTTGTTCTGGCAGATTACCCCTAACCTCACAGCAACCCTGACGTGGAATACGGATTTTGCAGAGACTGAAGTCGATGACCGCGTTGTAAATTTGACTCGGTTTCCGCTCTTTTTCCCAGAAAGAAGAGACTTCTTCCTGGAAGGACAGGAGTATTTTGAGTTTGGTCCGGCAAGTTCCAGCCTAATTCCATTCTACTCCCGAACCATTGGATTGTCGGAGGCACGTCAAAAAGTGGATATCCTCGCGGGAGGTAAAGTGACTGGTCGAATCGGAAAGGTCGGTGTTGGTGTCTTCGGCAGTTTCCTCAACAACACTCCCGTTCTTGAGAAGGACCAGATCGGAGTGATGAGGTTGACTCATGACATCGGAAGGGAGTCGCGAGTGGGGACTTTCTTTAGTTATGGGGATCCAGCTACGAATCGCGAAAATATCGTGGGTGGTGTCGACTTTGATTTTAAGAGTAGCTACATCGGAGACGGACGCGACCAGATTAATGTGAAGCTTTATGAGTTGATGAGTCAAAATGACGAAGGAGTCCAGGCTCATGCCTTCGGAGCGTGGTTGGACTCTCCCAACGAGCCATTAAATTTCGAAGCAAGCCTTCGACAGATTGATGAAGACTTCGAACCAGCTCAGGGCTTTGTTCGAAGACCAGGAACAAGGCGAGCTGTTGGAAGCGTTCAGTATGAGTTTTACCCCGAGGGGATTGAGTGGTTGAGGGAGTATTCACTGGAGACTTCGGCCTCGCTTATCACTGACCTAGATAACCAGACCGAGTCGGCGGAGTGGGTGCCAATTGAGCTGGCCGTAGATTTTGAGTCCGGAGACGAATTCACAATCTTTCCCGAGTGGACACGCGAGGTGCTCGACGAACCATTCAATATCGCCGAAGACGTGGTCATCCCAACGGGTCGCTATGATTTTGGACGAATCATCGCAGAGATCGAAACGAGTAACCACAGGCCTCTCAGTCTCGAGTTAAGGGGTCGAGTGGGTGAATTCTACAACGGTTATCGTCACGGAGTGAGTTCGGAAGTTGAGTGGCGCCCTTCGGCATACTGGGGATTGGATTTGGAAGTTGATTGGGATCTGGTCGACCTTCCCGGCGGAGAGTTTGACGTGGTGGTGGGTCAGTTTGGATTTCGAATCACGCCCAACCCAAGACTTTCGTGGAATAACCTGATCCAGTGGGACTCTGAGTCGAGAAACGTGGGACTTAACAGTCGGCTGCGTTATATCGTGAAGCCGGGCAGCGATATATTCCTTGTTTTCAATCAGGGCTATCTTTACACACTCGAGCGTGACTTTGAAGTCCAGGGCACTGAAGCAACAGCCAAGGTGGGCTGGACTTTTCGATATTAACCAGAATTAATCCGCCAAGTTAGGCGCTAGCCATTTCTCGGCCTCTTCGATCGACATTTTCTTTCGAGCAGCATAGTCCTCTAATTGGTCTCGCTCGATTTTTCCAACGTTAAAGTAGCGAGCCTCTTCGTTAAAGAAGTAGAGACCGCTTACTGATGACGGAGGGTACATGGCGTAACTGGTTGTCAGTTGCATGCCCACGGTTTTTTCAACATTGAGCAGGTCCCAGAGGATGGCCTTCTCAGTGTGATCGGGGCAAGCAGGATAGCCTGCCGCGGGGCGAATGCCGCGGTAGCGCTCCTTAATGAGATCTTCAACGGCCAAGTTCTCCTGCTTGCCAAAACCCATGAATTCGCGAACGCGGCGGTGCATTAGTTCGGCAAGACCTTCGGCAAAGCGATCTGCCAGAGCCTGAATCATGATGCCGGTGTAGTCGTCACCGTTATTTTTGAATGAGGCGGCGTATTCCTCTACTTCGTTACCTGCAGTGACGGAGAAGGCTCCTAGGTGATCGTTTAAACCGCTCCCCTTGGGAGCGACGAAATCTGCTAGGCTTTGAAATGGAGTATTCTTTTTAATCTTTTCCTTCTGCTGGCGCATGAAGTGAAACGTGGCGAGGTAGTCACTTTTGGCCTCGTCCGAGAAAAGCTCGATATCTTCGCCGGTTGAATGAGCCGGGAATATTCCCCACGTTGCCCGGCAGTGAAGGCGCTCATTTTCGACGAGATCTTCAAGGATTCGCTGAGCATCTGCATACAGTTTGCGAGCTTCTTCGCCGTGCACTTTGTGATCAAAGATCTTTGGAAATACACCTCGAAGTTCCCAGGCATGGAAAAAGGGAGACCAGTCAAAAACATCAACGATCTCTTGAAGTGGTACACGCTCTTCCAAATGTCGGCCAATGCCTTCGGGAATAGCAATATCAGCCTTGCTCCAGTCGATCACATAATTCTGCTGCTTCGCTTCTTCGAAGGGAACATAGACGGCCGTCGAACCTTTGCCCGCGTATAATTCACGTTCTCTTTGCTCGGCTTCACGGTGTTCCTTCACGAAATTTTTACGAAGATTATCAGATAGTAGAGAGTTACAGACGCTAACTACGAGAGACGCGTCTCCCACGTGGACGATCGGTTCGCTGTAATACTCACTGATTTTGATAGCGGTGTGCGCGCGAGATGTGGTAGCGCCGCCAACTAGGATTGGAAGCTTGTAGCCCTTTTTTTCGAATTCCTTAGCATTGTGGATCATCTCGTCGAGCGACGGGGTGATAAGCCCACTCATCCCAACGATATCTGCGCCGTGTTTGACCGCCGCCTCCATAATCTTTTCACAATCGACCATGACTCCGAGATCGATGACTTTGTAACCATTGCAGCCCAAAACCACGCCGACGATATTCTTGCCAATGTCGTGAACGTCGCCTTTGACTGTCGCGATAACAAATGTGGGAGCGTTTGAACCTTCTTCGTCGTTCTTTTCGGCTAGCATGAAGGGCTCTAGGTAAGCGACCGCCTTTTTCATCACTCGCGCACTCTTCACCACTTGAGGTAGAAACATCTTTCCAGCACCGAATAGCTCCCCAACGACACCCATACCGTCCATTAGTGGGCCTTCGATGACGTTGAGTGGTTTCCCGAGTTTCTGACGAGCTTCCTCAGTGTCCTCTTCAATGAAGTCGGTAATTCCCTTAACCAGTGCATGAGTGATTCGATCGTTGATCGAGCCCTCGCGCCAACTGAGGTCAGGACCACTGCTCTTGTCCCTCTTATGGTCGCCTTTGCTCTTAAGTTCCTCAGCATAGTCAATAAGGGCTTCAGTCGCTCCTGCATGTTTATTGAGGATAACGTCCTCAACCAATTTGAGCAGTTTAGGTTCGACTTCATCGTAAACCTCGAGCATACCGGGATTCACGATTCCCATGTCCATTCCGGCCTTGCCGGCCCGGTAGAGGAAGGCTGCGTGCATCGCTTCGCGGACAACATTATTGCCGCGGAAGGAGAAGGAGATATTGGACACTCCTCCACTTACTTTCGCCCCGGGGAGGTTTTTCTTGATCCAGCGGGTCGCTTCAATGAAATCGACCGCGTAGTTATTGTGTTCATCCATGCCTGTGGCAACTGTTAGGATGTTAGGGTCGAAAATGATGTCCTCGGGATTGAAGCCGACCTCGTTGACAAGAATGCGATAGGCACGTTCGCATATCTGGATCTTCTTTTCGTAGTTGTCGGCCTGACCTTCTTCGTCAAAGGCCATAACTACGACGGCGGCTCCGTATTTCATGATCTTACGCGCGTAATCCTTGAAACACTCTTCGCCCTCTTTGAGTGAGATTGAGTTCACAATACCTTTGCCTTGGAGGCACTGAAGGCCGGCTTCGATGATCTCCCACTTGGAGGAGTCGACCATGATTGGCACAGCAGCCACATCCGGTTCGGAAGCGATCAGGTTGAGGAATCGCGTCATCGTAGGAACGCCTTCGATCATGCCTTCGTCCATACAGATATCAATGACGGGTGCTCCGTTTTCGACCTGTTGGCGGGCAATGGCGACCGCGTCTTCAAGTTGGCCGGACTTGATCATCTTGAGGAAGCGAGGTGAGCCGGCGACATTCGTTCGTTCTCCCACCATCAGGAAGTTCTTCTCTTTGCCATGGTTGTAAACCTCAGAGCCGCTCAAGCGCATGGCGTCCGGCACTTTTGGTATTTGGCGAGGAGGGCAACGTTTTGCGACTCTCGCGATCGCTGCGACGTGCTCGGGCGTGTTACCGCAGCATCCGCCGATTAGGTTAACAAGTCCATTCTTGGCGAAACTTTCAAGATACTCTTCCATATCCTTCGGCTCGAGGTCGAAGCCTGTCGGGGCAAGAGGGTTGGGAAGGCCGGCATTGGGATAAACTGAGACGTGTGTTTCGGCAACTTTGGAAAGCTCGGCCAGATGGGGTTCGATCAGGTCAGGGCCGAGGGAGCAGTTTAAGCCGACCGCAAGAGGATTCACGTGAGCTACGGCATTCCACATCGCTTCGACTTTTTGTGCCGATATCATCGTTTCTCCACCTCGTCCGACTGCGGCGGAAACGATAATAGGTAGCTCAATATCGTCCTCGTCGTAGACTTCGCGGAGGGCGACAAGCGCGGCTTTAGCGTTCAGTGAGTCAAAGATGGTTTCCACCATCATTATATCCGTACCACCAGCAGCGAGGGCGCGTATCTGGTGTTTGTAGGCTTCAAGGACTTGATCAAAGGTAACCACACGAAAACCTGGATCCTCTGCGTCTGGCGAGTTGGTTAGAGAGACGGTCATCGGACCAATGGCTCCGGCGACATAGCGCTTGCGTCCAGTGTCAGACCCAATGTTATCGCACCACTCTCGAGCCAACTTAGCGGATTCGTAGTTGATCTCCCAGGCGAGGTCTTTGAGAAACTGGTTGTTGCAGACTTCGCGGTCGAAGAATTCAGGATCCTTGCGCCCGTTGCCTTTCTCCCGTGGGTCTTCCACGAAGAACTCTGACTGGGCGAGAGTGGTTCCCGAAAATGTGTTGGTCTCGATGATGTCCGATCCTGCTTCGAGGAAACGCTTGTGGATGTCTCCGATCACCCCCGACTGGGTCACGGAAAGGATGTCTCCGTTGTTTAAAAGATCTTTTTCGTTTTTGGCAAACCGTTCGCTACGGGCATCAGACTCCGTTAGGCCGTAGCCACGAATCGTTGTTCCCATAGCACCGTCGAGAACGAGGATACGCTTACTGAGCTCGGTATTTAGTTCGTTGGTGAGGTCGGAGGCCATTTAGGGAATGGGTTCATTCCATTAATTTGGAAACTTTAGGGGGAAGACGTGGCGCAAATTGATGTAGGGAGGTAGAATGGTTCACTGCGCGAACAGGATACGAACCCCGGCAAATGCTCCAAATCCGGAGCCGGCAAATCCAGCTGTCTGTTCATACATTCTATCGAAAGCATTCTCAATGCGCCCATATACTTCCACCTTGTCACTGATAAAGCAGCTTCCAAAGAAGCGCGCTAGCGTGTAATCGTCGACATATAAAAAGTCATTGGTGGTAAAATCCCGCCCATCAATTCGGTCATAGGCGCCGGTAATTTCCGCTCCAGCCTTCCACTTGTCACCGTTGACCATAACTCCGGCATTTAAGGTATGGCGTGGGCGTCGCACTAATCGGTCTCCCGGGTTGTAAGTGCCGAAATAGGATCCGTCGATTACGGCAGAGTCGAGATAGGTGTAGTTAACGTATGCCTCAAGGCAGGCAAGCGGGTTGGCGCGAAACTCGACTTCAAATCCAGAGGTTTCAGTATCCACCACGGCCGGAAACGAGGTGAAGGTCAGTGAGTCGAAAGTGCTGTCGACCAAATTGTTGATATCTGACTGAAAGTAGGTGATGGAGAGACCTAGCTTGTCTTCGAAGAGGGAGTGACTGAGCCCCAACTCCCAAGTCATGCTTTCCTCCGGGGAAAGACCGGCAGGATCGACAGAGGGATCAAGGAAGATGAAATCCTGTCCAGACGGCGCCTTGTAACCGGTAGACACTTTGCCAAAGAGTGCGGTGCCAGTCTCAGCAATTTGCTGTTTAATTTGTGCGCTGTAGGTGCCTTTACTTTCAAAGGTGTCGTGATCGTCGTAGCGACCCGAGACGAGTAAATGTGTTCCGTCGAGGATTTCCACGTCGGCCTGTGCAAAAATGCTGGCATAACTATATTTAAACGCAGCGTCTGGATTGAAGGGGCCGGGTATGATAGCGCTACGATCAAACTCATAACTGTAATTGCCCGCGCCCAAGGTCAATAGGGCGTCGTCAATTCCTCGGTAATTGAATAGTCCTTCGGCTTCGCGTCCAACTTGATTGAGAGTATTGTCGCCAAAGAAGGGCGCCATCAGGGCTTCAAGATCGTTCGAAGTGTAGCTGTAAAAACCAGTGAATTCCCATTCGTCACGAATGACGCTTATCCGCGGCGAAAGAAGATTTGACTGGTTTGAGTTGGTTTGTTGAGAGGGGAAGTCAGGACTTAGTGAACTACCGGCTACCTGAAGGTTAGAGTTTTGAACGTAACCGAGAATATCAAAGTAGATTTCGTCGCCGATTTCCACGGCGATGTTTCCTCGGAACATACCGTTATCGAATGCAGACGAGGCGCGATCATTATCTGTAGCAATGGAGCTGCCCTCCAGCACTACCCCCAATTTGCCAGCTGCAATATTGATTTTGTGTCCGGTGCGAAATGTTGAGAAAGAGCCCATCTCCGCGTAAGACGAAAGGGTATCAGCGCCCACGAAACGGGCGTCTGTTGAGCGCAAGTCAATGGCGCCGCCCATTGCATCAGCTCCATATAGCGAGCTGGCTCCTCCCCTGAGAAACTGGACAGATTCCAGAGTCGAGACGTCTAGATATTCCAGTTGATAAAGTCCGGCGAGTCCGGGGGGAAGTCGGCGTCCATTAAGCAACACGGTGGTGTGGTTGCTTTCCATGCCGCGAATGAAGAGAGAAGTCTGCGCCCCGGCTTGTCCGGACTGTACGACGGAGACGCCGGCACTTTGGCGTAGAACATCTTCAAGGCCATGCCGCTGCAGGGTTCGGATCTCAGCCCCCGAAATAGTATCGACTGATGGCAGCAGGTAATCTCGGTCCTCGCTCGCTGCGGTTGTCTTAGTCACTATCGAAGGGGTGGCTTGATCCTGGATGATTTCTTCCCGGATGAGCACGGAGCGCGCGCCGCTCACAGTTGTGATGTCGAGGGTTTCGGTATCGTCAGTCAAGCTTCTCAATGTCTCATCTTGGGCGACGGCAATAGAGGCGAGACAGAGGGAAATGATGACGGCTAAAACTTTACGTATCAACAAATCAAGATTCATTGATTTGTATTAAACCATTAGACAAGGATCGCAACTGATTTTTCGATCATTTTGGTGGTCAAATGACTCTGCGGGCTTCATTTGAAGATCATTTGTATGACAAAACAGGATCTTGCTTCCTTCGATTGTTCTGTTAACTTAATCCAAGCATCAGGAGTGGCCTTGCGAAAGCGGGGTCCGGCAACCTGGTTTGGAGAAGCCAAGGTGCCTTGGATGCTGTGACAGAATTCTGTTACGGTGACCGATGTGCGAATGTTTACATTCGAACAGAATTTCTCTCGGGAGGTATCACCTTCTTGATCCTGATGCGGTAACTGAACATCACAGAAACTGCATCATGACTTATCTAGATCTACAGAACATATCGGGGCGCTGTCCTTCTTCGAACGGCTGCTTTAGGTTGGCCGTAAAGCCGGAGTCCGAAAATCCTAATCATCACCTCTGGAATAACCGAGGGACGTGGTGGGCGCATTTCACGGTTCATCGCGATGACTACACGGCCGAACGAGTCCGTGTTTCCCTGCGGACGAGAGACGTGGAAGAAGCGCGCCAACGTCGGGACGAAATACTGAGCTCAATTAACAGCTAAGAGGGGATGAAGCATCAAACTCATCCAGATGTGCCGAATCGTGCTGCGATTACTGCTGTGCCTTCAAACTTTGATCAGTGGCCAGCTTGTATGCGCCGGAGATACATGGCTCAGAAAACTAGGGAATCAAAGGACTCAAGCAAGTTGGTGCTCACGAAAGTGGGACCGCAATAAAATTACAGAAGGTAGGGTTACTACCGATCAATCAAGATTCATTCCAATAGAAACCCGCGTCGTTGCTTACCAGATCGGAGGCACGCCCTTTGTATTCGGACATTTCGTTCGCTCCCGCTGGAATCCTGCGAGCGGAAAGCTAATGCACTGCATTCGCCGTGACGATGGTCTCACCCCTCAAACTTATGGAAACGCCAAGAAAGATGCTTCAGGAGATGCTGGAAATAGCGATCAGAAATCATGGCGAGAACGCTCCCTCGACTCTGCAACTCAGACCGCAACTCTACGAGATGGAGTTAAGGGCGGAGAGGAATCAACAAGCGATGTTCCACGTAGGGGGAGTGAAGGCGAGTCAGGAAACCCAGAAGGAACCCAAGACGGAGTAGCCCTCCATTCCGCCCGCCGACATTCGTGCATCCGGCGAAATCGTTATGGAGCGTTAACGCTCGAGCATATCCTTCAGCTCCCTCCCAATCTACTCTTTAGCCTCTTCCGAGGGCATGACGCCTTGGTTGGCGCGTGCCTCCTTGCCGTATTCGAGCATGGCCCTCGCGGAGAGATGATCAGGAGCGGTTTTGAGGATGGCCTCGAGCCGTTCCTGTATCTTGGTATCTTTGGCGAGGTCTTTGAGAGGCATGCGTTCAGAATCCTGCATGATTTCCGCGAATGATTCGCTCGCTTTTAGCCATGCCGTTCGGGTTGGTGAGGTCATCTTATCGATTGCTTGAGATGCTACCGTGAACGCAATGAGCTCTGGCTCGAAGAGTATATCAAGATTTCCGGTGCGATTGAGATAAGCCATTAAATCTTTTCGGACGCTCCCTGGGACCATGAAGTAGGGTCTGCCAATTAGGGCCGCAGCCTCTATATTCTCTTCGATCTTTCCCGGCATGGTCCTCCTGCCGCCTCCAAGGACGATGTCCTCATTGATTCCTTTTTCCGTCAAGGCTGATTCTAAGAGTGCGATGGCGGGGATCTGTGCGGCATTGGTATTCACTTTCCAAGGTCGCGGAGGTGCTTGACTACTTTTGAATGAGAACTCAACCACAGTGTCCTCAATCCATTCTAGATCCACCGGGAGAAGCTCATAGCCAATTGTTCTCATGCCGTCGAAGTCCGGGCCATTAGGGCTGTTGATAATGGGCAGGGGTAGATTTCCTGCGAATTCTTCTCGCGACGAGGTGAGGAGGTCCTTCTCTTCTGAGGATTCAGCCTCGCGAATCGTCAGCGTGAGTATGCCGCTCATGGGATCGCTCATGGAATTGCCGTTGAATGACGCAATGTTGCGAAAGGTTTGAATTGAACGGATGATCGGTTCAAAATCATCTGGAAGGGGTCGCATGGCCGGTTCGGGCCGATCGGCTCCACCGTAGTCCTGCGGTTTCATCCCTGAATTTTTATCAGTTTCGCTAGGCGCAGAATGGGTTTCGGTGGCTGAAGAGTTACCAGATTTTACCATTCCCTTTTTTGCCAGAGAAGGGCGGCGGAGTAATTCTGTGGCTTCAAGCATCAAATTAGTTGAGCGAGTCGTGCTTTGGTTCTCGATCGGATCAAGGCTCACGAAGTTGGACCAGACAAGCGGGAGGTCATTGGTAGCCACTGCATATGCGGTGAGTCGCTCTTCCGCTGGATCGGGATGAAGAACGAGTGAGAGTTCCATAAGATAGCCGGCCAGTTTTTTCTCTTCAGGTTCTACGGGGTCATCGGTGAGTAGGAGAGCGGTGGACCATAGCGTTTCTGAAACCAAACTGAGGCTATCGAAATAACCCGTCTTTTCTGGAATTTTCCCATGGGTCAGTGCTTCGTGTGCCTGCCGCGAGTTGAAGTGGAGGGGATCGAGTTTCAGAGCAATTGCGATAGCTTTTTCGCGCAAGTCATCATCGACTTTTGATTGCGTGGGGAAATTGCATGCTATGGCCGCGAGGGCTGCTAGAAGTCCTTCCTCATCGCTGGGCTCAAGGAAAATACCATCCCGGTCAAAGACTAAGTAATCGAAATTTGGTGCTTCGTAGCTTCGCACTGGGCTAACGAGGAAAAGGAATAAGGCAAAGCAGCCTAGGCAAGGTCGGATTAGGGTCGAAGTTCGAAAGTTCATACAGTATTTGCCCGGGCGGACCGTATCATGAGTGATAGGCAATGTCTATCTTGCCACGTTGCTTCTTGTCAACGACGGCCGAGTTCACTTGGATGGCAGTGTTTCCTAATGCGGTTATTTTGCGCTTGCCTTCTTGAGCTTATATTGACAATGTAAATACAGCGTTTAACGAGATTATGAGTGCTGTTGAGACCGAATTTACCGGAACCGTTCACTTCTTCGTTCTGAAACGCGGGTCCAAAGAGCCGAAGGGACCTTTCTCTGACGAAGATCTCGTCATTATGATGAATGAGGGGGAACTCTCTATCTCTGATTTTGTTTTTTATGAGGGATTAGGAGAGTGGAAACCTATCGGTGAGGTTTTTGAAGTAGATGAGCAGATTAGCCACTTTGTTGATGATGGGCAGGATACCGAAAAGGTGGCTCTTGCTTTTCGTGAGGTGAGCAATGTCGTCGAGAACACAGAGAGCGTTTATTATATTGCAGTCCAGGCCAGGGCGGGACTTTTGAGTAAAACGAAGCAATGCGTGATCATCACGGAAAAGCATGTTTTTATCATGCACGAGAGGCGGGTGGGTTTTGAATTGGAAGCCTATCTTTGGAAAGATGTCACCAATACCCTGATGCGTGATGACGGCAAGGGTCTCGGCACCTACTCCATTCTCTTAGGGACTGAAAAGCGCCTTGACGTGATCAACCTTCCTCTGAAACAGGTTCAGCGACTCTTCCAACTCTCTCAGGAAATGAAGTTAGATAACCCCAGTTGACCCCTTCCCAGTTTGAACACTCAGCGACCGAGATATTTAGTCATTGATCTCAACATGGCCGCGGCGAAGTCGGGTGACGTTTTCATAGCCCGGTGTAACTCCACATGTGGGATGCAAAAAGTGTGACATTCGGAAGCGGTTTTGATCGTGGCAGTTGCTGGGGTTAGAGAAACAGCGCTGATTTCCCCAAAGACTTCGCCGGAGTTGTCGATCCTCCTAACCGCTCGCTCGTCCACAAACACTTCGAGAGTTCCTGTAAGCAGCATCCAGATTGATTCGCCGGTGGCGCCTTGGTTTAATAGGGTCGTACCTGTTTCGATCTTCCGAACCTCACCAGTATCGACGAGATCTTCGATGGCCTTGTAAGGGGCGGCACCGAAGACCTCGTTCTTCCTGAGTAAGTTGATCAGTTGATCGCGTTCCATATGAGAAAATTCAGAGGGGAAATAAGGATATCGTATAGCACTTTCAGCCAAAAAGATTCAAGTGATGATCGTTGTGAATTCGGTAGGCATTGAAGGTCGAGAATTGCGCGAAAAGGGTTAGGGTGTCGATCCCCTAAGACAAAGACTTATGTTAAACGATCCAGCTAAGGAATCTGAAACCGAATCTATCGAGATACGCTGCTATTTCGTGCGGGAACGGAATGCGCTGCTTGTTCGAAGTCAGTTTACCCCCATATACACCGACTATTATCTGCACCTAATGCAGCATCAGATTCGCTATGAGTCAGACCAGGACCTGTTACTAAAAGACGCGATGGCTGCTTTGACCCTTTATCTAGCGACTCGACCTTGGAACGAAGCGGTCGCATGGACGCTTAGCTGGCAGGATCCAGCTCTGAATCTTTTTGTGACTGGCAGCAATCGTCAGGGAAATGTCACCGGGCGCATCTATACCGAGGATATCGCCGAGCGGGATAATAATATGTTCTTCTCCCATGTGAGTGCGGGCGGGCAGCCCTCACGGCAAAGTATGGTCGAGGTAAACGACTTAAATCCCTTCTTGATTTGTGAGGACTACTACAAACAAAGTGAGCAGCGTCGTGGAAGATTTTTCAATTTTGGTGATGAAGATTTCATGCTTATCACTGCTCAGCCGGATTGTGATCTCAAATGGCTTGAGAGTCTCGATGATGAAGCGATCCGTGAACTTGATATGAATGAGACGTTGAGCCTCATCGAAAAGCGGAATTACCGGTTCCATTGCGGTTGCAGCCCAGAAAAAATCTTTCCAGTAATCGCTAATATGAGCGAGGGATCAATTGATTCAATTTTTGGTAAAAGCGAAATTATTCCTGCTGGTTGCCCTCGATGTGGAGCCAAATATTCAATTACCCGCGAGGCTCTTGAGGCCTTTGTGAAGCGCGACGAGGATGAAGAAAGCGAATAGCAAGCTGGATCCTAAACGAAGAGAACAAGAACTCGCTTGGATTGGTGATACGATCCTTGATCTCTACGCTCGGACTTGGATTTTAGAAAACTATGGAACCGTCTCGGGCGAAATTTTAAGAAGCATGACCTCAAACCAATTTCTAGCCTGCTTTGGGAATCCAACCTCGGTGGAGGCTCGCATTGGTGTGTTGTATCGCGAAGAGGGCATGGATGCAGCGTTTTCTTGGATCGAATCTGAACTCCTGCCCTTGTTCAAAAAGCAGCGAAAGAACAGCCGCTAGGTAGCGTTTTTTCATAAAAATTCGGTGTTTTACACATGGCAGGATCACCGTATCTTTGTTCGTGCGCCCTCTGGCTTTGTTCGTACAACCCTTTATGAATCGAGACAAAAACTGTGCTAAAGAGACGGCTAAAGATATCGTTCTGATATTTACCGCTCTCGTGGGAAGCTTCTTTTTAGCTTCCTGTGAGACGACCTCAACCGGAAGTCTTGGAGGCACTTCGGGTAAACTGCCTGCGGCGGCCTATTCCGGGGCCGCGGTTCAGCAGCGCAACGCCCAAATCATCCGTGAGCAACCGGGTAACCACTATATCGGTCGCCGCTGGTGGGTCGATGGCACGAGGTTTTGGGGTTACATCCGGAAGCCGGGTCAGCCATGGGTAGAGTCCAGCCTCATAATCATGAATGAGAGTCTTGCTCGGCAACCCGACCGTATTTCCGAAGAAGGGGAAGGGCGTACTCATGGTTTCGACCATAATTTTGAGTATCGCATCTGGGGTAGCTTTACCGGAGCAACCGTCTACGACCCCAACTCCAACTTCCTAATCCCGGAGTTCAGAATCACTCGATACGAATTGATCAGCGAGCGTCCCGGGTTCCTGTTCTACCCCGGCGAGCGTTACAATCCGCGTAAACTTCCTCCAAAACATCCTCCGCTCCAATATTGAGCGGTTGTCGTTGGCCTGATAATAGTAGGAAGTATTTTGAGACTCCCGGCTCTGCGAATTATCAAATCCCGCCCTGAGCTAGATTTCAGTTCTCGTAGTCCAGGGGCTGAGGCAATACTGGCTTTTGGTTGATTCGGACCCGAGGTTGCAAATCAACGAACAAAAAAGGCAGGTCGACACCGCCGACCTGCCTGTTCAGAAAGAGGATTATGATTCAGTTAGGCTAGGCGTTGTAGGCCGTTATTGAAGCGATCTTGTAGGCTTCAGCCTTCCCTTCGGCAGTTTTGAATTCAACTGAGTCACCCACTGCTTTTTCGAGAATTTCAGCACCACGCTCAGACAGGTAAGCAATAATGCCTTTGTCCGGATCGGAGTCCCAGGCCCCGAGAATCGTGTAGCAAAGCGACTCGCCTCCTTCGGCAGGATTGAGCTGCACCACAGTGCCAATGGAAGCTTTAGAGGTGTCTGCGTTGGAAAAATCAGTTGGCTGAGCGAGCTTAAGATCTCGCTCCCAGTCTCCCTGGCGCTTCATGAGAACGCGCTGGTATTCTTTGGCTGACTTGTATTCAAAGTTCTCGCGAAGGTCGCCGTAGGATCGCGCAATTTTGATATCTTCACGGTTCTGAGGGATTTCTTCTTTCACCAGCTTGTCGTAGGCCTCCTTGCGCTTGGCGAGGCTTTCTTCCGAAACGATGACAACTTCGTCTTCCTTTTTGTCCCCACCACTAAGCAGGTCTTGAACTTCAGGATGAAGTTTAATGATACGAGCAACGAGTGACTTACGAGTCAGTTCGTCAAATGATGCAGAGTTAATGAGCCGGCTAGAAAAGTTACGGATGATATTGATGTTAGCACCTTCAATCAGGTCCGGGATCAATTCGCGATCATCGGCTACGAGATCACGGAGACGGTTCGCTGCGCGAACGGCACCTTCCTCGTTAAGTTGGTCCGCCTCGAGAGAGCTCATCACGGAAAGGCTGAGATTTGGACTGAAGAGGGACTCGGCGAGTCCTTTACGTTCGCGGCAGATCCAGGCGAGCCCGTCAGATGAGAGCGCGCGCTGTTGGAGGCTGTTTTGCATGTAGCCGATGAGAAGAGACTTCTTTTCGGAGCTGTTTAGCACGTTGGCGATTTCAGTGATGGACCGTAAATTGCAGTCCGGAACGAGGCTAAGCATTTTATCGCCCCAATTTTCTTCGCCAAACGCTTCAGAGAAGCTTTTGAGGATTTGACGCAACCGAGTCAGGGAAAGCTCCTCGAAAAGACCGGCAAGACCCTCTTCGTTTTCAGCAAGAATTGCTGCGACAGTAATTTGGCCCTCGGAAGCTTCATATTTTTTGAGCTTACTCTGAAGTTCCTCGCGAATCAGGATGAGCTCGACCGAGGGAACAAACTGGATCTTAACCCCTTTACGGGCAATCTCGCTAATTTCTCCGACCAGCTCTTCGAGTTTTTCTTGGTTATCCTTAAAAGCTCCGATGTCTTTGATGATCGCTTCTACGGCTTTCACTTTGGCACGAAGGTCGCGGGCGTTTTTGAAGTCTTCGATGAGGCCCTCGGAAGGGTCGAAATTCTCTTCTCGAAGTTCGAGCGGGTCCGTCCGCTTGGCGGGAACCACAAACTGGACATCGTCTCGGAGTTTCTTTTTTGTGCTCTCCCACCAACTCTTATATTTACCGTCGGGAACGACTTTGCCTTTCACGAGCTCTTCGAGTTGGTCGAGGTAAAGTTTGTCGCCGTTGCTGCTGAGGGCGAGCTTGACCAAAGCAACGGAATCGTCGGTGGCGAGGTCCTCCAGCTCCCCGAGCGATGAGAGACGTTTTCCGAGAAAGGAGCCTTCTTCGATAGGGGTGAGAGAAAGGCCGGCGAATTTCATGCCCATTTCGTGGCCGGGCTTATCTTCAAAGTCGACGACGACTTTTACATTGAGCCGATCCCATTCGGCAATTTTGCCGGCTCCCCAACTTTTATGTTGGCAGAAAGTACCGGGCGGCAGAAGTTCGAGCTGATCCGCCGTGGCGGGTTCAATTTTTCCTCTGGAAACTAGCTTTTCGAGATCGGGATGCATTGCGGCTCAACATAGGATGAAGAAGCCGTGAGCCAAGGGGAAAAATTTTTTTTTTGGTTGCCTTTGTCTTTCCCCCTGACTAACCTCACCCCGAGTATGAATAAATTTATCGCTGCATTGATGGTTTTGTCGGTCGGATCACTTGTGATCGCTGACATCCACGAGCCCCCGAAGGCGAAGTATACTAAGAATCGCAAGCTGAATCGTGGTTTGTCGAATATTCTATACAGCTGGACGGAAATTCCTGTGACGATGATTCGCTACAGTGAACTCCACACCTCGCAATCCCACGAAATTTGGAATGGCGCTTTTTTTCATGGTCTCCAGCGTTCGGGCGCTCGTCTGAAGTTTGGCATTTATGAGGTGATTAACTTCCAGCGGCCCCTTTACAAAGATAGCTACCGTCCCGCGATGGATAGCATCAACTATCTGCCTTGGCACGGTTATGAGGAATTTCCCCCGCAGATCGGCAATCTAACCACGACCGGATACACTCGTGGTCGGAGTTGGTAGACTCGGGCCAGGTGATTTTTGGAAAAGGCCGTCCCTAGGGCGGCCTTTTTTGTGTCCAGTCGATTTCCGGAGCGGTCCGGTCGATTCCCTGGGAATCTTTTTAGGCGTAGGTTCGAATGAAATTGGCGTAGAAATCAGCGCCTGCTTCGAGGTCTTCGACCGCTAGAAACTCGTCTTCGGTATGAGCCTGAGCGATCTTGCCCGGTCCGACAGCCACGGCGGGGATTCCTTTTTCCGCAAGTCGTCCCGCATCACAGAACCAGGGGGCTACAGTGAGCTTTGAGCCAATGGACTGCAGGCGCTGGATACCTTCTGTAGCGGGTGGGGTGAAGAGCGGAACTGAATCGCCGAGTTTTCGAATTTCGACGGCTTCGTTGGCTCCTGCCTTTTCGAGAAAAGTTTCGACCAATTGGAGTCCCCCACCGGCCTGATGAAGAGCTGGAGTTTCCCGGAAATCGAGAACGGCGCGGCAACTTGCGGGCACAATATTGGGGCTAACGCCTCCGGTCATACTGCCAAGACTAACGGTTGGGTTTCCAAGCACATCGTCCTGAAACTTGGGGAGTTCCGCCTCTAACGAGGCGAGGAGAGGCTCTAAAACACTCAACATTTTTCGGATCGCATTCTCTCCGCGTTCCGGCGTAGAACCATGGCAGGAGCGACCGGAAGTAGTTAGTTCCAGCCAGACGCAACCTTTATGAGCATAGACAGTTTGCAATTCGGTGGGTTCGCCGACGACTGCAAAGTCGAATTCAGAGGAATGATGATCAGCAAAGTGCTTTGAACCAGGTTGCCCGGCTTCCTCGCCCATAAGACCGACGAATGAAACGGCTGCTTCGAGGTGAGGGATTTCTTCCCGCAGTTGGAGTAATGCCCAAAGCATCCCAGCCATTGTACCTTTAGTGTCTGAAGCGCCGCGACCGTAGATTCGACCATCTCTTATTTCGCCTCCAAACGGGTCGATCGTCATACCTTGAATGCTGACCGTGTCGGTATGGGGTGCAAAAAGCAGGCCGGGTTTGTTTCCGCGACCCGAAAAATGCCCCGTAACATTTGGCCTGCCGGGGAGGATCTCCTCAAAAATAACCTCGGCACCACAGGCTTCGAGAAAACCTCCCACCCATTCGGCGCAGGCCTTTTCGCCGGTGGCTCCCTGGCCTTTGGCCCCGTCTGGATTGACGCTCGGAATGCGAATCAACTCCTGAAGAAGGGACGCGGGGGAATTAGGCAGGGTCATGACCTAATAGATTGGACCTGATCTCTTTGAAATCCAGTCTCAGGATATGAGAAAATCTACCGAAACGAGAGAGACAGCTGATTAACCTGTTGACACAACCGTCGCTAGCTGGCTTTAATTATCGCTTGGAATTAAAATTTTTTGTTTATGAGCGACACTGAACCTCAAAAGCCTTCGGTCAGCACATCGACCGTGCCTTTGAAAAAAGAGACCGTGCGCATTAGTCTCCGGTCACCGGAAGATGATTCTGGTCCCGTGGCCCCAAAGGATTCTACAGCACCGGTCCCTGTTGATAGCCCTCCAACGGCCCCCGCTGCGGCAGTTCCGACACCACCTCCTGCCGCGGCACCAACGCCTCCTCCTGCAGCTCCCGCTGCTCCTG
>DCQY01000046.1:9224-18693 GCA_002323995.1 Akkermansiaceae bacterium UBA1506 | reverse complement strand
GCTCCTGCAGCTCCTGCTGGTCCGAAAACAATTCCATTAGCCAGAGCGCCTGATCCACTTGGCCCAACAAAGCCTGTTCCAACAGCTGGACCCGCTAGTGCGGCGACTCCGGTCGGTGCTAAGACCATCCCTCTGGCCAAGGCCCCTGGATCCAGTGGTCCCGGACCCGTTGGCAAGGCCACCGTCCCGCTTCAGCAGCCGGGAGGTGCTAAACCGCTGCCGCAGGCCACCGTAAAAATGGGTCAAACCCAGCCGATTGGTCAAAACGTACCTACCTCACAAATTTCTCAAAAGCCCAAGCCCAACATTCAGTCCACTGCTGAGGAAGTAGAGGAAGAATGGGACGAAGAATACGAAGAATCTGGACTCATGCCTTTTGCTATTATCGTACTAATCCTGGCACTCGTCGTCCTCGGCATCGAATTGATGACGAAGATGGGTGTAGGTGGCTGATTTTATCGGTCGATATCTTATTTGATCCTCATTCTCCCGAGTTCAAACATCGAGGGGTGGGCCATCAAATCTCACACTGTAGGAAGCGGGGAATTCCCGCTTGCTCCGTAGCCTAATTGGCGGATCTTTCTCTTGCTGAGAACGAACCCGCTTGTTGGGAATGTTGTAGTGAAACGTTTCTTTAAACTTACCAAACTTTCTTATGGCCCACGAATCTATTGTCAATCTCACCAACGACAACTACACCAGCGAAGCCGAAGGCGCATCAGTGCCTGTGGTTATCGATTTTTGGTCCGAGCATTGCGGACCGTGCAAAATGCTTTCTCCCGTTCTTGACGAAGTGGCAGCGGAAATCGGCGATGCCGCCAAAGTTACCAAGGTCGACGTGATGGCGGAGCGCGAGCTTGCTATGAAGTTTGCTATTCGTGCGGTTCCAACCCTCATTTTTATGAAGGACGGTGAGGTCAAGGAAACGAAAACCGGCATCATGATGAAAGATGCCATTATCGAGAAGCTGAATTCTCTCTAGGACGGGTTCGGGGCTCAATTATTTTGAGTTCTCGATCTACCCTACTGCCTTCATACTGCGATGAGTCACGAAGGTTCCTCAAACACTCCAGTTTGTGGCTTGAGCCGGTCTGGATGGCTGATGCTGGGCGCTCTTCTTCTTGTCACGGTGGCGTATCGTCTCCTCGCCTCTCACTACGATTTATTGGGTAATACAGCCCCGCTCATGGCTATTGCCTTTGGGGGAGCCTTTCTTACGGGCAGTCGTTTCTGGTTTGTGCCTGTGGCGATCTTAGTTATCAGCGATCTCATCCTTGGTTTATGGCACGGTCAGGGCGGCATTGGCGGCTACACGCTCATGTCGATAGGCATTTACCTCATTGTTGGTTGGATCGGCGGTCGTGCGGGAAAGCGCGAAAAGATATTGCCCATGATGTGGCTCGGAACGCTTTGCTGCAGCGTGCTATTCTACGTGTTCGCCAATACTTACAGCTGGATGATGTGGGCTGGTTATGATAAAACTCTCGCCGGTTGGTGGCAGAGCCAGACGATTGGTGTGCCGGGCATCAATCCTCCAGCTTGGATGTTTCTCCGTAATGCCCTCATTGCAGATTCAGTCTGGTGTGCCGTGGCGGGTCTGATGTTTTTTGCGGAAAGACGGTTTGGCGGCGAATCGGAGGCATTCGTTTCCGAAGTTAATTAAAAAACTTTTCCCGACGCGAAGGTGGCCGAGCGATTCGCTTACTGGATTTTTCCGCCGTCCGTCCTTTACGTGGTCGAGAGGGGGTCTACCGTTTCACTATGTCTGAAAAAACCTACCCTTTTCTCCAGAAGGATTTCCAGATTCGTTGGTCCAGCCTTGTTCCTGAGGCTATAGAGACTGATATCAGGAGAGCTCTCAAAGAAGCTGCTGCCCGTGTCGAGGCTCTCTGCACTGAATTTGATCCAGCGGAACTGACTTTTGATAACACGCTTATCGCGATGGAGGAAGCGACGGAGGAACTTTCCATGGCATGGGGACTGGTTACTCATTTGGAATCGGTTCGGAACGGTGATCAATTGAGGGACGCGCACAACGCAGTATTGTCGGAGGTCACCCAGTTTTATTCCCGAATCCCTCTGAACGACAAGCTTTGGAAGCGAATCAAGGCCTATGCCGACACCGAAGAAGCAAAAGCCTTGGCAGGAGTGAAGAAGCGTCTCCTTGATGAGACGGTGAAAGATTTTGTGCGCAGTGGTGCTGATTTACCCGCTGAAGACAAACAGCGACTTGAAGAGGTTCAAGCAGAACTCGCCCGTGTGACCCAGAAGTTTTCTGAAAACGTTCTCGACTCGACCAATGAGTGGGATCTCGTTATCGAGGATAAGGATCGCCTAACGGGATTGCCGAACACAGCGCTTTCTGTTCTTCAGGCAGAAGCAGCGGCGAAGGGTCTCGGCACTGAAGAAAAGCCGGTGTATCGTATAACCCTGAAAGTACCCGTCTATTTCCCAGTTCTGGAATATGCAGACGATGCGGATCTGCGAAAAGAAGTGTGGGAAGGAAGCATCACGGTGGGCCGCGGGGCCGAATATGACAACACCAGTTTGATTGCCGAAATTCTCAAATTGCGACAGGAAAAAGCGGAAATTCTTGGCAAGGCAAACTTTGCAGATCAAGTCTTGCAAGAGCGTATGGCCAAGAGCGGTGCTAATGCTCTCCGCTTTGTAGAAGATTTGGCCGAGAAAACCCTGCCGTTTTTCGAGAAAGAAATCGAAGAACTAACGGCTTTTCGTCTCGGAGAGGACGACGGTTGGGTCGGATTTTTTGAGCCTTGGGACGTCGCCTACTGGGCCGAGAAACTGCGCAAAGCTCGCTACGATTTCGACGAGGAAGAGTTACGACCTTATTTTGCGATTGATAATGTGATCGATGGTATGTTTCACCTGTGCGAGCAGGTGTTTGGGTTCAAGATCACCGAGCGCGCCGCAGCCTTCACTGAGCCAGGGGGAACCCCAGACTGCGATGCCGTTGAAGTATGGCATCCTGAGGTAAAGTTTTACGATCTACATGATAAAGAGAGCGGTGACTTGCTGGGCTCTTTCTACG
The DNA here is from genome assembly GCA_002323995.1 of Akkermansiaceae bacterium UBA1506. Classification (GTDB taxonomy): domain Bacteria; phylum Verrucomicrobiota; class Verrucomicrobiia; order Verrucomicrobiales; family DEV007; genus Arctic95D-9. Next base: position 15,644 of record DCQY01000046.1, on the reverse strand, counting down.
CCGATTGGCACCCGCGCGAGGATAAGCGGGGCGGTGCCTGGATGAACTATCTCAAGACAGGAACCCCTCCGTCAACCGGCCAGTCCCGAACACCACACCTTGGCTTAATTTGCGGAAACCTAACGCCGTCTTCAGCCGATAAGCCTGCCCTGTTGACGCATCACGAAGTTGAGACGGTATTTCACGAGTTTGGCCATTTGCTTCACCACCTCATGGGAGAGGTAGCGATCAAGTCGTTAAATGGTATCCATGTGGTGTGGGATTTCGTCGAGTTACCCTCTCAGATCATGGAAAACTTTTGCTGGTCAAAAGTCAGTCTAGACTTCTTTGCTAAGCATTACGAGACAGGTCAGCCTATTCCTGACGAGCTTTTCCATAAAATGTTGGGAGCTCGCAACTTCCAATCTGCCATGGTTCAGATGCGCCAGCTCGCCTTTGGGAAAATGGATTTGGAACTGCATGTGAATCAACCGAACCTCGAAGTAGATGGTGATCTCGATGCGTTGGTCGGCGAAATTCTCGAAGGTTACCTGATGCCCTTGGCTACGGAACCTCCCACCATGGCAAGGCGTTTCACTCACCTGTTCGCAAGTGCGACGGGGTATGCGGCCGGCTACTACTCATACAAGTGGGCTGAGGTATTGGATGCTGATGCATTCACCCGCTTCGTTGAAGCTGGTGTAATCAGTCCAGAAGTTGGACATGAATTTCGCGCCAAAATTCTGAGCCAGGGCGGTAGTCGCGATGCGAGTGAGCTTTTTCATGACTTTATGGGTCGAGATCCTGACCTCAATGCATTGCTAGAGCGTAGCGGTTTAGTGGCGGAGCCAAACTGAGGTGGTAGACCCCTTTCCTTAAGGTCAAGTCTTTGATCTCCAATCATCCGTTCTCTCTTCCATAGACTGACTTTTAGTGGATGACCTCGAACAATTGTTTGCTTTGTTTCGAACTGACGACAAGCGAGGTGGAAGAACGCAACAGAAAGGCCAATCAATGATAACTTACCTAGAGCTGGGTGGCGGAAGCTCTACTACCCGCGACCTTAGTAGCAAGTCGCCTCGAGTTAACTTCTATTTTCTAGAGCTGCGGCAACGAATCCCTTGAAGAGGGGATGGGCTGCAGTCGGTTTGCTCTGGAATTCGGGGTGGAACTGAACCGCAATGAAGAAAGGATGGTCGGGGATTTCCACGATTTCGCCAAGAGTCCCATCCGGCGATGTTCCGACAAGACGCAGGCCGGCTTTTTCAAACTGACTGCGATAGTTTTGATTGAACTCGTAACGGTGGCGGTGGCGTTCGTTGATTGTGGTAGCACCGTAGAGTTTGGCTGAGCGACTCTCTTCACTGAGCCTTGTTTCCCAGGTGCCGAGGCGCATGCTGGCACCCATGTTAGTTACCTCTTTCTGCTCTTCGAGTAGGCAGATCACCGGGTGAGGCGTGCTAGGGTCAAACTCGGTGCTATGGGCCAGCTCCAGTTCGCAGGCATGGCGGGCAAATTCGATCGTTGCGATCTGCATGCCAAGACAGATGCCGAAATAGGGGACGTTGTTCTCTCGTGCGTGGCGGGCGGCATCGATTTTGCCTTCAATACCGCGGTCTCCGAATCCTCCGGGGATGAGAATTGCAGAGATTCCCTCCAAGTATTTACCAGCTCCCTCAGCTTCAATATCGCCAGAGTCGATACGGACGACATCGACCTTGGTGTCGTTCGCAGCTCCTGCATGGGTGAGGGATTCGTAAATCGATTTATACGCGTCCTGAAGGTCGATGTATTTGCCGACGACACCGATCTTAACGGTATGGGTCGGGTTAACGATGCGATCCACGATATTCCGCCACTCCAGCAGGTCGGGCTCATTGGTTGCCAGACCGAGGCGCTCGCAGATGATCGTGTCGAGTTTCTCTTCGTGCAGTTTGAGTGGTGCTTCGTAAATAGTGCCCTTGATATCAACAAACGGCACGACAGCTTCCGGCCTGATATTGCAAAACATGGAAAGCTTCCGCTTGATCTCGTTGTCGATGGGGTGCTCGGCACGACAGATAATCACATCAGGCGCGATTCCAATTTCTCGAAGCTTGGCGACGCTTTGTTGGGTGGGCTTAGTTTTGAGTTCCTCGGCCGCCTTGATGTATGGAATGAGGGTCGCATGCATGAAGGCGACATTTTCGTGTCCGACCTCGTCTTTGAACTGACGAAGAGCTTCCAGAAAGGGCAGGCCTTCAATGTCACCGGTCGTGCCGCCAATCTCGGTAATGATAATATCGGCGTCGGTCTGATTGGTGACGTTGTAGATGCGTTGCTTGATCTCATCAGTCACGTGAGGAATCACCTGGACCGTGGCGCCAAGATAATCTCCTTTGCGCTCTTTCTTGATGACGTTTTCGTAGACCTGACCGCTGGTTAGGTTGTTCAGTTGCGAGAGCCGTCCACTGGTAAAGCGTTCGTAATGTCCGAGGTCTAGGTCCGTTTCAGCTCCGTCGTCGAGGACATAAACTTCTCCGTGCTGAAATGGGCTCATGGTGCCCGGATCAACGTTGAGGTAGGGGTCGAATTTCTGCATCAAGACCTTCAGGCCCCGACGTTCTAAAAGTGTGCCGAGTGCTGCTGCTGCGAGACCTTTTCCGAGTGAGCTAACGACTCCTCCTGTAACGAAGATATACTTCATGAAGACAATTGTTGGTGGAGTATGGCAGCCTGTTCGGGCGTGTCAACGCCGGGGGAGGTATGGTCGGTTAAAACGACCCGAATGCGCGCCCCATGCTCGAGGGCGCGAAGTTGCTCGAGGCTTTCGGTTTGCTCGAGGAGTGAAGGGGGCCATTGGACGAAATCGAAGAGGAAATCACGGCGGAATCCATAGATCCCTTGGTGACGATAGTAGATGAGTTCGTCGGGTGAATTTCGTGGATGAGGGATGCAACTCCGGGAGAAGTAGAGGGCATTCCCGCTCTTATCCAGCGTGGTTTTGACGACGTTAGGGTCGTCAATCATGGGATCATCAGGTTGAAGCGGGCTGGCTGCGGTGATCATCGGCAGATCCGGTTTATCGGTCAATTCTTCTGCGAGTTGGTCGATCAGATCAGGATCTATGAGTGGTTCATCTCCCTGTATGTTGATGATGTGGGTTGCGTCAGGAAAGGCTTCTGCCACCTCCGAGGCGCGGTCGGTGCCACTGAGATGATCGTCCCTTGTTATTGTGGCGTGTCCTCCAAACTCGGTGACTGCATTAGCGATGCGTTCGTCATCTGTTGCAACAGTAACCCTGGCGAGGCTTCTGCATTTGGTGCATTGCTCCCAGACATGCTGAATTAGTGGTTTTCCGGCAATGGGATGGAGAGGCTTACCAGGGAATCTCGTGGATCCCCAGCGAGCAGGAATCACTCCAAGGACTTGGGCGCTTTCGTTCGACATATTCAACGTCCAACCAGTCGTGGTTTGAGGATTAATCAAGAGAATCCCGCAATAGAATCCGATTGAATTTCCCTCCGAACCGGTGAACGGATGCGTTGAATCTTAACCAACTGCTGCCGTGGAAATCGCCTGCCTCGATCTTGAAGGAGTCCTCATCCCAGAAATTTGGATCAATTTTGCCCAGAAAACTGGTATCGACGACTTGCTCGCTACGACTCGCGATATACCTGATTATGATGCACTGATGCGCCAGCGCCTCGATATTCTTCATCGGAACGGCTTGAAGATTCAGGACTTTCAGGAAGTGATTGACGGACTGGGACCACTTGAAGGAGCAAAGGATTTTCTTGACTGGCTTAAATCAGAATTTCAGGTAGTGATTTTGTCTGATACTTTTTACGATTTCGCCGGTCCGTTCATGCGACAGCTTGATTATCCTACCCTGTTCTGTCACAGGCTGGGCATTTCTGAGGAGGGAAGAGTTGAGGATTACCATCTGCGCATGCCAGATCAGAAGCGCGAAGCAGTGAAGCGATTCCAGGAATTGAAGTTTGACGTTATCGCTGCGGGCGACTCCTACAACGACACCACAATGCTTGGAGAAGCCGATCGTGGCATTCTGTTTTGCCCGCCACAAAATGTGATCGATGAATTTCCGCAGTTTCCTGTGGCCACCGATTACGATCAACTCAAGGCCGAGTTTATCGCTGCCCGCGCCGCAATCCGTGGGTGAGTCGCCTTACTCGGAATATTCGGCCCAGGAACTGGAAGTTTCCCAAAGTTTTACTGAAACAACTTCCACGTTTTTGCGAAGGGGGAAATTTGCTGCTGAGTCTTCGGTGTAATCCCGCAAGGCCTGCTTGAGGTGAGTGTAGATATTCCTCGCCAAAACCTCCGTGGTGGGATCCTCGGACTCGCAGCCGATGACACGGTCTCCATACCGTTCTTTAAAAAGCGCAAAGGACGGGTCGTCAGTATTCATGCACATGGAGTGATCATACTGATCAAGAAAGTCGCCAAGCATGAGCTTGAGCACTTTGAAATCGCAGACCATTTCGCGATCGTCCAGATCGGGGGCTTCGAGAACGCATTCGACGCGTCGCGAGTGTCCATGAGGGAACTGACATTTACCCGGATGCTTGCTCAGCATGTGTCCGTTCTCGATTTCAAAGATTCTACAGATGCGATAGGGCATATTAGTCTTCCTCCGAGGAGGGGGGCGGAATGTCCATGGTTTAGGGAAGAAACGCAAGTGCTTCGACGTTAAATATGACGCTGATCCACGATTAATTATCGGGCTATTAGCAAAACTTTTTGGCAAATATCTGCTGGCCGATAAGTCTCGGGCGCCCGTTGCTGATCGATGAATGAGCGTCAACGGCGGTGCCGAAAGTAATTCACAAGGCCGGCGGTGATGCCATCAGCATACTCTTGGCAGATTTTTTTTGGTAGGTGCCATTGAATTCTCGAAGCCCCCTATATTCGGCGCCCTGCGCGCGGGCGTGGACTTCACGGTGATTCATGCAATAAGGTTCGAAGAAGACGACAGGGCACATGAAAACCCGATTAGCGAGAAGGTTGCGCGCCCAGATGACGTCGTTGTTGTTAACTGACATGCCATTTGTTCGATCATAGGAAGATGAGGGAAGTCGAGTCTCGAATTTCATAGTGCGAGATATGGCATCCGAGAGCCTGACCTCCTCATAGTAATTTCGTTGCAAGATGCGCAGCAGCATCTCAAAACGGGTGTCGTCTTCCTGAATTTCTCCGCGGCTGTAGCACCTGCTAATCTAAAGGTGAAGGTGATTGAAACCAAGGCGATAGAATCGCTGGTTGCGAATTTTCCTGCGCAAAATTTCACTGGCTCCTTTCAAGTCTTTCTATTTTTCGGTTTCTTCTGGGCCAAAACCCGACGAAGTAACAAAAGTATGCTGAGGATTTTATTTCTAGGAGATATCGTCGGAGAACCTGGCAGAAAGGCGGTGATTTCCCGTTTGAAGGCCATCAAGGAGGAGCAAAGCGTCGATTTTATTATCGTTAATGGTGAAAATGCAGCGGCCGGTCGGGGGATCACCCCCAAAATTGCGATTGACCTCATGAGGGCGGGAGCTGCCGTGATTACATCCGGAGATCATATCTGGGACCAGCAGGAAATTGTAGAGTTCATGGAGATGGAACCTCGCATGCTGCGGCCGCTTAATTACCCTGAAGGGACTGTTGGGTTCGGTTCGATCGTTCTCAAGACCGGGAAGGGAAAGGTGGGGGTAATTAACGCTCAAGGGCGCACTTTTATGCAGCCTCCGCTGGAGAACCCTTTTTTGGCGGTCGAGGCCGAGGCACTAAGAATGCGGGAGGAGGAGGGCGCGGAGGTGATTTTTGTTGATTTTCACGCCGAAACGACCAGCGAAAAGATTGCGATGGGTCGATCTATTGATGGGCTGGTATCGGCGGTCATAGGGACCCATACCCATGTTCAGACTGCTGATGAGCAGATTTTCCCGGGAGGAACGGCGTTTTTGTGCGATGCCGGCATGTGTGGACCGCTCGAATCTGTTCTCGGACGGGAGTTTAAGCCAGTTGTTGAGCGGTTCAGAACAGCAATCCCGAGGAGGTTTCCCGTGGCGAAGGGGAGAGTGGGAATCCGAGGAGTTCTCGTCGATGTCGACGAGAAGACTGGAAAGGCGACCGGAATCAGACGATTTTCGGAAGATTTAGAGCTCAGAGAACCCTGATTTTAACCGACTTGAAGCGGTTTCGCGCTGATTTCGCGAAATGAGGCCAAAATATTTGTACGAAACCGCAATAATTTTTTGACAGATGGAGCTTGGGGAGTAGTTTTCGCGGCTAAATTCACCGGATTGGCTTTAGGTTCCCAAGCTCCGTCCCCAACAGGGTCAGGTTGCTAGGGTCTTTTTGCCTTTTTGGGGAACCTTGGCTACCTGAGTCACGGGACCAAAGCGTTTCGAAAGCTTCGGGTGCTGAAAGGCTCTTGTAGCTCAGGGGTAGAGCACT
>DCQY01000046.1:8332-8910 GCA_002323995.1 Akkermansiaceae bacterium UBA1506 | reverse complement strand
TTCCTTGGTAAGGAAGAGGTCACGGGTTCAAATCCCGTCAAGAGCTCCATCTGAGTAGCAGAAAATAAAAAACTAAATCGACGAGACGAACACGCAGAGCGAATCATAGCGGTAGCTTACAAATTCTGTCGCTGGGTGGTCAACCTTTGAGACAAAAAACGACAAAACAACCAAACGACAATGGCTAAAGAATCATTCGAACGTAACAAGCCGCACGTGAACGTGGGTACGATTGGTCACGTTGACCACGGCAAGACCACGCTGACTGCTGCTATCACCACCACTCTTGCAGACAAGGGATTTGCTGAGAAGCGCGCCTACGACGAAATCGACGGTGCACCCGAAGAGCGCGAGCGTGGTATTACAATTTCAACGGCACACGTGGAGTATGAGACGGAAAACCGTCACTATGCCCACGTTGATTGCCCTGGACACGCTGATTATGTGAAAAATATGATCACCGGTGCTGCCCAAATGGATGGCGCTATCCTCGTTTGTTCAGCTGCTGACGGCCCCATGCCGCAAACTCGTGAACACATCCTTCTTGCTCGTCAGGTGGGTGTTCCCTCAATCGTGGT
>DCQY01000046.1:0-7912 GCA_002323995.1 Akkermansiaceae bacterium UBA1506 | reverse complement strand
GACGACATTCCGATCGTTCGCGGTTCTGCCCTTAAGGCTCTTGAGGGTGATGCGTCCCACCAGGAAAACATCATGAAGCTTATGGAAGCTGTTGATGAATATATCCCGCTCCCAGAGCGACCTGTTGACCAAGACTTCCTGATGCCAATTGAGGATGTGTTCTCTATCGAAGGCCGAGGTACAGTCGCCACTGGTCGTGTTGAGCGCGGCATCATCAAAAAGATGGAAGAGGTGGAGATTGTTGGTATCCGCGACACTCAAACGACGACAGTTACGGACATCGAGATGTTCCGGAAGCTCCTCGACGAAGGTCAGGCAGGTGACAATGTTGGTATCCTCGTGCGCGGTCTCAAAAAGGACGAACTCGAGCGTGGCCAAGTCATCGCCAAGCCCGGCACAATCACTCCTCACAAAAAGTTTACTGCTGAAGTTTACGTTCTCAGTAAAGATGAAGGTGGCCGCCACACGCCCTTCTTTAATAACTACCGTCCTCAGTTCTACTTCCGTACGACCGATGTGACTGGTTCCGTTACTCTTCCTGACGGAGTTGAGATGGTGATGCCTGGAGACAACGTTTCTATCACGGTTGAACTCATCACCCCGATTGCTATGGAGAAGACAATCCGCTTCGCCATTCGTGAGGGTGGGCGCACCGTGGGTGCTGGCCGTGTTGCTGACATTCTCGACTAATAGCAAGTTGGTTTTAATTTCACATTGGGGTCGGGAAAGGCCCTCATGTGAAAACCAAAATTTTTGGGGAGGGGACCCGAGTTGATCGGCTCCCCTCTTTCCGCCGGTAAGTGGGAAATAATTAAAAGAGGGTAGTAGCTCAATTGGTAGAGTAGCGGTCTCCAAAACCGTTGGTTCCGAGTTCGAGTCTCGGCTGCCCTGCCACTTCCTTCCAGAACGCTGAAAGATCAAATGAAGTTGGGAAAATACATTGGCGAAGTTCGCACTGAGCTGAAGAAGGCAACTTGGCCTTGGGATCCCAAGGAAAAGGGCCTTAAGAAGTATAAGCAACTCATCGATTCTACGGTTGTTGTCCTAATCGCCATGGTGCTTCTTGGTGCCTACGTAGCTACGATCGATTTTGCGATGCGCGAGTTTATGATTTTCCTGACGACCGGGTTTTAGTCCGATTTCACCTCTTACATTTTTAATCCAACTTTCCAATGCCGACCATCCCTGCACCAAACGACCAATGGTACGTGGTTCACGTTCTCTCCGGACAGGAGTTAAAGGTTCGTGATAGTATCGAGCGCCGGATTGAGGCTGAAGAAATGAGTGATCTCATCTATGAGGTACTCGTTCCTCAAGAACGTGTGTCCGAAGTGAAGTCGGGTCAGAAGCGTGAAGCGAATCGAAAGTTTTTCCCTGGTTACATCATTATCAACATGCACTTGTTGCACGATGATAATTCCTTGGTAGACCGCACGTGGTATTTTATTCAGGAGACCGATGGTGTGATTAACTTCGCAGGGACGAAAGATCACCCCATGCCCATGCCGTCCCACGAAGTTGACGGAATGCTTGCGCAGATCAAAGAGCGTGAGGGTAGCGTCAAGCCTGCAGTAGCTTATGAGGTTGGAGATACAGTGATTGTTTCCGACGGTCCTTTTCAGGGGCAAACAGGAATCACCGCGGAAGTTAACGAAGAAAAGGGGGAGCTCATGGTTTCTGTGAACATCTTCGGACGCGAAACTCTTGTGCCCTTGGAATATTGGCAGGTCGAGGTTGGATGATTTGAAAAGATGCTTGGTCCCGCTCCGGTGGGATAACTAACACACGATTTAAACGAAGCAGAAACGATGGCAAAGGAAGTAGTACAACAATTAAAATTGCAGATTCAGGCGGGTCAGGCGAATCCGTCTCCCCCAGTTGGTCCGGCGCTCGGTCAGGCCGGTGTCAACATCATGGAATTTTGTAAGGCATTTAACGCCGAGACTCAGCAGAACGCCGGGGATCTTCTCCCTGTCGTGATCAGCGTCTACCAAGACAAGAGCTTTACATTTGTCTGCAAAAAACCGCCGGCAGCGGTGCTCCTAAAGAAAGCTGCCAATATTGCCTCTGGTTCTGGTGAACCCCACAAGGTGAAGGTAGGGACCCTCCCCAAGGCGAAACTGATCGAGGTCGCCAAGCAGAAGATGGATGACCTAAATACCGATGACGAGGAGATGGCTTGCCGGATCTTGGCGGGTACCGCCCGTCAGATGGGCCTTGAGATCGTAGATTAAAACTTTGGATTAGAATCCGAACCGCAGGAGAGCTGCTTCAGTTCGTTTGCACTGCACCCATAAAAATGGCTAAAAAAAGAAGTAAAAGATACCAGAAGGCCGCCGAATTGGTGGATGCCGAAAAAGTCTATTCGATCGAGGAGGCTGTTTCTCTTGTGAAGCAGTTCCCTTCTCCGAAATTCGATCAGACCGTTACCCTCACTTTCCGCATGGGAGTTGATCCCCGTCAGTCGGATCAGATGGTTCGCGGATCGTGTCCCCTTCCCAATGGAAGTGGCAAAGATGTGAAAGTTCTCGTTTTCGCTGAAGGTGAAGCAGCAACTGAAGCAAAGAACGCCGGTGCTGAGCACGTCGGCTTCGACACCCTCGTCAAAGAGGTTCAAGGTGGTATGATGGATTTTGATGCCGTAATCGCCACTCCTGCAGCAATGTCTGAAGTTCGTAAGCTCGGCAGGCAGCTTGGACCCCGCGGTCTCATGCCCAACCCGAAAACCGGCACAGTGACTGACGATACGGCGGCTGCAGTTAAGGCTGTGAAAGCTGGTAAAATTGATTTCAAGCTTGATAAGAACGGCAACATTTCTGTTCCGATTGGCAAGGCATCTTTCGAAGAGGGTGCCCTCGTCGAAAACGGGAAAGCCGTCATCGACGCTATTTCTGGAGCACGCCCCGCTACCGCCAAGGGAATTTTTCTCGTCAATGGCGCTCTAAGTGGGACGATGAGCCCTGGCGTAACCATTGATGTCTCAGCCTGGGGCTAATCGCAATTACCTGAATTAACCAAATTTCACACAGTTAAACCGATGAAAGAAGTCAAACAGGTCATTATCGATGAGATCCTTGACCGCATTAATAGCTCTCCCTTTCTTCTTGTCGCCGATTACGGCGGCATGACCGTTCCTCAGTTCGAGGCACTCCGTAAGGAACTCAAAGCCAGTGGTGCGAAGTTCCAAGTGGCAAAGAATTCCTTTGTGAAGCGAGCTGCTAACTCTGCTGAGTATCCGGAAGGTCTTGGCGAATTTCTTGCCGGTCAGACCGCGGTCGTAACCGGCGAATCCGACGTTTGCGCCGCCGCCAAGGTGTTGAAGACGTTTAACAAAGAGAACGGCGTTCCTGCGACCCGCGGCGGGGTGCTCGATGGCGAGCTTCTGGATGAGGGTAAAATAAAAGCGCTTGCTGATCTTCCTGCTAAGGAAGTTCTTTACGCGCAGTTGCTCGGGGTTCTTAGCCAGCCAGCGACTCAGTTGGCCACGGTGCTTGACCAGCCTGGCGCTTCACTAGCTCGCGTCCTTCAAGCAAAAGCTGACAAAGGAGAGTAATTTAAGATTTTAGAACACTTTTGGTGTCTCAAGTGAGGTGCTGAAAACCAAACCAAACCAAACCGGGTTCCTTGCCGAGTGCTGAGCGCAGCACCTTAATTTTCGGAACGCTTTCCGAGCCGGCGATACCCAACCAAAAAAATGGCAGATACAGACGCAATTGTAGAACAGTTGAGCGGACTTACCGTCCTCGAGGTCGCTGACCTCGTAAAAGCTCTTGAAGAAAAATGGGGCGTGAGCGCAGCAGCTCCCGCAGCAGTCGCCGTCGCAGCACCTGGTGCTGGTGGTGGTGGTGAAGCCGCCGAGGAAAAGGATGAGTTTGACGTCGTTCTTTCTTCCTTCGGAGAAAATAAGATCGCGGTCATTAAGGCCGTTCGCGAAGCGATCTCTGGTCTCGGCCTCGCCGACGCCAAGAAGATCGTCGAAAGTGCTCCCGAGACGCTCAAAGAGGGCGCTCCTAAAGAGGAAGCCGAAGAGATCAAGAGCAAGCTCGAAGAGGCCGGCGCAACCGTCGAACTCAAGTAAGCGAAGCTTTTTACTACTCCGGCCCGTAACTCGGGCTGGAGTAAATTTTTAAAAAACCTTAATAAACTCATCACTTCAATCGTTGACACTCCAGAAATAGTGCACTCCTGCCCTTTGAAATAACCGACAGACGTCGAATCCCGGCTGCTTAGAGGCATCCGGGCTTCGTCGTCTCGTGGTGTAAACGAAACGGTTTTTGGCTCGCAACGTTCCCTCTCGCACGTAAGCAATGAGGGGACAGTGAGACATTAGCCAAGCTACGAGGACGAATTTGTGACCCCTAACCAGCGCCATTATGTCAGCAGCAGCGAAGAAACTTGAACGCGAACATTTCGGAAAGATCGAGGAAGCTATCGATACTCCAAATCTCATCGAAGTTCAGCTCGATTCCTACAGGGAGTTTCTCCAGGAGGAAACCGACCCGAAAGACCGGGTCTCTACCGGTCTTCAGTCGGTCTTTCAGGAAGTATTTCCGATACAGAGCTACGATGAGAAGTTCACTCTCGACTTTTCTAAGTATGAGGTAGGCGAGCCAAAGCTGACCGCCTTGGAGGCGCTTCGCGACGGCGAAACTTTCAGTGCTCCGCTTTATGTCACTTTCGCCCTGACGGATGAGTCAGGAACTAAGGAGGAGCGGGTTTACATGGGTGAGCTTCCCATGATGACGCGCCGCGGGACGTTTGTGATCAACGGAGCTGAACGTGTTGTCGTTTCCCAGTTGCACCGTTCACCTGGCGTCTGCTTTGAGACCAACCTTCACCTTAATGGTAAGACCCTTTTCGGATTCCGCATCATTCCTGACCGTGGTTCGTGGATGGAAGTTCAGTTCGATACGAATGACCTCCTTTATGTCTACCTCGACCGCCGCCGCCGCCGCCGCAAATTTCTTGCGACAACTTTCCTTCGCGCTGTCGGTTTCCCGACCGACGAAGATATCATTCGTCAGTTTTATGATATCGGTAAGCTCAAGATCGATCCGAAGATAGACGAGGCTGATCTCGCCAATCAAATCATCTTTGAAGATGTCGCCGATGGTGACATCATCGTAGCCAAGGCCTACGAGCCGCTTACCCTCGAAGTGATTCAGCAGCTCCACGGCCTCGGCATCAAGTCCGTTCCGGTAGTTAATGCGGCTCATGATGATCTCCTCATCAAATCACTTAAGAAAGATCCAGCGACCAATGAAGAGGAAGCGCTCAAAGATATCTACCGCCGCCTTCGCCCCGGCGACCCCCCGACCGTTGCGAACGCGCGCGCCCTTCTTAAGCGTCTCTTCTTCGACCCGAAAAAATATGATCTCACCCGCGTGGGTCGTTACAAGATAAACCAAAAGCTCGGTCTTGGCGTAGACGACAATGAACGAGTGGTCACGTCAGACGATTTTATCGCTGCGATGGCCTACCTCTTCGGGCTTCGCGCCGGAGAAGGCGTCCTTGACGATATTGATCACCTCGGCAGTCGCCGCATTCGTGCAGTTGGCGAGCTTCTCGCGAACCAATGCCGCGTCGGCCTCGCCCGCACCGAACGTCTTGTCAAAGAGCGCATGACTCTTTTCGACATCAATCTGGACGGCATGACACCTTCTAAGCTGGTCAATCCCAAGGCTTTGGCTGCCGTAGTTCGTGACTTCTTTGGTCGCTCTCAGCTGAGTCAGTTTATGGACCAGATCAACCCGTTGTCTGAGTTGACGCACAAGCGGCGGCTTTCGGCGCTCGGGCCCGGTGGTCTGAATCGTGACCGCGCCGGTTTCGAGGTCCGCGACGTCCATCCGTCTCACTACGGACGCATTTGCCCAATTGAGACTCCGGAAGGTCCAAATATTGGTCTGATCAACTCGATGAGCTGCTACGCTCGTATCAACGAGTTCGGTTTCATCGAGACACCCTACCGCCGTATTGTCAAAGGCAAGGTTTCCAAGAAGATTGACTACCTTACTGCTGACCAAGAAGAAAGCTACCTCATCGCCCAGGCCAACAACCCGATCGATGACAAAGGCGTCTTTCAGACTGAAAAGATCACGGTACGTCACCTTGGCGAATTCATTGAAGTGGATCCGACCGAGGCGACCTACATGGATGTCTCTCCAAAGCAGCTTGTTTCTGTGGCCGCTTCATTGATTCCATTCCTTGAGCATGATGATGCGAACCGCGCTCTTATGGGTTCAAACATGCAACGCCAAGGCGTTCCTCTTCTCGTTTCGGAGTCTCCCTATGTGGGAACCGGTATGGAAGCCAAAGTGGCTCAGGATTCCCGTGCAGTGGTCGTCGCTGAGGGTAATGGAACTGTGGCGGCTGCTACCGCCGAGATCATCGTAGTGAGCAAGGATGGTGAGCTTCCCTGCTCTGAAGCTCAGTTTCTTACGAATCCCTTTAAGCTTAAGAGTGACGAAGGCAAAGGAACCTATGTTTATCCGCTTCGAAAATTCATGCGTTCCAATGCAGGCACATGCATCAACCAGAAACCGATCGTGAAGCGCGGTGATAAGGTGAAGGCAGGCATGGTTCTGGCTGACGGTCCGAATACCGAGGGTGGTGAGCTGGCTCTGGGTAAGAATGTGCTCGTCGCCTTCATGCCATGGAACGGTTATAACTTCGAGGACGCCATCGTTATTTCAGAGCGTATTGTGAAAGAGGATGTTTACACCTCGATTCACGTGGATGAATTCGACATCGGTGCTCGCGACACCAAGCTTGGTCCGGAAGAGATCACTCGTGACATTCCAAATGTTGGTGAAGAGGCCCTTAAGGATCTGGGCCCTGACGGTGTAATTCGCGTGGGCGCCGAAGTTCGGCCAGGCGATATCCTTGTCGGTAAGATCACTCCGAAGAGCGAGACCGAACTGGCGCCGGAAGAGCGACTCTTGCGTGCCATCTTTGGCGAAAAAGCGGCTGACGTTAAAGACACCTCGCTTCGCGTTCCCTCTGGTTGCACTGGAATAGTGATGGACGTGCGTGTTTCCTCGCGTAACGCCTCCTCCAAAGAGAAGCTAGACCCGAAAGAGCAGCAGAAGCAGCAGAAGCAAATCATTGACGAACACAAGCGCCGTCACGAGGAGCTCACTGAGCAGCTCACCGAAAAGCTCTCCGACATCCTTCTCGGTGAGAAGATCCCTCTTGATGTGGTCAACGGCCGCACTGGAGAGATCATTATTCCTGCTAACCGCAAGATCACAAAAACGCTACTTCGCAAGCTGGCTGATAACTACGCTAACGTGGAGATTGATCCCAGCCCGATCCGTAACAAGATCTTGGATATTATTTCTAGCTACGAGCAGAAGTTTGCCGACATCGACATGGAGCGGGAGCGTCAGTTAGACCGAATCGAATCCGGTGACGAAGTTGATCCAGGAGTCATCAAACAAGTTAAGGTATACGTCGCCAAGAAGCGCAAGCTCTCTGTTGGTGACAAGATGGCCGGTCGACACGGCAACAAAGGTGTGGTTGCGACGATCGTCCCGGAAGAGGATATGCCCTTCCTTGAGGATGGATCTCCGGTTGATATTTGTCTCAATCCGCTGGGTGTGCCTAGCCGAATGAATGTTGGTCAGGTGCTTGAAACTCACCTTGGCGTTGCTGCCCGAGCCCTCGGATTCAAAGTAGCAACCCCAGTTTTTGACGGTATCCCGGAGTCGAAGATCGTTGAATACCTAGAGGAAGCGAAAGCTACTGAGGGCCACGAGTGGATTGGAACGAACGGAAAGTCGACCCTCTACGACGGTCGTACTGGTGAAGCGTTCTACCAGCAAGTTGTGGTTGGTGTGATTTACATGCTGAAACTTGGCCATTTGGTGCAAGATAAGATTCATGCACGTGCGGTTGGACCATACTCGCTTGT
>DCQY01000018.1:73146-87305 GCA_002323995.1 Akkermansiaceae bacterium UBA1506 | reverse complement strand
GCAGCAACTTCCTCAGTTGCAGCTTCCGCGGTAACTTCTTCTTCCGGCGTGTTGTCCTTTTCGGTTTCCTCACTCATCGGTATCGATCACAAAATTAAAATTGGAGTCCAGCCTCACGAGCAGCATCAGCGAGTGCTTTAACTTTGCCGTGGAATTGATAACCACCCCGATCAAACACAACGGTCTCGATCTTGGCATCTTTGGCTTTTTTGGCGACTGCTTCACCCACCTTGGCGGCAGCTTCGGCACTGGAACCATTTGCTCCTAGCCCCTTATCAAGGGTAGATGCCGAAGCCAGCGTCTGGCCGGCCACATCATCAATCAACTGGGCATAGACATTCTGGTTAGAGAAATGCACTGCGAGGCGGGGACGCTCAACAGTACCGGAAATCTTTTTCCGGATGCGACGGCGCACTTTGGCTCGTGCTTGCTTGCGAATATACAGGCTCATGTTTTTTCTAACGTCTACTGGTTCTTAGATTACTTAACGCTCTTACCCTGCTTGCGACGGACGTATTCGCCCTTATAGCGAACCCCCTTACCCTTGTAGGGCTCTGGAGGATAATATGAACGGACATCGGCGGCAAACTGACCGACAAGTTGCTTGTCGATACCCTCCACTTTGATCTTAGTATTTTCCTCAACCGACACTTTCAATTCGGACGGAATAGGGTGAAGGACCGGATGGGAGAATCCCAGACTCAGGTCTAATGCGCTACCCTTAACAGCAGCTCGGAAACCTACGCCTTGGATTTCAAGTTCTTTCACAAACCCACTAGAAACCCCCTCCACCATATTGGCGATGAGACTGCGAGCAGTTCCGTGCATTGCGCGCACCTTGCGCTCCTCGGAGCTACGAGTTAGGTGCACGCTGCCCTCTTCAAATTCAATGCTAATGCCTTCAGGCAAAGCCCACTCCAATTTACCCTTCGGCCCTTCGACCGTTAGGCTGGAGCCTTCCTCCACCTTAATCTCGACCTTTTCAGGAAGGCCGATTTCTTTTTTACCTATCCGCGACATGGTATGTTTTGGTTGCCGGTTTTTGATTAACAACACGCCCTGCTAGATTACCAGACCAGGGCGAGAAGCTCTCCACCGATTTTTTGCTTCCGAGCCGTATGACCGGCCATAATTCCTTTGGATGTAGACACAATGGCAATGCCCATTCCTCCAAGCACCTTCGGAATCTCGTCGGATCCGACATACTGACGAAGACCGGGGCGGCTCACGCGCTTGAGGTCTTTCAAAGCCGGTGCATTACCAGAGTAACGAGGCTTAGCCTTAAGTTCTATTTTTGAACCCTCACCCACGGTTTCAAAAGACCAGAGGTAGCCTTCCTCCTTCAGGATGCGGGCGATCTCGGCTTTACTCTTTGAGTAGGGAGCGGTGAACTCTTCTTTTTGCGCCATAGTGGCGTTCTTGAAGCGAGTGAGGAAATCTGCGATAGGGTCACTGACGACTGCCATGGTTCCAGTTGGTTAAATCGTTAACTAATTTTCGTTCGATAGGTTAAGCAGCAGCTCCGGGCTTGCGGAATGGAATTCCGAGAAGATCCAGCATTTCGCGGGCCTCTTCATCAGTCTTTGCTGTGGTGACGATAGTCATGTCAAAACCGATTTGGCGGCTGACTTTATCTAGTTCGATCTCCGGGAAGATCGTGTGGTCGTTGATACCGACGGTGAAGTTGCCGCACCCGTCGAAAGACTTCGACGAAAGACCACGAAAGTCACGAATCGTAGGAGATGCGACGTTGATAAAACGATCGAGGAATTCCCACATTCGAGCTCCGCGAAGCGTTACGCGTGCGCCTACGATATCGCCAATGCGCAGCTTAAAGTTCGAAATGGCATTCTTGGCGCGGGTCGGCACGGCACGCTGACCGGTAATTTTGCCAAGGTCTTCGATGATGCTCTCGGCCGCTGCCTTACGATCATCAGCTTTTCCAAAACCACAGTTTAGGACTACCTTCTCGACAGAAGGAATCTGGTGAATGTTCGAGTAGTCGAACTTCTCCTTCAGGCCGCTAACGACCTTGTCTTTGTATATTGCCTTAAGTGCTGGCTCCATATCTAACTTCCAAAAAAATATGATTACTTAGTCGTGAGCTTCACGTTTGAAATGTGAATTGGACCTTCCTTTTCGATAATCCCACCGTCCGGACGATCCTGCGTTCGACGGGCGTGCTTCTTAATGAGGCGCACTCCCTCAACGAGGACCTGTTCTTTCTCGGGAAATACTTGGAGAACCTTACCGGTCTCCCCTTTGTGGTTTCCAGAAATTACGACTACCTCGTCGTTCTTCTTAACATGTGTTTTCACGCGCTTTGACATCTCTGTTTCCTTCGTCTTAAACAACCTTGATTAGAGAACCTCCGGGGCAAGAGAAACGATTTTCATGTAGTTTTTCTCGCGAAGTTCACGGGCAACAGGTCCGAAAATACGAGTGCCACGCGGGTTCTTATCCTTATCGATAATCACGATCGCATTACTGTCGAAACGGAGAGTCGAACCGTCACTTCGGCGGATCGGAGAAGCAGTGCGCACCACGACGGCACGAACAACCTCACCTTTTTTTACGTTGGCGGTCGGAATCGACTCACGAATGTGAGCTGTGATCACATCACCCACTCCTGCAGAACGGGAACGCGTCCCGATCACTCCAATCATCTTTGCAACGCGGGCGCCCGTGTTGTCAGCCACCTGCACCTTTGATTCCATCTGGATCATGATTCTAACAAATGTAAAAGTAAATTTCTTGGGACCTTACAGGCTCGCGCCCGCGACGATCATTTTAGTGTGAGAGGACTTCTTTGAGCTCCCAGCACTTCTTTTTGCTGCGGGGCTTAGTCTCTTCAATAAGAACACGGTCACCCACTTTGGCTTCTTGTTTCTCGTCGTGAGCGAAGAACTTTGAGCTCTTCTTCACAATCTTCTTAAAACGGGGATGAGGCACGCGACGAGTCACTTTGACGACGATGGTCTTATCCATTCCATCTGAGGTCACAATACCCACACGAGTCTTTTGCAAACCGGCCTTCTTCTCTGTTGAATCGCTCATATCTCGCTATTCGAAATGTAATGTTTGTCACTTAAGCCTCAACCTCGGCACTTTTCTTTTCGGTTAGGACGGTCTCAATTCGAGCTACCTCGCGGCGGATCTCACGGATACGAGCCGGATTCTCCAGTTGGCCGCTCTCCTTTTGCACACGCAGGTGCAGGTTTTCCTCCTTGAGTTCACGGCGGCGAGTTGCGAGCTCACCGATGCTCAACTCACGCAGGTCTTTCGTATTCTTGGCCATGCTTAATTTTTTTCTTCAAATTCTACTGATCCGCACGACGCACAAAACGGCAGCGCACGCCTAACTTGTTCGACGCGAGGCGCATTGCCTCCTTGGCTTGACTCTCGGACACGCCGGAAATTTCAAACATCATCGTGCCAGGGCGGACCACAGCTACCCAGTGCTCCACAGGACCCTTACCTTTACCCATACGAGTTTCGGGCGGACGAGCTGTCACCGGCTTGTGAGGAAAGATCCGAATCCAGACCTTGCCCTTACGTTTGAGGTAGCGGTTGATCGTGATGCGACACGCCTCGATCTGGCGATTCGTGATCCAGTCGCGTCCAAGACACTGGAGTCCATACTCTCCGAAGCTCACCTTGGTTCCGCGCTGGGCGTTCCCCGCGCGACTTCCTCGGTGAGTTTTGCGAAACTTCACTCTTTTGGGCATCAAAGGCATGACTTATTTCCTCTATGTAAGATTAAAAATTAATGAATTAGTTACGGGGACCACCAGGACCTCGACCTCCACCGGGACCTCGGCCTCCAGGGCGACGATTTCCCCCGCCTTGGCCACGGCCACCGCTGCTCTGCTGCTTGGCAGCTTCTTCGGGCGAGAGCTCTTTCTTGTTCAACCAAACCTTTACCCCGATAATTCCCCAAACGGTTTCAGCCTCTGCAAAACCATAATCAATCGGAACGCGGAGCGTCTGAAGAGGAACTTTCCCTTCGCGATACTGCTCCGCGCGAGCGATATCAGCTCCACCAAGGCGACCGGCACAACGAATCCGAATGCCGTCGGCTCCAAAATCAAACGCAGTCTGCACGGCGCGTTTCATGGCGCGACGGAAAGAAACCCGTCGTTCAAGCTGGGTAGCGACTTGCGCGGCAACCCATGAAGCATCAAGTTCTGGCTGGCGGATTTCGAAAATATCGATCTTTACTTGGGAACCACCGCACATCTTACTTACGTGATTGGTCATGGTCTCGATCTCAGCGCCTCGTTTGCCGATGATCAAACCGGGGCGAGAGGTGTGAAGCGTTACGCGAACACTGTTCCAAGCCCGCTCAATCACCACCTTAGAAACAGCTCCCTTCTGGAGGCGCTTTTCGAGGTAACGACGGATCTTCAGGTCGGCGTGAAGCTGATCAGCAAACTCGCCCTGAGGAGCATACCACTTGGACTGCCAGTCTTTATTAACTGCCAGGCGAAATCCGATCGGATGTACTTTTTGTCCCATGATTAAATCCCGTGAATCTTTCTGTAATTACTTGCTCTCCTTTTGGAGTGCCTTTGCCTCAGCGGCAATGGTTTCGAGCTCGATTCCCTTCAGAGAAACTTCCTCGTTAATCGCGTTGAATTCGTCCTCCGACCAGCTTGAAATCTGCTCGTAAGTTGTCACTCCGGCGGCGTTTAGCTTTTCGGCGAGTTTCGGGCCAACACCGGTGAGCTTTTTAAGATCGTCGGATTCAGCGGGGGCGGAGTCATACGCTACATCAGCGCTCTCGTCAACTTTCTCTCGCTCCGGAGCCGCTTTTTCAGCTTTCTTTTCAACTTTCTTCGGAGCCGGAGCTTTTTTTCCTGCCTTTTCGGACATTTCGTCGTCGCTCAGAACTACCGTGATATGACTGGTGCGCTTCATGATAGCAGAAGCCGAACCACGGGCACGTGCCTTGAAACGTTTGAAGGTTGGGCCTTCTCCCACAACAGCACTCTTCACGTAGAGGCCGTCGACGGCTAGCTCGAAGTTATTCTCGGCATCTGCCAGCGCTGTCTTAAGGGTCTTGCCAAACAACTCAGCTCCTTTGCGAGGGGTGAAATTCAGGATGTCGAGAGCCTCCGAAACCGGAAGGCCTTGAATTTCCCGAGCAACGTCTCTGGCTTTTCGGGCTGAGATACGGGCGAATTTATAAGTTGAGGTGACGTCCATGGGTATGTTGATGGTTAGTCTTCTTAGAAATTAAAAAAGTTGGGTTGAAGCTGGATCCCGTCTCCTACAGCGACCTCAGCTGCTTCGATGAGCTTTTCCTGCAGAACAGCTCCGGCGATACTCTCCCGAATATCAACGATCATTGCAGTGTAAATGGGGCGATCTTCGCGGAGCACAGTGATCGGAGTTCCGATGCGCAACCCCTCACGCCGGCCGGCGTCGAATACCACGAGGCCAATCTCCCGGTCAATACTGACGACTTGAGAGTTTGAAATATCACCGCGATTTTGTCCCTCAACGACCTCATCGAGAGCCATCGCTGCACGGGCATTTTCGATGGCCTTGAGAGCCGTTGTGCGCTGGGTTTCAGTTGCCTCGACCGACTGGGCAAATCCGAGGAACGATTCCGAAAGGGAACGAATTGTCTCGGCCTGACGCTCTAGGTCTTGCTGGTATAGATCGAGATCACGAACCGCTTTGAGCAGACGCTGTTCCAGACTGTTTTCGTCTTGGTTGAAGAGATCCACACCAAATGCCTGAAGCTTGAGTTGAGTCTCGCGAGCATCAGCAACCTGCTCCTCACTCACGCGAACAGCCTCAGCGAGCCCCTCAACGAGGGCGAGGCGTTGGACTTCTGAGTGCGCCACTTTTTCACGTTCGGCCTGGAGTTGCTTCTGTGCCACTGAGAGTGCGGCCTTGAGTTCCTGGACCTCTGGCGAATCAGAACCTTGAGTTACCTGGATAGATCCAAACAGCAGCAAGCCCACCGCAACAACAGTCGCTGATAGAGCAGGACGTTGCAAAAAGATGATGCTTGAATTGATGTTCATATTCTTCCCAGACTCAAGTCTTACCATTAGCCCGCTTTGATCTTCGGGTTGTGGCCGCTATGTCCGCCAAACTTTCGAGTCGGAGAGAATTCCCCGAGTTTATGGCCTACCATGTTTTCAGTCACGAACACAGAGATGAACTCTTTGCCGTTGTGAACGAGGAAGGTGTGTCCGACAAAATCCGGAGTCACCATAGAGCGGCGAGACCAAGTTTTAATCGGACGCTTCTGTCCGCTTTCGTTCATCGCGTCGATCTTATCGAGTAGTTTGACGTCGACGAACGGTCCTTTTTTGAGTGAACGACCCATAATATCAGATTCTTAAGTTCTTCGGTAAAATTAACGACGACGCTTCTTGCTCTTGCGGCGCTCAATGATGAATTTATCGCTACCCTTGTATTTCTGGCGAGTGCGCTGGCCCTTCACATGTCCCCAGGGAGACTTGAGGTGCTGGCGACCACCGCCGGACTTAGACTTGCCTTCACCACCACCGTTGGGGTGGTCGACTGGGTTCATGCACATACCACGAACAGTCGGACGAATCCCAAGCCAACGACTACGTCCGGCTTTGGCACTGACAACCTGTTCGTGCTCGTGATTACCGACAACACCAATAGTCGCGTAGCACTTTGTATGGATTTTTCTGATCTCACCGGAAGGCAATTTCACCAAAGCGTAGTTTCCTTCGCGGTTTGAAAGTATGCAGGACTGACCCGCACTGCGGGCAATCTGGCCGCCACGACCAGGCACGAGCTCAACATTGTGAATACTGGTTCCAGTCGGGATCTCAGAGAGAGGGAGCGCGCAGCCCGGCTTGATTGCAGCATTGTCCCCAGCCGATACCTCAGCACCCACCTCCAAGCCACGAGGGGCTAAAATGTAGGAGCGCTGATTGTCCGAATACTCGATCAGGGCGATACGAGCTGAACGATTCGGATCGTATTCGATACCGACCACCTTGGCGACATCATCGCGACGAGTGCGCTTAAAGTCGATGAGACGATACTTGCGCTTATGGCCGCCACCTTTGTGACGGCAAGTGATACGTCCGTTATTATTGCGGCCACCCGATTTCTTGAGAGGACGCGTCAGATTCTTCTCCGGCGTACTCTTCGTGATTTCTTCGAAATCAGGATGGAGCTTATACCGGTTAGATGGCGTGATTGGTCTGAATGATTTTAAACCCATGGCTAGTAACAGCTTTAACGGTTATACAAATTCAATAGCTTCGCCGTCCGCAAGTTTCACGAAGGCCTTTTTCCAGTTTTTGGTCCGGCCGAAGTCTGCGCGACGCTCGCGCTTCTTTTTGCCGTTGTAGTTAGCAGTGCGAACGGACTCGACTTTCTTGCCGAACAACTTCTCTACCGCTTGTTTGATTTCCAGTTTGTTAGCACGTGGATCCACCTTGAAGACGTACTCATTGTTCGTCTCAGTGAGAAGCGTGGCTTTTTCACTCAACTGGACCGTATCGATGACTTGAAAAATATCTTTCATACTAGTGCGCCTTTTCGTGGATTAGTTGGATGTTCTGGCAGCGAGTGTCTCCAGCGCGCCCTCGACAACGATGATTTTGCTGTAGTGGAGTAACTGCTCCGTATTCACTTCATGAGCGCTGATGAGCTGGGCAGACTGAACGTTGCGGCC
This sequence comes from Akkermansiaceae bacterium UBA1506, assembly GCA_002323995.1. Taxonomy (GTDB): domain Bacteria; phylum Verrucomicrobiota; class Verrucomicrobiia; order Verrucomicrobiales; family DEV007; genus Arctic95D-9. The sequence goes on along the minus strand of DCQY01000018.1, from coordinate 79,624 downwards.
AGCCAAAAAAGTCTCGTTAGAAAAATCATTGCCAACAATCAGCACACGCTTCGCTTCAGGCGCCAGACTTCCGACCTCCTTAGCAAACGACTTGGTCTTGCCGTCTGCAATCGAGAAGTCAGCAACAGTAAGAACGTCACCCTCAGCAATACGAGAAGAGAGAGCCTTGGAGAAAGCGAGGCGCTTGGTTGCCTTGGTCACCTTCTTAGAGTAATCGCGGGGGCGTGGCCCAAAAGCCACACCGCCACCTCGATGGATCGGTGAAGCATTTCCGCCCTGACGGGCACGACCGGTACCCTTCTGACGGAAGGGCTTTTTGCCGGTAGCGGCAACTTCGCCACGCGTCTTAGTGTTCGCAGATCCACTTCGACGGTTCGCCCGCATGGCAACGACAACGTCGTGCACAGCCTGGCGACCGTAGTCGGCGTCTTCGATCACTCCAATTTTGGCACTCTTAGCACCTTCAAGATCTAAAGTCTTTGCAGCCATTTGTATATTTCCTTTCGGTTTATGACGTTAACTCAAGGTAATCAGCTCGGTCTTTACAGATCAGCTCTCAGAGGATTCCTCAGCTTCCGCCGGCGCCTCCTTCGCCTTAAGATCCTGAACCGGACCTTCTTTCTTCTTAGCAGGACGGATCACCACGTATCCTCCCTTTGATCCAGGAACCGCACCACTAATAAGCAGCACGCTGTCCTCGTCACGCTTCTTAACAATTTTTAGGTTCTGCACAGTCTTACGGTAATTACCATGACGACCGGGCATTTCCTTATTCTTCCAAATACGACCAGGATCTGTTCCGGCGCCGACACCGCCCGGGCGACGGTGCATCATGTGTCCGTGCGATTGAGGCTGGCCAGCCCAGTGGAAGCGTTTAATGACACCTTGAAAACCTTTACCCTTAGAGGTGCCGATCACGTCCACCCATTGACCCTCTTCAAAAAGGTCAAGGCCGGGATGATCGATTTCAGGAAGCTGGTCATCATTCTCGAGACGAAACTCGAGAATTTTCTTCTTCGCTTTACCTCCGGTGGCCTTCACATGGCCCTGTTCAGGCTGTGTAAGGCGGGATTCTTTCTGCTCGTCGTAGCCTACCTGGACAGCCGTGTAACCATCCTTTTCAGCAGTCTTCTGCTGAAGGAAAACATTGTCGCTGACGTCGATCACTGTGACCGCCACAGCTTCGCCGTCCTCGTTGAAAACGCGAGTCATGCCAATTTTTTTACCAATCAATCCGATGCTCATTGCACTCGTCCTTGCTTGAAGTTTCCGGGTTTACTGATCCCAACTAGATTTTAATCGTGATGTCGACACCTGCAGGCAGGTTCAACTTCTTCAGTTCATCCACCGTGCGAGACGTCGGCTCGACGATGTCAAGAAGACGCTTGTGAGTTCGAATCTCGAACTGTTCGGCAGACTTCTTATTCACGTGAGGCGAACGGTTCACGCTAAATTTTTCGATTCGAGTGGGCAACGGAATCGGTCCGGAGACACGCGCTCCAGTACGCTTAGCGGTTTCAACAATATCAACCGTCGACTTATCGAGAAGTCGCGAGTCGTATGCCCGTAGCCTGATTCGTATACTTTGTCCCTGCATTACTGTGATTCCGATTAAAGGTTAAATTCTATCCCGTTATACATACTGCTCCATCATCCGCTCCACCATGGACGCGGGTACTTCTTCAAACTGAAGCGGTTCCATCGAAAAGCTCGCTCGCCCCTTGGAAAGGCTGCGCATATCGGTCGCGTAACCGAACATCTCAGCAAGTGGCACTTCGGCCCTGACTGCACTGAGACCATTGCGGGAATCAATTTCCGCGATACGTCCACGACGACGATTCAAATCCCCAATAATATCCCCCTGATAATCGTCCGGGACATCTACATTCACCAACATTACAGGTTCGAGCAGGATTGAAGAAGCTTGTTGGAAGGCATCACGCACCGCAAGAATCGCCGCGATCTTGAATGCCTGTTCATTGGAATCAACGTCGTGGCTGGATCCACTAACTAGGTCGACATGCACATCCACGACCGGGTAGCCGAGTAAGACACCGTTGGTGAGTGCTTCTCGGACACCAGTTTCACAGGCGTTAAAAAATTCTTTAGGAATCTCACCACCCACCACACGATTGTTGTAGGTAAACCCTTTACCTCGCGAGTTCGGCTCAACCTTGAGCTTGACGTGTCCATACTGGCCTTTCCCGCCAGTTTGTTTGATGAGCTTGTATTCACCATTAGCACCGGCAGTAGCGGTCTCGCGGTAAGCAATTTGGGGCTTACCAGCGTTAGTGCGAACCGAATACTCAGCCTCGAGGCGTGACTGGATAATTTCGAGGTGAAGTTCACCCATGCCCGCAATAATTGTCTGACCGGTCTCTTCGTCAGTGGAAACCACGAAGGTGGGGTCCTCTTCAGCGAGGCGGCTTAAGGCATCGGCAAGCTTCTCTGAATCAGCGGTAGTCTTGGGCTCAACCGCCATTGAAATTACCGGATCCGGAAAGGCAGGGGGTTCGAGCATAATGTCGAACTTTTCGGCGTGAAGCGTGTCGCCAGTGCGAACATTCTTCGGGCCAACGATTGCGGCAATATCGCCCGCATAACAGGTGTCGATATCCTGATGGTCGTTAGACTGGATTTGAATTAGTCGCCCTATTCGCTCTTTGCGCCCGGTCCGAGAATTGTAAACCTGATCGCCCTTGGAAACCGTGCCGGAGTAGACGCGGATAAAGACCAACTTACCTACATATTTGTCGGACCAAAGCTTGAAAGCGAGTGCGCAAAATTTGCCACTGTCGTTAGCCGGGGCCTCAACAACTGCGGCCTCATCGTCGATCTCGGTGCCCTGAGCAGCTTGGACCTCGACCGGGCTTGGCAAATAATCAACCACAGCGTCCAGCAAATATTGAACACCTTTATTTTTGAAGGCAGATCCACCAACTACAGGGACGATCAAATTAGCAATGGTCGCGCGGCGAAGCGCAGCTTTCAAATCGGCTGGCGTGATCTCTTCCTCATCAAGGAATTTCAGCCCGATCTCCTCGTCAGCGTCCACAAGAGCCTCGAGCAGAGAGTCACGAGCAGCGTTAGCGATTTTTTTCTGCTCATCATCAAGATCGGTCACTTCGTAAGTCGAACCGAGCGTATCATCGTCTGAGTAGAGAACAGCTTTTCCGTTGATCACATCAATCTGACCTCTGAGTTCGTCCTCGGCACCAATCGGAATCAAAACCGGCTGCGCACTAGCACCCAGCTTTTCACGGACATCGTCGACAACAGCATTAAAATCGGCACCGACTCGGTCCATTTTGTTGATGAAAACAATACGAGGGACGTGATACCTCGTTGCCTGACGCCAAACCGTCTCTGACTGGGGCTGGACACCGGCCACTCCGCAGAAGACAACGACCGCTCCGTCAAGCACCCGAAGAGAGCGCTCCACCTCGGCGGTAAAGTCGACATGCCCGGGGGTGTCGATAATGTTTATTCGCTGCTTTTCAGCATCGAAAGCCTTGTAGACGCCTGCTTCAGAGAGTTGCTTCCACTCACAAGTGACCGCAGCCGAGGTGATAGTGATGCCACGGTCGCGCTCCTGCTCCATCCAGTCAGTCGTTGCCTGACCATCATGGACCTCTCCGATGCGGTGAATCATGCCCGTGTAGAACAGAATCCGCTCGGTCAATGTCGTCTTACCCGCGTCGATATGCGCCGCAATGCCGATATTGCGAGTCCGCTCAAGCGGAAACGCACGATTCGGCGAATTGAGACCAGCGCTCATCGGAACAGTCAGGGCAAAAGAATTATGGAGGACGGGTGACACGTGAAGGTTACCAGCGGAAGTGAGCGAAGGCGCGGTTAGCCTGCGCCATCTTGTGAGTTTCATCCCGCTTACGGATCACCTGCCCCTGATTGGTGCTGGCGTCCTTAATCTCGTTTGCGAGAGCCACATGCATCGGAGTACCGCGCTTGGAGCGAGCAGCATTCACGATCCAGCGCATAGCGAGCGACTCTTGGCGATCTTGAGTTACTTCGAGGGGGACTTGGTAGGTGGCACCACCCACACGACGGCTTTTAACTTCGACGCGCGGCTTGGCGTTCTCGATAGCCCGGTTCAGAACCTCGGTAGGATCGACAGACTCTCCACCTTCGTTAGCACGATCGATGGCGGCGTAGACGATGCGCTCTGCGAGAGCACGCTTGCCTTGCATCATGACCTTGGAGACCAACTTGGCCACCAGTGCGCTATCGTAGCGAGCGTCACGCTGTTCCGGCTTGGTATAGACTCGTTTTCTTCGGGACATAGGATTATTTCAGTCGTTTGCTAAAACATTCGTATCGCCGGAGAGATAAATTGAGCGAAGCTCAGTTCATCACCCCTTCGGTCGTTTGGCTCCGTATTTAGAACGGGCCTGCTTCCGACCTTCGACACCCAGCGTATCCAGAGCACCACGGACAATATGGTAACGAACACCTGGTAAATCTTTCACTCGACCACCGCGAACCAGAACAATGGAGTGTTCCTGGAGGTTGTGACCTTCACCGCCGATGTAGGCGATAACTTCTTCCCCGTTTGTGAGGCGAACCTTGGCAACCTTACGAAGCGCCGAGTTCGGCTTCTTTGGAGTTCGCGTGTAAACCTGAAGACAAACTCCCCGGCGTTGGGGACATTCTTCCAAGGCGGGCGACTTGGACTTTACGACCTTGTCCTTGCGACCGTGGCGAACCAGTTGGTTGGTAGTAGGCATAACGTTACCGTTGTTTTATAAATTTTCGGTGCAAATGCAGGTCAGGTTGACTCCACTTGTAGAAGCATCCAAAACCAGCAATCCCGCCAACAGAGCACCGATTGCTGCGCGGGGGCGGGGAATATAGACGGTCAAGCCAAGGCCGCAAGGGGATTTATGGCAAAATTTTAAGATTTTTTGCCTACCGAACCTGCTGTTGAAAACATTGCCGGCCAAAGGCGCTGAAATCCTCAAAAATCTGGAAATTCAAAAGGATCAAGGGAGACTTTCAATATTTCCTGATTTCTTAGCATCTTGGAATGCTCTCTGGGCTGCGAAATCTTACCTCAAAGTTCCCCGAAAATTGGTCGCACGAGGGAGATTTGAGCGCCCATCCTTAGGGTTATGAGTCCTCTGGTCTAACCCTAAATTATCGTGCCGTTCTGCATCCCCTTTGATCCCAGCAGAAAGCTGGTCACATGGAGCGGCCTTGGTCTGCAGCCCACTTAATCAGATTTCCACCTTCAAAGGTGAAGGTCACGGTCCGATAGATGATTCCCACTGAAGAAATCGCTCGGTAGTCGGTTTCACTGAAGGTATACACCTCCTGTGAAGCATCGCCTCCAGAGAACTTCATTGAGGGAAAGATCGTCTTGACCTCCTCTACGCTCATGCCGGTCTCTACCTGCTCGAGTTTGAGATTGTGCTCGTAATCCATCGGCTTGAAGGCACATCCACTCATGGTAAGACCGAGGCAGAGAAGGAACGATTGGATTAGAGGAGGGAATATTTTCATACTTAAAAAAGTGGGGTGGAAAATGAAATCTCAATAATTAACTATCCCAGTGAGTGAGCTTTCCATTTTGGAAGTAAAATGACATTTGTCTCATTTCGGGAAGTTCCTCTGCCCGTATACCAAAGATGCTAGGGGTCTTCTCCTCAAAGGTTTGATGAAGACCGGCGGTGTCTCTCAGGACGTAAGTTTCTCTGTTTCCCGAGGAAGCTCCCTGTTTCCGAACGGGCAGAAGGCCCTGAACTTCTGCGGGAGACATGCCTGGTTGGAGCTGGGCGATTTTCTGAGAATATTTTTGCTGAATGGTCGGGTGGCTGGTTGTGCTAGTGCAGGCAGTCAATAGCGCTGTCAGGACGCATAAAAATTTAATTGGGAGATTAGTAAGCATGGAGCGGGGTTGGTAGGGTGCTGACTGAGATCCCAGCTTTGCCCCGAAGGAGAAGCAGATCTTTATCCATTGCCAGGATGGGAATTTGAGAAGACTAACTCCTGCACCTTACTAACAGAAATTCGCTTTTTCAAGGGTTGCTTGTCGGCGCGTCGGTCTTGCTCTGATCGAGGGTTTGCGATCAGGAAGAACAGCCCCCCTCGTCCGGAGCAACAAACAGCGCAGCGTAGGCACTGCCCGCAATATGGACATCTGCTCAAGCGTATTTCATGGAGAGTTCCTAGGAAACCGGGCTTCTAACCGGCCCCCACAAAAAACCGTAACCCGTTGACAGAAAGTGGTAGCACGAGGGAGATTTGAACTCCCGACCTTAGGCTTATGAGTCCTCTGCTCTACCCCTGAGCTATCGTGCCATTCCACCAGTCGAACACCTTGCGGCATTCTTCCCGCTTCCAAAGACTGTGAAGACGGGCCGGTAAGAAACTTTTCTTCTCAGAATTGTCAAGCCCACGAACGGAGAAATTAAGGCTTCACCCAGCCCAATCCCCAAGCAATGACAAAGGGAATAGAGAC
>DCQY01000018.1:69073-72769 GCA_002323995.1 Akkermansiaceae bacterium UBA1506 | reverse complement strand
CCACCGTAGAGCCTCGCCAAAGCAATTGGGAAGATTGCTGCAGGCATCGCTGCCTGAATGATGAGCAGTCTTTTTAAATCCGCAGAAATTGGAAAAAATTTCGCCACACAAAGGATGATCATGGCTCCCAGCGCGAGCCTTGCCAAAACGCTCGAAACCCCCACCCTCAGGGCGTCATGGAGAATACTGCCGGTCGCAAACCGCCCAATGGTTGCGCCAATCATCAGCACAGCCATGGGAACCGCGCACCGTCCTAGCATCTCCATCGTCACTACCAAAATTTGAGGGATCCAATCGTGGAGCCCCGTGTAATTCAAAATCAAAGCGACGACAACAGCTACGAACGGCCCATTGATGATTGATCGAAATCCCGAATTTCCGCTCATAATCCACAACCCCACGGTCCATAGAGCTATCTCCACCCCCACTCCATGAACGAAGACAAGCCCTGCTGGACCGGTGTTTCCGGGAAACAATGAAATGGCTATCGGCAGCGCTAGAAATCCGTAATTCTGAATCCCGGAACATAAGATAAAGGTGCGCAGACCCCCTCCCCGCTTGAAGCGAGCCACCAAACCAACCAACCAGGAAACTCCGAATCCCGCTGTGACAAGGATGAATCCAATACCAATAGCCCAAGCCGCGGTCGAAACTTTCTCAAGCGCTGGATTGCCCGGCAGTAAAGATAAAATATAACAAGGAAAGAGGAGGTTCAGGCCCAACTTGATCATTCCAACCTCCAATTTCTCGTCCAACCACCCACGACGATGGAATAGGAAACCCGCTCCCATAATGAGAAACACAGGCAACGTCGCCGCAAGAATGGTAGCAAAAGAGGACATCTCAAAAAACAGAAAGACTAAAATCTAGAAGGGACGAGGTAAAGGAGGCTCGATACCGCAACTCAGTGACTGCGTCGCCAAACTCCAGATACGCTCCAAAGAGTAAACCGCAGCCATCGCTGCGATTCAACCTTGTTGATCTCGTCCCCTAACCGGTGGGCCTGTTCTGATACATTCACGGAGCCCGTTTATCCCTTAACTGCACACCACTGTCTGGTTTGCAACAACCGCTAGCAAAGCGGGAGTTACTCCTGCAACCCCCCCAGCAACCACTGGAAGCGGAAGTTCGGTTCTCGATAACCTTTTATCGGCGTAGCCAAGCGACGTCGGAACGAACAACTCAACCATGGTGCCAAACAGAACAAAAAGAAGACCTCCCGAATCACAGGACAATCTTCATGCCGTCCCAAGCCAACCCGATTCCATCAGGCAATCCAGGCTCGATGGCCGAATAGTCCACAAGGCAAGAAAAATGGGTCAACCAAGTCTGCGCGACTTCAAGTTCCTGAGCAATCTCGATCGCCTCGGGAATGGACAAATGAGTCCAGTGCGGCTTCGGCTGAAGGCCATCAAGAATTAAGAGATCAAGATCACGGATCAGATCGCGAGTCTCTCCAGCCAATTCCTTCGCGTCTGGAATATAAGCGAAGAGCCGTTCCCCTCTTGAGGAAAAAAGAAACCCTAGAGTTTCCACCTTGCCATGAGAAACTGGCAAAGGAGTCACCTCCAAGTCGCCCACACGAAAATTACCTTCAATCAAATTGGGATCGACCTTGAGATAACCTCGGTATCGGTTCTCTCCATCAAAGACGTAGGGATAAGCTTTCTCCAACCGTTGCATCGTTTCCCGGTTACCGAAGATCCGAATCTGTTCATCCTCGAGGACGGTGAATCGTCGCAGGTCATCAAATCCCATAACGTGATCGCTGTGCCCATGAGTGAAAATTACAGCGTCTAAGCCACGTATTCCCTCGCGCAAACACTGCTGTCGAAAGTCGGGCCCGGTGTCGACCACCAAAGCGACTTCATGCGTCCTCAATAAGATCGAGGAACGAAGTCGCTGATTCTTGGGGTCATCGGAATTGCAGACCTTGCAATCACAACCAATGACCGGGACCCCGATTGAAGTGCCCGTGCCAAGAAATGTAATTTCTGCACGATTGAACATTGCTTTTTTGAACAGTATTAGTTATACTCGGAAAACGTTAACCCGCCTTTTTCTAATGCTCTCAGTTTTAAAAATCAAGAACCTCGCACTCGTCGATGATCTCACCTGGGAATTGGGTAGTGGTCTCATCGGCATCACCGGCCAGACTGGAGCCGGCAAATCGATGATTGTTGGTGCGTTGAAGCTCATACTTGGCGAGCGCGCTAACCACGACCTCATCCGCACGGGCAAAAGTCATTGCAGCGTCGAAGCTGTCTTTGAACTCAGTAACAATCTTGACCAAATCAACACTCTGCTCGAAGAAAGCGGGCTTGAGCCATGCGAGGGTAATGTCCTCGTGGTAAAACGTCTCTTTGGCAACGGCAACAAGCAGTTCGTCAACTGCTCCCCCTGCACCCTCTCAGTTCTAAAGGCTATCGGTGGACTACTCGTTGACCTGCATGGACCTCACGAACACCAGTCACTCATTTCCCGTGACCGCCAACTCGCCATGCTGGACGCCTATGCCGACGCGGGCAAGGATCGCGAAGCCTACTGCAAAGCCTTTCGCGGGTGGCAGCAGGCCGTCTTTGAGCTCAACCAGTTTCAAAACACTCGCGACGTCAGCGAACAGGAAATCGATCTGCTTCGTTTCCAAGTCGAAGAAATCGCTTCGGCTGAGCTCAATCTGGACGAAGCTACCGAGATCGAGCAGCGCTATCGCCAGTCACAAAACAGCAGCCGACTACTTGAGAATTCAACTCAGGCCGTGGACTTACTTTGCGCGGCCGTCGCAAGTCTGACAAATGCTCAACGCTGTATCCGTGAGTTGGAAAAGGTTGATCCCGGCATGAGTGATCGGGTAGCTGGCTTCGACTCGGCCCGTGTCGAAATCGAAGAATTGGAAACTTCCCTGCGAGATTATACAGGCGAACTCGAAATTGATCCAGTTGAACTGGCCCGAATCGAACGCCGAATCGATGAGATAGAGTCGCTGAAACGCAAGTATGGCCAAACGGTTGAGGACGTCATAGCCTACGAAACCAATGCAAGGCTGCGCCTCGACTCTGTTGATGGCCGTGAAGAAGAGCGGGAACGGCTTATCAACGCCGTCGACACAGCTCTTTGCGCGGTCCAACAATCTGGCAAGAGACTCAGCCGCAAGCGACTCAAAGTGGCAACAGAACTAGCAAAGGATATCGCCGGTCATCTCGGTGATCTCGGTTTCAACCAATCCGTATTCGAAGTCACCTTTGATACGCTGGCAGAGCCCGGTCCACGCGGATTGGAAGCCGTTGACTTTCTCTTCGGCCCCAATCCAGGCGAACCGCTCAAACCGCTACGCGTGATTGCCTCAAGTGGCGAAATGTCCCGGGTTATGCTGGCGGTTAAGAGCGCACTGGCCGATCAGGACCAAATTCCGCTCATGGTCTTCGATGAGATCGATGCCAATGTAGGCGGTGAAATCGCGGGGGCCGTTGGCCGAAAGATGGCCCACCTCGGCACTCAACATCAGGTGATTGCTATCACTCACATGCCTCAGGTCGCCGCCTTGGCTCATCGACATTTTCTTGTCACTAAAGAGGTGAAAAACCAAGTGACTGCTTCTCGTCTTGAAGCAATCGCTAAAAATAAAAGAACTGAGGAGTTAGCACGTATGTTAGGGGGCGTGGCACCGGAGACTCTCGCCTTAGCTGGCAAGATGAT
>DCQY01000018.1:40866-68674 GCA_002323995.1 Akkermansiaceae bacterium UBA1506 | reverse complement strand
GATGAAAGGTCGACACTCAACCGGTAAAGAACCGTTTTGCTTTCTCAAAGAAGCTGCCACCCACTGGGTGATTTTTTTCGGTCACCGTTTCGGCAAAATCGCTCAAAAGTTCTTCCTGTTTTTTATTGAGCTTTACCGGCACTTCAACTTGAACATTCACGAGCAGGTCCCCTTTCCGTCCAGTCTGGAGATCTGGCATTCCCTTATCCCGGAGACGAAACGAGGTATTGGTCTGGGTGCCGGTAGGGATCTTGATGGATGCTTGCCCATCGAGAGTAGGAACTGTTAAATCGCCGCCCAACGCGGCCAGAGTAAAAGGCAGCGGTACTTCACAAAATAGATCAGAATCGTCGCGTTCAAAGACCTCATGGTCTTTCACATGAATGACGACGTAGAGGTCGCCGGCGCCACCGCCTTGACGACCCGCATCACCATGACCGACCGAACGCAGGCGCCCGCCTTCCATGATCCCCGCCGGAATCTTTAGTTTAATATGGCTACTGCCATCTTTGCATCCTTCACCAGAACAATCCGGACAAGGATTAGAAATTACCTCGCCGCTGCCATTGCAATCGGGGCAAGTTTGCTGCACCTGAAAGAATCCTCGACTGGTAATGACCTGCCCAACTCCCCCACAAGTGCCGCATGGCCGAATATCTGAGCGGCCACCCTTGGAACCCAAGCCATCACAAGTTTCGCAAGTTACGAGCCTCTCAATTTTTAGCTCTTTTTCGACACCGCTAGCTGCCTCTTCGAGCGAAAGTTGAAGGTCGTAACGAAGGTCCGACCCCCGTTTACGACGTTCAGAACGACCGCGACCTCCGCCACCAAAAAATTCTTCGAAGATGCTTCCACCCCCTCCGCCACTGCCGCCGCCGAAGACCTCGCGAAAGATATCAAATGGATCAGTTCCAGCAAAGCCCCCACCGCCGGCAGAAGCTCCCGTGCCACTGGTAAAAGCACGATGTCCATAACGATCATAAGCGGCGCGCTTCTGATCGTCAGAGAGCACATCGTAGGCTTCTCCCAGTTCCTTGAACTTCTCCTCAGCCTCGTGATCATCCGGGTTCTTGTCGGGGTGATACTTAATCGCGAGTTTGCGGTAAGACTTCTTGATTTCGGTTCCAGTCGCATCACGGGCGACGCTCAGAACTTCGTAATAATCACGTTTTTCCATCGGAAAAATTCTGGAGTGTTTACACTTACGATCAGGCCTCCGATGGGCCGGACGAAACTACAACGTTGGCCGCACGGAGAACTCGCTCTTTCAGGCGGTATCCTCGACGCAACGTGTAAAGGATCTGACCTTCAGCAACTTCCTCACTCGACTCCTGCTTGATCGCTTCGTGCAGATTGGGATCGAACGAAACTGCGTCAGATTCAATAATCTCGACGCCCTGTTCGGAAAGAAAATCTCCAATCTGCTTATAGACCATCGTCATTCCCTGAAAAATCATCGAATCTTCGCCTTCGGAATCCTGAGCAGCTTTTAGCCCCATCTCAAAATTATCAATAATTGGGAACAACTGCTCGAGCAGGCTCCGATTAGCGAAAACAATGGCTTCTGTCTTCTCACGCGCCATGCGTTTACGATAATTGTCCAATTCTGCTTGGGATCGGGCGGCAACATCTTTCCACTTCTCCACCTCAGCGGCAGGAGTTAAATCCTCTTCAGGGACCGAAAATTCAGTTTCGACCGATTCAGGACCCTCAGTGGATTCATTACTTACTGCTTCTTCGCTACCTTCTGACTCAGACTCATCAGGGTTAAACTCTTCCTCAACACTACTCATGATATTAAAAAAATTTCATCTCACCGGACATCCAGCGCTCCGGTGACGAATTACCGGAAGGGCGGGACTATTCACCGTTTCTCAATCGCAATCAAGGTGATGTCGTCAGTTTGAGACATCCCCGCTGAAAACTGCTTCACCTCTTCAACAATCGAATGGATCAAGGTTTCGGAAGATTCTGAGGAATATCTCTCAACTGCCGCATTCAGACGCTTCATCCCGAACTCGTCACCATCGCGATTAATTGCTTCGATCAAACCATCTGTGTGGAGCAGAAGAATATCGCCCTGATCCATTGTAAATCGATGGTCCTTTACCGAACGTTTAAAGACCGGGCCACCGTCAATTCCGGCCGCCATCCCCGTAGGCTCGATCAATTGAATCGATTTGCTGCCGCGCTTGTAAAGAATTGGAGGCTCGTGCCCAGCACGAGCAACAGTGATCTCATTTGAGCCTTTCTCGAGAATCAAATAGAGCAAGCTCACAAACATGTCCTCCCTAATATCCGGGAAGATTGACTGATTCACCGCGTGTAGAACCGATGCCGGGGACAAATTTTCGTGGGCACGGCTACGAAGGTTTGAACGGCACATCGCCATGATTAGTGAAGCAGCGATGCCTTTTCCACACACATCACCTATCGCGATACCATAGCGATCTTCATCCACCGGGATGTAATCATAGTAATCACCACTGACAATTCGGGCTGCATGGTATTCGGCAGCTAAGTCATAATCAGCCAAGGCTGGCGCCGAGCGCGGAAGTAGAACCCTCTGGATCTCGCTGGCCTGAGTGAGTTCCCGTTCCATGCGGCGCTTTTCCGCCGCTTCTACATGAATAATGGCGCTACCAAGTGCGAACGAACTTTGTTCAGCGATACTGGAAAACACCTCACGATCGTTCGGAGAAAATCCTTTCGTTGCCTTCCGAGTCATCGCAAGAACTCCGACCCGCTTATGGCCATAAACTAATGACACAGCAAGAAAGCTGATCCCATCCTGATAGCGGGAGCCGTGATCAGAATAATCTGCATTATCGATCATGTCTTCCTCATACAGAGTGCTCTCTAATTCGAGCGCCTGCCCGACAAGATATTCGCCGGGCTTCAAAGCCGAAAGACGGAGGAAGCTCCTATATTGACTTTCCGCATCCTCCACCGATTCGATTGCCGCAATCTCAGGTGGCACCGGGATGACTGGCGCGAGATTCAGAGTCTGGCACACGGGAACAAGTTGGTCCGACTCTCCGTCCAGGAGATAAAGAATGCCGGCATCGGCATTAATAACGTCGACCACTCCATCGACAATATATCGATGAAGATTGGAAGGAGAGTTATCGTCCTGAAGTTTCTCTCCGAGGCCTTGAAGGAAGCCGAACATGCGGCGCTCTTCCCCCTCGATTTCATTCTTTTCCTCGCTGAGTCGCAGGGCATTACGATGCTCCTGCATCCACAGAAATATTGCTACAACCACAACCGCAATTAAAGCGGCAATAAGAACGGCATACACCAAGTGCTCCATAAATCGCTGACTGCGGAAGGGTTAATGGTCCACTGCCTGAGCTTCAAGATCTAGGCGCAAAAACTCAACAACATCACAGAAACGATTTCGATTTTCTTCGTTAGCCTTTATTAGCGCCTCATGAGCTTCAAGGACCAACTGTGTGTGTAAAAACTTGTCGAGAACCTCATGACCAGATGGGTTGCTGAGGTTCTCCCTCACCAACTCGCGCTCGCGTTGCCACGCATCACCACTGCCATCGACCTTGATAAGATGGTCCAGTCCTAGCTTGGAGATAGAACGGTGGTTACGCTCTCCAGGATTAATCACCTGCAACTGGCCTTCATCACCGATTTGTTCAAGACTCGCGGCAGCAGTATAAAGTATCCCAATAAAGGTAGAGTCAATTCCATTGCACTCTTCAAGGTCGATCACAAACTGCCGACATCCTACCTCCAGACGCCCCCGCAAAAAGCGCTTCAAACTTTCAACATGTTCATGAGTGGCCTTACCATTGACCTTGACCCAAGCTACATTGCCAAGACACCCGACTAAAATGGAACTCTCCTCACTCAATTGATCTCCCGTCTCCTAACCTGTTCCAATTCATCTCGAATCCGGCAGCTACTCTTTCCAGAGGAATGATCGATACTCAGCCACCACGACACCCTCCTCAATCACGGACGCTTTCCACTGGGTCACCTTGCCACCGTCCTCGAAATCATCTCCAACGATCTGAAATTTAGTCACGTTACTTCGCTTCGGATCAGCAATGAAGAGTTCCTTCGATAGAACCTGCGACCCAGAAGCCCCCTGCCGATACTCAAGCCGCACCGTTGCCGATTGGCGGGTTGCCGTTTTCCAAAAGACTGAAAAGTAGTAGCCATATCTCTCTGCCTGCTCTTCGAGGGTTAATGCTCCGTGCAAATAATGCCGTGGCTCAAATTCCACCATGCGATCATCTGTATCAGGAGACGCGGAAGTATTGAGGTGATAAGGGTTCACCTTGGTGATACTGACTCGTTCTGACGTAGTGGCACAACTGCTGAGGGCCAGGGCAGTGCCAGCGAGAAGTAGAAAGGGGCTTTTCGGAAATCCAAAGGTCATCCGGTAATTTTTCGGCGAGGGTAGCTTTGGCCCGCTATACGAGCTCGTCAGACTTAATTATCTCATATTTGGAGAGAGGTTCACTTACTTTTTTTATCTCTTATCGAGGGCGGGTGAACTTTCACAAAATTCCAAGCTTCGTCCATTTCTTCAAGCGACGCCGAATCCAAAGCCAGCCCCTCTTTCCGCAGTATCATTTCCATCGCCGAAAAACGCTCCACAAATTTCCGATTCGTCTGATGTAACAGGAGTTCCGCCTCGTTCCCCGTCTGGCGAGCGAGATTCACAACAGCAAAGATCAAATCACCTATTTCCTCTGCCACTTCGTTGCCATGTCCCGATTGGAGCGCCTCTTCAACTTCTAGGAGTTCCTCGTGTATTTTCTCTAAAACCGGACCAATCGCTGCCCAGTCAAACCCAACCTTGGCCACCTTTTTCTGGATCTTTTGTGCCGACATCAAGGCCGGTAATCCTTCATTCGCTTTTTTTAGATAAGGCTCAAGCCCATTGGTAGTTTCGCCCTTTTCCACTAATTTAATTTCCTCCCACTGGCTTAGAACGGCTGCTGGCGATTCAGCCTCCGCCCCAGCAAAGACATGAGGATGACGGCGAATCAATTTCTCACAAATTGCCGTTGCAACGTCGTCCAGGTCAAACTGACCAGTCTCCGAAGCTATTTCGGCATGGAATACCGGCTGCAGCAGCAGATCTCCGAGCTCATCTACAATTTCATCACGATCTCCCCCTTTGACAGCATCAGCCACCTCGTAGGCCTCTTCGATTAAATGCTTTACAAGAGTTTCGTGTGTCTGTTCTGCATCCCAGGGGCAACCGCCTGGGGATCGAAGCAGGTGCATAATTTCGCGCAAACGCTCCAAGGGCGGCAGGTCGGTTGATGGGATGGGGCGAGGCATAACTTGATGAGAATAATCACGAGTGGACAAGGGCAGTTCAGACCGTTAAGTGAATCGCTCTGCAAAATTAAAGACTCACCCCATTCTTCATCATGGCAACGCATCGTTTTTATATTTCAGCCAATCATTGGAATCCTG
The DNA here is from genome assembly GCA_002323995.1 of Akkermansiaceae bacterium UBA1506. Classification (GTDB taxonomy): domain Bacteria; phylum Verrucomicrobiota; class Verrucomicrobiia; order Verrucomicrobiales; family DEV007; genus Arctic95D-9. The sequence continues at coordinate 63,223 of DCQY01000018.1, read as the reverse complement.
AAAACCTCGTTCTCGGAGAGGAGGAATCGCACCACTGCCTCGATGTGATGAGATGTCGCGAAGGCGACCGGGTGGCAGTCTTCAATGGCGAAGGCACCGAGGCCGAAGCACAGATTACAGCCGCCACCAAAGGCGCTGTCGAACTCAAAGCGCTGATCGTAAACCAGACTCCGAAGCCCCCGGCATCTCTGACGCTGGGTCAGGCCATCCCAAAAGGGAAAAATATGGATCTGATTATTCAGAAAGCAACCGAGCTCGGCGCCGCTCGCATTGTTCCCCTGCTTTCGGAACGCACCGTCGTCCAACTCAGTAGCGAAGACCTAGCTAAGAAACAACAGAAATGGCAACGAGTCGTAGTCGAAGCCTGCAAGCAATGCGGCCAGAACTGGATTCCTGAAGTTGGACTGCCCTGCTCCGTTGAAAAGTTTACCAAGGATGCCAGCGACCAGTTTCGGCTGATCGCTGCGATTTCTGATACAGCGCGAACGTTGAAAGCCACTCTCCTCGAATGGAATGAGGAACACAATGAGCGCCCGGAATCGGCAACTCTTCTGATTGGACCAGAGGGTGATTTCACTCCCGCCGAAATATCGCAAGCTCTCTCAGCCGGTTTCTCACCCATTTCCCTCGGGCCCATTATTCTGCGCAGCGAAACAGCTGCTATTTATGCTCTCAGCGTGACTGCCTACGAATTGATGGATCGCTGATTCACGGCGTAGGAATGACATGTAGCAGCTGGATCTTTGACTTCTGCTGCACAGGGACAATGAGAGGCGACGCGCCAGGTCCCCCCGGGATTTCAACGGTCATACTTACTGTTTGCTCGCTCAAACGCACCATCTGTTCAAGCGGATCATAAAGTATGCGCCCGGAAAGCCTCGGCACATGGAGCGACATTAAAACCGCCTTCCCATTTTCAGACCCTTGTTTGGGTAGCCCCACGTCTCCGGAAGCCTGCCCCGAAAGATCAATCTGCAGGTAACGATTGTGATCATGAGCGACCTCTCCTCGATAGAGACATTTAATATTAAGCATGATTTCTCCTACCTCCGTCAGTCGCTTCACTCCCTCAACCGACCAACTCTGCCCAGGCCGAACCGGTTTGTCCGGCATGCCTTGAAGAACAACCGTCGCCGTTTGACCGAGATCACTTGTTCCTAACTGTGGAAACCCTTCGAGCGGAGAAGTTGACGCCTGCCTTCCTCCTACATCCTCCGAGACAATGCGGTGTTCATTGTTCAGTTTCAGGTCGACCCACTGGTTCAGCGATTGATTAAAGTGCATCCCCAGCGGCGTCTGCCGATCCCCTGCATCAAATGAGTCATAAAAAACCGATTCGCCAGGAGCCTTCATTTCGACTTTTAGCCGCTCCGTTCTTCCCTTGAGTTGGATCCCTAGCTTCCCATCCGTGCGGGGTCTGGCATCGAAGCGTGACTGATGCTCGATATTTGCCAGGCGCGTCCCACGAAGGGGAAACTGAAACTGAATCTCCAACTCACTTCTGAAGCGATAAGTGCATCCCGGCTGAAACTTGGGCGCTAGTTCCGCCGGCGGACCCGAGGTCACACCTGAAACCGCGTCGGTGGCAGAGGAAGTGATATCAGGAATATAAAGATCGGGCTTTTCCCTGCGTATGGTCGTTTCGGGCTCACCAATGCGGAACTCATTCTGAGCCTCCAAATCCAATGGAAACATAATCAACAGGGCAAATAGAGTCATGCCCGTAATGCAGGAGAATCGATCCACGTTTCGAAGAAACCACATTTCAAAGAATGGATCAATGAATCAGCTTCTCAAGACCGCACCATTTTATCTCCGGCAGGTCATCTGCCGGAGCAACTATGCCAGAGAAGAAACAACTTACTTAGAGGCGGCTGCCTGCGGCTTTGCCACTGGGGCATCGGCCACATCGCTCTTCGGTTGCACCCGCCAAAACTTTGACAGCGCGTTGGGCCAGTCATCAAGCAACGCCTGCCCCTTTCCACTGCCAGTAGCGTCGACATGAGCTTGGACAAGATCCTTCAGTTCGGTTGCCTCAGCATCTTCTTCATTCAAGCGAATGATCTCTACCATTTCAGGATTGAAGAGCTTTTCGAAACGCTCCCCTTTATCGAAGATGTAAGCCGCACCCCCACTCATACCAGCGCCGAAATTCTTCCCAGTCTCACCTAGAACAACGACGGTTCCGTTGGTCATATACTCGCACCCATGGTCGCCGATGCCTTCGACAACCGCTGTTCCGCCAGAATTACGCACGCAAAAGCGCTCTCCACCACATCCATTGGCAAAGAGGTGACCACCGGAAGCGCCATACATGACAGTATTACCAAGAATAGAATTCTCCGATGGATCAAAACTACGATTCTCATTCGGTTTGATAATAATTTCACCACCGGCCATTCCCTTGCCCACGTAGTCATTAGCCTCACCTGTCAGGGTGAGTTTGATGCCACCGCAAAGAAAGGTTGCGAAAGACTGCCCCGCACTACCTGACAACTGGATATCAAAAGTTCCCTCTTCGACCCCACGGTCACCATGGATTCCAGCGATAGCACCGGCAAGCTTGGTGCCGATGTTACGATGAGTATTCTTCACCTCATAGCTTAGAGAGGCACTTTCTTTCGTCTCGATCTTACCACCAAGTTCGGCGATGATCTGATCATCTAGGGGCGGTTCGTGAATGCCGTCATTCCGATCACGGAGACAAATACGAGGCAGATCAACGGAACCTTGGCTGCCAACGTCAGCAAGAATTCGGCTGAGATCGATGAGATTGGCTTTCGGGTGATCGAGCACCTCTCGCTGTTTGAGATACTTGGTCTGACCGATAAGATCGTCCAGTTTTCGCACTCCAAGTTGCGCCATGTATTGGCGCACTTCCTCAGACACGCCGTTAAAGAAATTAACGACGTGCTCAACCTCTCCTTTGAACTTTGCCCGATACTTGGGGTCTTGCGTTGCAACTCCAACTGGACAGTTATTCAGATGGCATCGCCGAACATACACGCATCCCATTGCGATTAGGGCGATCGTGCCAAAGTTGAATTCCTCTGCACCAAGAATAGAGGCGTGAATAATGTCTAAGCCGGATCGAAGGCCACCGTCAGTTCTCAGGGTGACACGATCGCGAAGTCCGTTCATCATGAGAACCTGTTGCGTTTCTGCGACTCCAATCTCCCAAGGGAGACCAGCGTACTTAATCGAACTGAGCGGGGACGCCCCGGTTCCACCGTCGTGACCTGATACGAGGATGACGTCGGCATTAGCCTTGGCAACACCTGCAGCAATGGTTCCGACTCCGGTCTCAGCGACCAACTTCACAGTTACCTTTGCCGCCGGATTTAGCTCCTTGAGATCGTGAATCAGCTGGGCCAAGTCTTCGATCGAATAGATGTCGTGGTGTGGCGGAGGTGAAATCAATGTCACGCCCGGCTGCGTGTTTCGAAGTTTAGCAATGATTCCATTCACCTTATGGCCCGGGAGTTGACCACCCTCACCGGGCTTAGCTCCCTGCGCCATCTTGATCTCGATCTCGTCAGCGGACATCAAGTATTCGGCACTGACACCAAAACGACCAGAAGCCACCTGTTTGATTCTGGAGTTTGCCCAGTCACCATTTGGATATCGCTCGAATCGTTTAGGGTCTTCTCCTCCCTCACCGGAGTCAGACTTTGCTCCGATCCGGTTCATGGCGATAGCCAGCACTTCATGAGCTTCAGGACTAATCGCCCCCATCGACATCGCGGCCGTGGTGAAACGACGACGAACGTTTTCAATGGGCTCAACTTCATCGATTGAAATCGGGCCTTCGCTATTAGGAACAAGTTGGAACAGATCGTGGAGCGCACCCGGCTGATTTCGCTTCAGTTCCTCAACATACGTTTCGTAGTCTTCTTGGTTGCCGCTCTTCACAAAAGTATGGAAGTTCTTAATCACCGGACCGCTGACCGCATGATTTTCGCCATTACGCCGGAAACGAAAGAACCCCGGATCACCAAGGTCGAGCACTCCTCCATCGTTCGGAACCGCTTCACTGTATCCTGCTGTATGACGAGCGATACTCTCAGCACCTATCTCGTAGAATCCAACACCTGCAATTTGCGAGGGAGTCCCGGGAAAACAGGCGTCAATCACTCCATCAGCAATGCCAACAGCTTCAAAGATCTGCGCTCCTTGGTAAGAGTTGAGCACAGAGATACCCATCTTTGAGAGAATTTTGAGAACCCCTTTCTCGAGCGCCTTGTGGTAATTGGTGAGTGCTTTTTCAGTCGCGACGCCCTCAAACTTATTCTTCTCGTTGGCATCAACCAATTCGCGAATCGTCTCATGCGAAAGCCACGGGCATATCGCGGTAGCACCAAATCCAAAAAGGCACGCCATATGGTGGGTGTCACGCGCCTCGGCGGTATCGATGATGATCGAGGTTTTCATCCTCTTCTTTGCCGCACCGAGGTGACGATGCACGGCACCAACAGCGAGCAAAGACGGAATACCAACTCGCTCATGATTGATATTACGATCAGTCAGAATAAGGGTTTCCGTTCCGCTATCGACGGCGATTTCAGCTTTTTTGCAAAGGGCATCGACCGCAGGTTTCAGCCCTTCCGGCCCCTCTGATAGAGACCAAGTGAGATCAAGCGTCTCTGTCTTGATGTGCTCACCCGTTTGAAGCGCTTCGACTTGATGGGTATACAGAAACGGAGTTTCTAGATGAATGACCTTCGCGTTGAGGGGGTCTTCAGCGAGCAAATTCCGCTCTTGCCCTAGATCAGCCTCAAGAGACATCACGAGATATTCGCGAATCGGGTCAATTGGAGGATTTGTTACCTGAGCGAAGAGCTGTTTGAAGTAGGTAAAAAGAATCTTTGGTTTATGAGAAAGAACCGAAAGCGCCGCATCATCTCCCATTGAATAGGTCGCTTCCATCCCGTCGGTCGCCATCGGCGTTATCACCATGTCGAGCTCTTCTTTGCTCAGGCCGTTAGCCACCTGTAGTTGGGAACGAGTTAGGGGATCGTGGGCAGGATCTTCCGGAACTTGTGGAGCGAGATCAACGACATCAGAAAATGGAGTCTGATTTTCGCGGAGCCACTCGCCATAGGGCTGTTGCGCAGCAAGCTGTGCTTTGATCTCGTCATTGAAGATGACCTCTCCTTTTTTTGTATCCACCACGATCATTTCACCGGGAGCAAGACGCCCCTTCCTTTCGATCATGTCGTCAGGGAGGAAACAAGTGCCTACCTCAGAACCAAGGGAAAAAATCCCGTCAGTAGTGATCTTGTAGCGAGCGGGGCGAAGTCCGTTTCGGTCAAGGGAGGCCGCCACGGTGTGTCCATCAGTGAAAGCGAGGGCAGCAGGACCATCCCACGGCTCGCAAAAGCAGCTATGATAGCGATAAAAATCCTCGACTTCCTTCGTGGTGAACGGGTCAATTTTCCAGGCCGGAGGAACCAGCATGGACATTGCGTGTGGCACTGAACGCCCCGAGAGCACGAGAAGTTCTAAAGCAGCATCAAGACTCGCGGAGTCAGAACCATCAGGATCGATGACATGATTCAGGTGCTGAAGTTCGTCACCCCAAACATCGCTCTCAAACTGGCCGATACGGGAATTGAGCCAGTTCCGATTGCCGCGAACGGTATTGATCTCCCCGTTATGGCAAAGCATCCGGAAAGGCTGCGCCAGCGCCCAAGTTGGGAAAGTATTGGTCGAAAAGCGCTGATGGTAGAGGCAAACATGAGTCTCAAAGGCTTCATTGCGAAGGTCATCGTAGAGCTCTTCCAAAGCTGTTGCTACAAGGAATCCCTTGTAGCTGATCAATCGGTGGCTAAGCGAAGGAATGTAGAATTCATGTATCTTCTCGTCGCTGGCTTTGTCCTCAATTTCACGACGGCTGAGGTAAAGCTGGCGCTCGAACGTATCGTCGTCGATACCTTCCGGACGTTGGAGCAAAAGCTGCTGGATAACCGGCATGGTGTCGATAGCCTGCTGACCCAGCGCCGAAGGGTCGGTCGGCACCTCTCGCCAACCGATGATGCCAATGCCGCGGTTGCGAAGCACACCCTCTGCGATGACCCGACACTTGGTCTGTTCGTCACTTCTCTGAGCGGGAAGAAAGAAGACTCCAACCGCGAGATCGCTCTCATGATTAAGCTTAGTCCCGAGCTTCTCAGCTTCCGGCAGGAAAATCTTGTAAGGAAGATTCGTAGTCACGCCGGCCCCATCGCCCGTTTTACCGTCGGCGTTAACAGCTCCGCGGTGAGTCACATTGTTGACCGAATCAAGTCCCAATCGAAGAATACGGTGGCTGGCCTCACCCTTAATATGAGCAACAACACCAACCCCACATGCATCTCGCTCCAATTCAGGGTGATGCAGTGAATTTTCGACTTGGGGACTCTTCAGGTATTTGCTCATGAATTTTAATCGGTCTCTAAACCCAAGGTTGAGGAGACCATCCTCCCTTTTGGATACACGCTTGGGTTACGCTCAGCATTTGTGCCAAGTCGCCCTAAAAAAGTCTCGGTTTGCTGTAAGTCCGGAAATTATAGGCAATTTCCGCGAGCGGAGGGCAATTTTATGGGACGGTGAGTTTAGTCAGGATTGTCACGGGGTCAATTCTCATCTTCTTCACAAAACCACTCCAGTGTGTGACAATTTGGCCCAGAAAGACCGAAATAGAGGGAATTCAGGACCTTCAGCGACTTGCCAGACCCTGCCCGATTCGACATCATCTTGGCCATGGGCGAGCCTCATCGCAAATCTCACCACTCCAACACTGCCCGAATTGTTGGATTCTGGGCCGGAATCATCGCTTTTGCCCTGACCTTGGTCTTTGGAAGCCTCGATTCTGAGCATACCGAGGTCTCGCGGATGGCAGCTGTCGCCCTGCTCATGGCCATTTGGTGGATCACCGATGCCATTCCACTCGCCGCTACAGCTCTGCTTCCGCTGCTCCTCTACCCCACCCTTGGCATCATGACCGGAAAGGAAACGGCCCCGGTTTATTTTAACTACATCATTTTTCTCTTTATCGGCGGCTTTCTCATCGCGCTGGCTATGGAGCGATGGAACCTTCACCGGCGTATCGCCCTAATGATCATCGGTTTGTTCGGCTCACGACCATCGCAACTCGTTCTGGGCTTTATGATCGCCACGGCGTTTCTCTCCATGTGGATCTCGAATACGGCGACCTCCATCATGATGCTGGCCATTAGCCTTGCCGTTATTAAGCAGGCCGAAGACGCTTTTGGCGCCGGCAAGACCCGAAATCTCAGTCTCGCTCTCCTTCTGGGAGTCGCCTACAGCGCCAGCATCGGCGGGCTCGCCACTCTCGTTGGCACGCCGCCGAACCTCGCCCTGGTCAGGATTTTTGCCCTCAGTTTCCCCGGTGCCGAAGCCGCCGGATCTGAGATCGCCTTTGGCCAATGGATGCTTTTCGGCGTTCCCTTGATGCTCATCATGCTGGCCACAACGTGGCTGATCCTGACCCGGCTCCTCTTCCGGAGCGGCGATGAACTCACGCTCGATCCAGAAACAATTCGCAAAGAACGCGATCAACTCGGCCCTATGAGCTGCGAGGAAAAAATGGTCGCCGTCATTTTTGCCGCGACCGCCCTGCTCTGGATTTTTCGCAAAAAACTGGAGGTTGGCTCTGTCGTTATCCCCGGTTGGTCGGATGCGTTACCTTTTGGCAAATACATCGACGACGGCACCATCGCCATCGGGATGGCAATCGTCCTCTTCTGCATCCCGAGTCGCCGCCGGGAGGAGGGTGACGAAGAGAACTCCCATCGCACCCTGCTCGACACCGGCGTCTTCGCCAAGCTCCCCTGGCACATCATCCTGCTCTTCGGTGGAGGGTTTGCCCTGGCTTCGGGATTCAAGAACTCGGGACTTTCCGAATGGATCGGGCAGCATTTCGCCGGAATGGAAGGAGCACCCGAATGGCTGCTGGTCGGAGCCGTCACTGGTGGCATCACCTTTCTCACCGAGCTGACCTCCAACACCGCCACCACCGAAATGATCCTCCCCATCCTCGCGTCGATCGCCTCGGCGGCGAAAATTCACCCGCTCGTGCTCATGGTGCCGGCGGCCCTCGCCGCTTCCTGTGCGTTCATGATGCCCGTAGCTACGCCACCCAACGCTATCGTCTTTGCCAGTGGCCGCATCCGCATTGCTGACATGGCCAAAGCCGGTTTCATCATCAACCTGATCAGCATCATCGTCGTCACCGCGATCTTTCTCCTCCTCGGTCCTGCCGTCTTTCAGATCGATCCTGACACGCTTCCCGACTGGGCGAGGGCAAGCGCTGCCTCACCTTGATTCAGACAGGGTTCTAAAATCGGCAGGCTTTTGTAATGGTCAATCGAATATCTTTGCCGCTAGCTTGCCTTGAGGCCAAGTTCATTCGCCCCGCTCTCCCGAAACAACTTCGGGGGCACGGCACTCTCTCATGGCATACCGAACAAAAACCAAAGCTGCCGACTACATCCGCGGTCCAATTCTAACCGTGGTCGCCATTTCCGCCCTCTGGAAAAACGAAACTCGATTCGACTTCTTCAAAGCGGCCAGCAACGCGGTTCACGCCCCCTCTTTGCCTCAATCGTCAGAGGAACGGGTTCTGTCTTACACGGGAGACATGGACCAATCTCTCGAGCTATCCGGCCAATACATCGAAACCTTCACCGGATATCTCATCGTCTATCGAAGCGCTGAGATCTACTGCTGGGATCGAGAACAAGACGACGACGGATTCGTCACTTGGAGCATGGAATGGATGAGCAGCGTTGAGAACAATTCGAGAAACAAGGGCGTTGAGCAGAAACTGAAATCCGGTCGCCTCCTTCCTCCCAACTACCAAGTGGGTGATCTCACCGTGAATTCGAAGAAACTGGAGTTTGTCGATTCTCGCGAAATCATTATACCCGGTCCCTTGCCTAAGACTGCGGAAGGAGCTGGCCTCGGTGTAGCAGGCCGCTACCTGTTCCTGAGAAAGGGCCGCCCCAAGGGCCTCGGGAACGAAAGAATCAGTTTTCAAGCGATCCCCGTTCCACCCACCGCCACCTGGTTCGGGAGGTTTTCCGGAGGCAAGGGAGTCGCTGACACTAGGGAAGAGCGACAGGGAATGATCAATCGCCTCATTCAAGATTCCGGAATACTCCACCATCTCGTCGCAGGAGAGAGAGACGTCGCCCTGATCACCATTCGTCGCCATGTCAAACGCTTGAAATGGATCGTTCGCGTGCTCGGAACCTTATTCGTCGTGCTTGGATTGCTCGACTTCTTCACCACCTTCCTCAGGTTCCTCTATCCCATCCCTGTGATCGGCCAAATCGCCGAGACCGGAGATACTCTTGCCGCGCTCATTCTCGGGCTGCCGCTTGCTGTCGGCACCATCGTGATCGGATTCGCGGCTGAGAATCCGCAGTTTCTGATTCCGATCCTCCTGGGGCTCATCGCCGGAATCTGGCTCCTCGTTTACCTGGCCAAGAAGCAACAGAAAACGGGGGAGGCCATCAGACAGTCGCTGGAAGCAGAACAGGGACAGGCACTGGAGACCAATGATTTGAAAAAACTCGAATACCGAGAGATGGCAGGTCTTCTCGCATCGAGTGAAAATCCGATAGGGACAAAGGAAATCAAGACGCTGGATGCCTTTGCGAAGAAGAACGGATTCGAAGCCGAGGAGCGAGCGACCCTCCTCCAGGAAGCTCAGGATACCCCTCCTCCTTTGGATAAGGCAGAGCTTCACCTGAAGTATCTGATTCGACTCGCCCTGGCTGATGCCGTGTTAACTCCCCAGGAAGTGCGATCCATCAGAGAGGCCGCAACCCAAGCCGGATACAGTCGCAGTGGTTTCCGGAAGCTCATGGCAGAGGAGTCGAAACAGGCAGAAAGCTTGAAAGCTTCCTGAGAGCGGCATCGAGTTTTGCCACCCAACAGGGTCAGGTCCCTCACTTTACCCTGTTGAATCCGCCCTCAGCCCCTGCTTGCACCGCGGCGCATCCGAATTACAGTCCACGCCACCCTAATTTCTTAGATCATGGCGCAGCGACGTAAGCAGTTCCCCTTCGACGAGTTTGAACCTCAGTGGCAAAAACACTGGGAGGAAAGCAAGACCTTCTCCGCACCGAACCCGGGCGACGAAGGATTCGATCCCGAGAAGCCGAAATACTACGTGCTCGACATGTTCCCTTATCCAAGCGGTTCCGGTCTCCACGTCGGCCACCCTGAAGGCTACACCGCCACCGACATCATCACCCGTTACAAGCGGATGAAAGGCTTCAATGTGCTTCACCCGATGGGCTGGGACGCCTTTGGTCTTCCCGCTGAGCAGCACGCTATCAAGACCGGCGAGCACCCTCGTATCAACACCCAGAACAATGTCGATACTTTCCGCGGCCAACTTCAGCGCCTCGGTTTCGCTTATGACTGGAACCGCGAAGTCAACACCACCGCACCGGACTATGTGCGTTGGACTCAGTGGATTTTCCTCAAGCTCTACAATTCCTACTTCAACGAGGATACCCAAAAGGCGCATCCCATTTCTGAACTCGAAGAAAAAGGATTCAGCCGGGAGGACATTGATGACCGTCGTCTTGCGTTCGTTGCAGAGACCCCCGTAAACTGGTCGCCTGATCTCGGTACCGTGCTGGCCAACGAGGAAGTGGAAGAGTGGCGCTCAAAGGGCCATACCGTAGAGCGTCGCCCGCTCCGACAGTGGATGCTGCGCATCACCGCTTACGCCCAGCGCCTCATTGATGAACTCGATAATCTTGACTGGCCCGAAGGCATAAAGTTGCTCCAGAAAAACTGGATCGGCCGTTCTGACGGAGCCGAGGTTAATTTTACGATCGGGGACGAAACAGTGACTGTTTTCACGACGCGCCCCGACACCCTTTTTGGTGCCACCTACATGGTGCTTGCGCCCGAGCATCCGCTCGTCGACAAAATCACCACTCCGAGCCTAAAAGACCAGATTGAGGAATACAAGAGTCGCTGCGCCGCCAAGTCAGATCTCGAACGAACCGAACTAGCCAAAGAAAAAACTGGCGTTTTTACCGGCGCTTACGCCATTAACCCTGTCAACGAAGAGAGAATCCCCGTCTGGATCGCCGACTACGTTATGATGGGCTACGGCACCGGCGCCATCATGGCCGTGCCAGCGCACGACGATCGCGACAACGAGTTCGCTGAGAAATTTGGTATCGAGATTATTCAGGTCGTCGAAGCTCCCGAAGGCAATGAAGATAAATGCTTTACCGGTAGCGGCACCGTCATCAACTCCGGTTTCCTCAGCGGCCTTTCCACCGAAGAAGCCAAGCAGAAAATTTGTGACTGGCTAGAGGAGCGGGATCTCGGCAAGGGAACTATCAACTATAAGCTTCGCGACTGGCTATTCTCCCGTCAACGTTACTGGGGTGAGCCTTTCCCTGTTGCCTGGAAAGACGGCAATCACTACGCCATTAGCGAAGACGAACTCCCTTTGCTCGCTCCTGAGCTTGAAGATTACAAGCCAACCGGCAATCCTGAACCAACCCTTTCCAAAGCGACCGAATGGGTGGAACTCGAAGACGGCAGTCTCCGCGAAACCAACACGATGCCCCAATGGGCCGGCAGCTGTTGGTATTATCTGCGCTATTGCGACGCGGGCAATACCGACCGCTTTATCAGCAAAGAAGCCGAAGCCTACTGGATGGGCAAGAACGAAAATACCGGAGGCGTTGACCTCTATGTTGGTGGCACCGAGCACGCCGTATTGCACCTACTCTATGCCCGCTTCTGGCACAAAGTTCTATTCGATCTCGGCTATCTCTCAACACCCGAGCCCTTCCACAAACTGGTGAACCAAGGACTCATTCTCGGCGAAGATGGACAGAAAATGTCCAAGTCACGCGGCAACGTCGTCAATCCCGACGACGTAGTCGAACAGTATGGCGCCGACTCGCTCCGTCTATACGAAATGTTCATGGGACCACTTGAGCAGGTCAAACCGTGGTCGATGAAAGGCGTCGAAGGCGTCTTTCGTTTCCTCGCCCGTGTCTGGCGCCTTGTCATGGACAACGATCAGGAAGGCAACTGGGTTATAAGCGAGAAGATCACCGAAGCTGAGCCTGACAAAAAGGTAAATAAAGCAATTCACGCCACCATCAAAAAGGTCGGTGAGGACATTGAAGGAATGGCTTTCAACACAGCCATTTCCCAAATGATGGTTTGCACCAACGAGCTCACCAAGCTCGAAAAAGTCCCAGCCTCATCCGTTATCACCCTTCTCCAACTGCTGAACCCATTCGCCCCTCACCTGACTGAGGAACTCAACGCAAGACTTGCGAAAGCCTTCGGCTCACTTAGCAGCGATGGTTTAGCTGACCGTGAATGGCCTCAATTTATCGAAGAATACCTCCACGAGGATGAAATTGAAATCGTTGTCCAGGTCAACGGGAAGGTCCGCGACAAGATCAGCGTGCCGTCGGAGGCGGATAAAGGCGAAGTCGAGAAACTCGCTCTTGAAAGCGAGAAAGCGCAGTCTTTTATCGAAGGTAACACTGTCCGCAAAGTGATCGTCGTGCCAGGCCGGTTGGTAAATATCGTGGCAAACTGAAGTTAAAACTTTAGCAATTGACCATCCTACTGATAGCTTTTTCACATGTCGCTCTCGCTGCATTTTAGAAAAGCCAAACTCTCTGCCATGTCTCTGGCGAGGGTTGGTAACCCTGTGCGCAACGAACCGCTGCGCACTTCTCAGGCTCTCTGCCGCTTCAAGGATGACGAAGCCGAGTTGCTGACGCACTGTTTTCTAAAGTGTTTTAAGTCGCTCGAACTTCATTCGCTGAGCCATCATACCGCCTTAGAAAACAACGAACTTTTTAACTACGCCTCCGCCGTCTTCGAAGATAGTGATCAACTTCTCGAAACCGGCGCCAATATTGCGCGCCACCTTCACGCGAAATCAAACCACCCGAACATTAAATCCGGTGACCTTTGCGTGGCTCTGATTGATGACATCGTTATCTCCGGTGAAACAACTCAAGCAATCAGTATCGTAAAGTCCGAGAGCAAGGTGCCCTTCCTACAGATATCAGAGCGGGACGGCGATCTTGTTCTCACAACCGAGCAGGGTATCTACCCCGAAAAAATCGACAAGGGCTGCCTCATCATCAATCACGGCAAAGCCGACGGTTATTCGATCTACCTCTTCGATAAGGGCGGGGGAAGCACCCAGTTTTGGATCCGCGATTTCGTCGGCGCCAAACCTGTCACCAATGATGACTACCTGACCAAACGCTACGCTGAGCTCTGCGTCGCCTTCGCCGAGGAAGGCATGGAAGAGGGCGCTCTCCAGGAAGACCGAATGGATGTAGCCAGCAAAGCGATCAATTACTTAAACGAGACCGACGAATTCAATATCGACGAATTTGAAATGACCGCCCTCGGAGAACCTGACCGAGTTCAGAAGTTTAAGGAATACAAAGAGAACTTCGAAGAAGAACACGGCCAACCCCTCAAGGAAAAGTTCTCCGTTTCCAAGAAAGAAGCAGAGAAAGCTGGTAACCGCCTCAAGAGTAAGATGAAGCTCGATGTCGGCGTCACAATGCAATTCTCATCCGGCTTCGTTCACGAAGCGGAGCGCTTTATGGAACGTGGCTTTGATGAGGATAAACGGATGGAATACGTCAAGATTTACTTCAATTCAGAAGTTTGACCGCCTCACCTTTTCTTTCCTGCTCCCAAGTCGTAGACCGGCCCCTCAGCCCGAATTTCATCGTGCAACTGGATCATCTGCTTCTTGAGCTCTTCCAGTTTCTCCGGCTGAGATTTCGAAAGGTCTCTCGTTTCATTAGGATCGTCCTTGAGATTATACATCGTGAAGTTACCCAGTTCGGCTTCCTTGATGAATTCCATGATGGGCATGCCTTGAGGCGGGGCCGCATCATTCACCGTGATCTCCTTTTGCGGCAACATGTTGGCAAGAATCTTGTAATCACCGACTCTCATGGTCACCTCTTTAGCCCCGCGAGCATGGTAGAGCCACCACATCATGGGAACGGGACGCTCCAACGGCTTACCGTCGACTAAAGCGGGAAACACATTGACCCCATCGACTACTTTGTCAGGTTGATAGTCGGCCCCGGCAGTAGCGGCGAGACTGGGTAGAAAATCGGTGCCATTCACCGGTTCGCGACTCGTCGATCCCGCTTCGATTTTCCCGGGCCATCGAATGATGCCGGGCACCTTGTAGCCCCCCTCGTGCATGTGGCCCTTGGCACCACGGAGATCTCCCGGCGAACCAAAGCTGCTCCCAGGACGGTGCTCGGGGCCGTTATCCGAAGTGAAAATCACAATCGTGTTATCCCTCAAACCCTGCTCGTCAAGAAACTCCATGAGTCGTCCAACGTGATGGTCCAGCATGCTAACACACCCATAGTAAGTTGGCCCCTGCCCTTCCTTGGAACCCCATTTCACCTCGGGGCCGCCCTTCTTAATCGTCTTGGCCAACTCGGCCAATTCCTCGGTTTTGTAGGGCTCAATAAATTCTCGGGCCGCCTCAACCGGAGTGTGCGGCTCACTGAACCAAAGCACGCTCATGAACGGCTTTTCGGGATCACGGGCTTCGATGAAATCCATGGCCTCATCCACGACAATCTCAGACATCCAACCTTCCAGTTTTTCGAGGGCTTCCCCGTTCCGGAAAAATCCGGACGGGTTCTGGCCAAAGTTCTTGGGGTGGGCCAGCCAATGATCAAATCCATGATCGCCGGGATTAGGCTGGGTCCCACTGATCAAGTTCGAGTCACCACTGCAGTGCCACTTGCCGGCAAACATCGTCTGATAACCCGAGCCTCCGATGACTTCGGGCAAGGTCAATTCTTCAGAAGGAATGTGCATCGGCTTATAACGGGCCCAGTCATACATCCCCACACGGTAGGGGCTGCGCCCTGTCATGATAGCGGTGCGAGCAGGCGAGCAATTCGGACTTGCCGCATAGCAGTTGAGCAGTCTCACTCCTTCCTCAGCAAGCTGGTCGAGATTGGGGGATTGGATCACTGGATTACCGTAGCAGGCAAGATCGCCGTAGCCCATATCATCCGCGAGCATGAAAACAATATTCGGACGATCGGCCGCAACGGAGTTAGCCAGAAGCATTAGAGCTAAAGTGGGTAGGAAAAGTCTCATCGTCTCAAAAATCCCATCAAGCATCTCTGCCTCAAATCCTAAGATTACCCTAATTAAGCCGGAGTAAAAATTTTGAGGCTGGATATCCCACTAAGGGCATGGGTTAAAAATGAAAAATATCGCCATATTTGGCGGTTTTTTAATCCAATACAAGAAAATGGACGAACACCCAAACGAAAGCCGCACTCGTGATAAGGGTCACCCACTTAAATAAAAACATAATCACATTCTTTGTTTGAAAATTTTGTGGTTCTCTAGGAACCATCGTCTGATACAAACTTGTCTGCTATGAAATCGCTATTCCTTCCCCTACTGATCGCCACATTCCTTTCTCAGATTTCACCGCTTTCCGCGGACACCCTGCCCGATCCCGACGGAAAGCCTGCCGACATGTCTAAACCCGTCCAAGTATATATCCTGCTTGGTCAGTCCAATATGCTAGGTTTCGGAAGGATCGAGAGCGGAAAAAAAGGTTCTGAAGGTTCTCTGTCGCACGCTGCAAATGAAAAAGGTCTCTATCCCTACCTTATTGATGACGAAGGCAACTGGACGGAACGGAAAGACGTTCGCAACGTGCGGGTCATGGGGAGTGGCACTGGTGGATCGAAGCTTCTCAACAATGAATGGCTGACTATCAAGAAGAGCAACATCGGGCCCGAGATTGGCATTGGACACTACGTTGGCGAAGCCACCGATGCACCCGTTCTTATTCTCAAGAGCTGCATCGGTAACCGCGCCCTCGGCTGGGACCTCTTGCCCCCCGGCAGCGAAGGTTTTGAGTTTACTGATGCTAAGGGCAAAACCTGGGTGCACCCTGGCTACAAAGGTTCCCCGGATAAGTGGGAGAAAGGAACGGAACCCAATCCAATCAAGTGGTATGCCGGAATGCAATACGACGGCGACATCGCCAGGGCCAAAGAAGTGCTCGAGAGCCTCGGGAACTTTTATCCAGAAGCAACGGACTACGAAGTCGCCGGCTTCTTCTGGTGGCAAGGCGATCGAGACAGCCGCAGCGCAGCACTCTCCAGCCGCTATGAGCACAACCTTGCCAACCTCATCAAGCAGTTGCGCACGGAGTTCGATGCCCCCAATGCCAATTTTGTCTGCGCTTCTCTTGGTCAGACCAAAAAGGGAGCCACCGATGGCGGCGGCAAGATTCTTGATGCCATGCTTGCTGTCGACGGAAACTCCGGAAAGTATCCCGAATTCAAAGGCAACGTAGCAGCGGTTTACACCCACCCCATCTCGAAAGGCGGCAGCTCAGGCGCTCATTACAACGGCAATGCGGAAACTTACATGAATGTTGGCGAGGCAATGGGCAAGGCGATGGTCGAGCTGATGAGGCCCTAAGGCGCAAGCGGGTTACTTACCAAGAATCATCCAACAAATTCAGTAATTGCATCAGTTATCTCATCAAGCCAACCTTTCGCGATGAAGTCATCCCACCACCACTTTTGTTTCACCACCCTGATCCTCTGCCTTTTCGCGACGAGGGCTCCTGGCAACGACCAAGCAACTTCACCCGACCTGACGGAAGCCGGAGAGAAACTTGAGGCGCACTGGTCTGGGCAACTGGAGTCACTCGGGTCTCGACTGGCGCAGCAAATCCCAAATCCGGAGCAAGCCAAGGGCGAGACGCTCAATCATTTTCTCAGCAGTGACTCACTCGATGCGGCTCTTGCCAAATACGTCGTTCTGAAGGAAGCCACCCCAGCGGGTTTGGCGCGGTTTGCCCAGCAAGGCCGGGAGCAATGGCAGCTGGTGGAGGGACTCCTGGCCGACTCTATCCTGATGCAGGAGATGCTGGTGGCAGACGGAGCCAAGGCGAAATCTCTCGGGCGCAACGGTTTCGGGCCGGGCGAATACGGCAATGCGATTCAGATCTACCGGAAGATTCAGGAAACGAGTGAAAATGCCTCTGCGGGTATCTTCCAGCGATTGGCACTCGCTATCAGCCTCGAACACGCCGTCCCGTTGGTTCAGGTCAATCCCGAAGCTTCCGTCGGAGCACCGGCAACGATCGATCCTGTGAAACGTTATCTCCATTACGAAAAAGCCTATCTCGATGGAGAACTGGACTCGACCTTCAGCCAGTTGACGACCTGGGATCTCCGCATGGTGGTGAATGGAGACGAGCCGGATGCGACGCTTGCCTGGGGTCGCGAGATGTTGCGCAACTACCGCCCCGATCACATTTACAACGAAAACTTCGGCTGGCGTTATGTGAACATTGTCACTTCTGATGTAAAATATGGATCTCAGGATGTGAAGCACGACCGCCCCGAACTCCAGAAATATCAAAACATGCTGATGAACGGCGGCGTTTGCGGCAGGCGGGCTTTCTTCGGGCGGTTTATCCTGAGGTCGTTTGGTGTCCCTACCACCGCCCGCCCCAGTCGTGGGCACGCGGCGCTGGCGCACTGGACCCCTAAGGGTTGGGTCGTAAACCTCGGCGGAGGCTGGGGTGCCGGCTGGACCAAGACTCCCTACATCAAAGATGTCGACTTCCTTGCGACGACGCAGGCCCGGGCCAATCCAGAAGCCTATCTTAAAGTCAAGCGTGCCCAGTGGGCTGGTGATGTCCTTGGCGAAAAGCGCAGCTACGGAGAAAATGAAAAAGAAGAGCCTCGATTCTGGAATGGCATTTCGCTCGAAATACAGCGATCTATCATTGAAGAATCAAACGCGGTGACACTTGCCGCGCTTGGGGAAGACCTTGGGGAAGCCAATGAACCGACTGTTGCCGAAAAGGTCATGGCATCGCCTGTTACCGAAGACGACAAAAAGATTATCCAGAATCCAGATGGCAGCATCCTGATGCCCGCGGCCGCTTACAGTAAGCCCTCCGGCAACACCCGCGAAGTGCTTGCCATGAAGAGCTTCAACGGTGGTCTTCAGATCTTTCTTCCCCGCTTCTTTCCCGAAGGCCAGACCATCATGCGTGGCGGCACCTGGAAAGGTGACCCTGACGCTCTCGCCTCCGGCAAGCGGATGTTGAGCGGCGGCTACGGCCGATACGAAAACTGGGGGCTGCGCGCGGCCTTGACCCCTCCCGGGGATCAAACTCCGAGCGAGGTAACCCTCGACCTCGGAGACGGCGTCACTATGGAGATGGTCTATATCAAGCCGGGCAGCTTCGTCATGGGCGGTGAAAGCGAAACCGATGGTCGCTTCGAATGCGTCGAAGTGCCAAAACACGAAGTTGAGCTCACCAAGGGATTCTATCTCGGCAAATATGAAGTAACCCAGGCGCAGTACGAGGTCATCATGGGTTCCAACCCTAGCAAGTCTACCAAGGGAAGTGATCTCCCGGTCGACAACGTGGGCGAATCGGACGCCCGGTCTTTCTGCGGGAAGGCCGCTGAGAAAACCGGCTTCGATGTGCGCCTCCCCACCGAGGCCGAGTGGGAATATGCCAGTCGCGCTGGAAGCAACACCAAGTGGTTCTTCGGCGACGACCCATCCGTGATTGGCGAGTATGCCTGGCACAAGAACAATGCCGGCGGCAAGTCACACCCGGTTGGACAACTGAAACCCAACCCATGGGGTCTCTACGACATCTACGGTAACGTGAACGAAAGGATCTCCGACAAGTATGACCGCGGCTACTACTCCCGGAGTCCCCGGGTCGATCCCACCGGGCCATCTGCCGGGTCCAAGTCCCACTTGGAATTTCAAGTTTCTGTTCCAAGAGCAGGCAACTACGAACTGACCGCTCTGGTGGTGACCTCCAATTACGGCCAACGCCTCTGCATTTCTGCCAATGAATCCGAGTCTGAACTCACCAAAGAAATGCCCTTTACCGAAGGAAGCTGGCAAACTTCGGAACCTGTTACAGTCACGCTCAAGGAAGGCGACAACACTTTGCGGTTCTGGCGCAACAACCCGCCTCAATACGGTCTCGCTATCAAAGACTTCACCCTCACGCCGGTCAACTAAAGGAACCTCGATATGCCAGCCCGGAAACGCATTTCCTCTCTCAAACAACTCCGCCTGATCACAGTCGGTCTCTGCCTGGTATTCGCGCACAACGCCGCTGCAAGGACCTGGACCAGTGCCGACGGCTCAAAGACGTTCGAAGGCGAATTGACGAACTACGACGCCACTAGTGGTCAGGTCACCGTATCGATGGCCGGCGGCAAAAATATAACCTTTGCCCAGGCCATGCTCTCAGAAGAGGACATCGCCTTCTTGAAAGAAAACAGCAGCGGATCCAGCGGAGGAGTCGCGCTCAAGGGCCTTCCCGAAGAATTGCCTGATCCCGATGGGGAAGAGGCGGACATGAGCCAACCCGTCAAGGTTTACATCCTAATGGGGCAGTCGAACATGCTCGGCTTTGGAAAGCCCGGCCCATTGCAGGAAGCCGCCAAAGCAGGCACGTATCCCTACCTCGTCGACGAGGCCGGGGAATGGACCGTTCGCAAGGATGTGCGCAATGTCCGGGTGATGTGCTCGGGCAACAGTCCTGCCAAAGATCACATCAACGACTGGATGACGATCCAGGGCAACATAGGCCCGGAAATAGGAATTGGACACTTCGTTGGACACGTTACCGATGCCCCTGTCATGATTCTCAAAAGTTGCATCGGCAATCGCAGCCTGGGCTGGGATCTTCTGCCTCCCGGCACGGAGGCTTGGGAACACGGGGGAAAATTGCAGCCAGGCTATCGCGGGACTCCGGATGAACCGCAGGGCGACACCGGGGGTGACATGTCGAGAGGATGGTATGCGGGTTGCCAATACGATGGCGACGTGTCCGCCGCCAAGGCGGTGCTCGAGAATCTCGACAAGTATTACCCGGGGGCCACGGAATACGAGGTTGCTGGATTCTTCTGGTGGCAGGGAGACAAAGACATGCGCAACGCCGCGCACTTCGAAGCCTACGAAAAGAACCTGATCCAACTGATCAAGGCGCTGCGCAAGGATTTCAATGCTCCCAACGCCAAGTTTGTCACCGCTTCTCTCGGGCAGACCAAGAAGGGTTCACAGGGAGGTGACGGAAAGATCCTCGATGCCATGGAAGCTGTTGCCAATAGCGAGGATCCCGAACTCGAGGGCAAGGTGGCCTTCGTCTACACGAATCCCCTTTCAAAGGGTGGTAGTTCCAGTGGCCACTACAGTGGAAATCCGGAAACCTACATGAACGTCGGCGAGGCCATGGGTAAGGCAATGGTCGAGTTGCTGGTCGAATGAATCAAGCCTGCTCCTTTTTCCCCTTTGCGATTCTCCTTGCGATTGGCATTGGGAACGCGAGATCGGAGGACGCCAAGTTGCTGGAGTTAGCAGACCCATTTACGGACAACGCCATTCTTCAGCGCGAATCTGATGTCCCTGTCTGGGGGTGGGCCAAGCCGCGAACTCGAATCACGGTTTCCTTTGCCGCTCAAGACCCGAACAAAACAAACCCCCGCTCGAGGAGCCGCCAGACCACAAGGCAACGCCGCCCAAAAAATTCACCTTTTACTTTCCGCCAAACGCCGCGCCGCTTCCCACTCCAACTTTCCGAAACTCTTCCCAGTGTAGTTGTCCTGAACAATCTGATAGGTGTTTTCAACAACAGGTTGCGCTACCGTGATGTAGTCATCCCTATGTTTTGTGGATGACAGAACATGCAGTTGCACCCGACAGGCTTCGACCATCTGATAGGTCAAGAAAAAGGCTTCATGAACCGTTTTTCCGACAGTGATTGACCCATGGTTGCGCAGCAGTAACACCTTGTTCGACGGCCCAAAATCGGACACCATGCGTTCACAGGTATCGACCTCTGTATTCGTCGCGTGCTCATAGGAATGATAAGAGATCGGACCAAGATCCATCGAGTAAGTGGACAGGCCTCGAATCAACCCCTCCCTCAAACTGGCAACCGCCACCACTTCCGGGACGTGAATGTGCATCACCCACTTGTCAGCTCTCTCCGATGTGTGAATTGCTGAGTGAATCTTAAATCCCGCGGGATTGATCCCTAAAGCAGTCGATCCCTGATCGATAACTGCGCCATTCGCGTCAACTTTGACGAGGGATTCTGGTGTGATTTCCTCCCAGAGCAAACCGAACGCATTGATCAAAAACTCGCCCTCTCTGGGGCCTTTTACCGTGATATGGGTGTGGATTAGATGCGTCCACCCCAGCATCGCAAAAACATGGTAAGCTGAGGAAAGTTCTTCCCTCAGATTCCACTCCTCTTCACTGACTCGATCCTTCACCTTGTTCATGGCAATTGATCAGCAAGTTCGACAAGTTTCCCTATAAGACCACACCGGTAATTTCGCCTTCGAAGACGAACTTATCCCCGACGAAACCTTGGGCTTCAAAACTAGCCATACGCGAACGCAGTCGCGTCGCCTTAACTACCATGACCAGATCATCCCCGGGTTCGACGCTGCCACGAAACTTCACCTTATCGACGCCAGCAAAGCCAAAGAATTTTTCACCTTCCTCGTCGAACTTGAGGTGGAAAATTAGCGAACTTACCTGAGCGGCCATTTCAATTATCAAGACGCCCGGCATGAGAGGTCGGCCGGGAATGTGACCCCGGACCCAAAACTCCTCCCTGCTCTGGTGCTTAATACCTACGGCCATACCTTCTTCAGCATCAAAAGCGATTAACTTGTCAAGTTGTTCAAACTCGTAGCGCTGACGATTCAATCCGAGCACTTGCTCTTTGGATAAAGCCTCATTGTTAGGATCAAGAGTCGCGGGATCAATAATAGGTTCGGATGCCATGATAACGTGTGTTGAAAAAGAGAAGCTCTATTGTGACCAGTTAATTCAATTAGTAAAGAAAACCGCCTTTAATTGAGGAGCCCGTCCCCGAGGGATATTCGCCTTTCTTTCAGGGTGTTTATCAATATTTGGCGAACCTTTATGTAATCTAAACTTTCGATCACATCAGTGATCTCATCAGGATCTTTCTCCAGATCGAACAACTAATATCGATCAAGGTGCGGGTAGTAGATCAATTTATGCGAATGAGTCCTCACGAGGCGCTGGGCTTCCTAGTAGGTGCCGAAGATGACGGACCCTCCCACCGCACCCCACTCCCCAAAGGCGAGGCTCCGGATACTTGGAAACTCAACCGATTCCGGAACAGCAATACCGGCAAGCTCGCAGGTTGTGGCGCAAACACTCTGCATGTAAATCATATCCTCTACCTTTCGGTCGGCCGGAGTATCGGGTCCGC
>DCQY01000018.1:12342-40535 GCA_002323995.1 Akkermansiaceae bacterium UBA1506 | reverse complement strand
GGCAATCAGAGGCCAAAAGGGTTTCATTGACTTGGTAGGCGCGCATTATGGCATGCTCTTCGACTCTTCCAATTCCGTTTGGGCTGGGTTATTCAGAACCAAGATAGGAAACTTCAACAAAGTAGGCCCCACCCGTCTCGCCATTCGGAGTCTCGAAGGTGGCGATTAGCTGAGTCGGCCCCTCAGGCAGCGTGACGACAAATTCCGAGACCAAGGCTCCCGCCTCAATTTTGGACTCAAACTTTTGGCCACCAGTCTCCAGGCGCGCTAGAACATTATTCAGTGGCTCCTTAGCAGCAGGATGCCTCTCGGTCAGCTTAAAACGATAGCGCCCGGCAGTTTCGATCTCCAAGTAGATTGGCCCGTTGCTACCTGGTGACCATCGCCTAGTACTTGTGATAGGGTTACCGAATGGTTCCATATACCAATCCAGACCGGTCAGTAGGGTTTCAGGTTCAGCCTTGTTGCCTAGGTGGATCGGGATCGGGCGCATCCTTGGGGATACCTCCGCCCACCAGCCTTCGTAGCGGGAGCGCAATTGCTTCACCATCTCAGGGAAATCTTCTGCCAAGTTGTGGCTTTGGCTCGGATCTTCTTTAATCCGGAATAGTTTGTTCCCGTCCACCAGTCTCCATTCTTGGGTAAGTACTGCCGAGTCCGTCCACATTTCGGGCGCATAAGTGAAGCCATTTCCTCCTTGGTATTGAAGGACGAGTTGGCGATCAGGCCAGTCGCCGCTGTTTTTTATCGCTGGAGTAAGAGACATTCCATCAAAAGTAATGCCGGGATCTTCTAGTTGGCAGAGCTCAATTAGCGTGGGTAACAAATCATAGCCAGCGGCCAGAGTATCAACATCTTGCCCTTTATCATGTCCACCATCCGGCCAGTGCAAAAAGAACGGAACACGATGCCCTCCATCGTAGACGGAAGCTTTCCGACCGCGCATACCGGCGTTGTATCCTTCGCCTTCGGCAGGCACGGCGTCCGTGTCCATACCCACACCTCCGGCAGTCCCGTTATCCGACATGAAGATCAGGATGGTGTTATCAGCAAGTCCTGATCCCTGCAAATACTGTCGCAGCCGGCCGATATTCTCATCAAGATTGGCGATCATTCCGTAGAATTTAGATGCCTTCCCGTCCCGCCAAGTCGCAACGTCTTCGTAGGGGGCTGCGTAATGATCTTCGACCACGAAGGGTGAATGAGGTGCATTGGTGGGAATGTAGGCAAAAAATGGCTTTTTAGCTTCACGCTGCTTTTCAATGAAGCGAAGCGCTTCTTCGAACCAGACGTCAGTGCAGTAGCCTTCGAACGATTCCAGCACCCCGTTGCGTTCGTAGTGGTCGCTGAAGTAATCGTTGCTGTAGTAATCAGAAAGTTGCCCCACCCCGCCGGCCTTGTGCCAAACCACCTCTTCGAACCCCCGGTCATAGGGCCGATGGGGATAACTGTCTCCCAAGTGCCACTTGCCAAACAGCCCCGTCGCATAGCCGCTTTTGCGGAAGATTTCCGCCATGGTGACCTCATCGGTATGAAGAAAGGTGCGTCCCGAAGAGGTCCGGTACGCACCCGTGCGAGTCGCATAATGCCCGGTCATGAGTGCTGCCCGACTCGGGGTGCAGAAGCTGTTGACGTGAAAATCCGTGAAACGCAGAGATTCGGCGTGCAAGGCATCCAGAGCCGGAGTCTTTAAGACGGGGTTCCCATGGCATCCAAGATCACCATATCCCTGATCATCCGTGAGAATAAAAATGACATTAGGCCGCTCAGCTGTTAACGCATCGAATGATATGCCCATTAGAAATAGGATTAGTAAAGAGCGGGAAATGTTCATCGCAGTAAGGCTACAAGAAGATGCTGTCATTGCAGGATGTTCTGTTTCTGAAAAGCTTTTCCTTGCGGGACGGATTCCTCAATGAGCAAAAAAATGTCGGCAGAATTAACTCTGAAAGAGATATTTCAATGAATTAGCCCATGATTGCACCATCTATTTTTAGAACCCTGTTAGCGGTCGTAGCCTGGTCCGTGCTCCATCTGAATGAGGGTATCGCCTCGGATCGACCCAACGTCATTCTGATCCTTGCCGACGATCTCGGTTGGGCTGACACCACGCTTTATGGCAAAACCGAGCTTTACGAAACGCCCAACCTAGAGCGGCTCGCAGCGCGCGGGATGACGTTTAACAACGCATACTCGTCTCACCCCCTTTGCTCCCCCACCCGTTCCAGCATCCTAAGCGGGCAAAATCCAGCCCGAACTGGCTTCACGACCCCGGGTGGTCACACCAAAGAGGTTCGCTATGAACCAACGGCAAAAACGAGCGGTCCGCCTCAGCAAAAGAGCAACGTCGTTCAATCCTCCACTCGACTCGATCCGGCCATGCCAACTCTAGCCACTGTTTTGAAGGGCGCCGGTTATGCCACCGCGCACTTCGGTAAATGGCACCTAGGTGACGGCCCCCACTCCGCTCTCGAATTTGGCTTCGATATCGATATTCCCAACTACAACGGCCCCGGACCAGGTCGCACCTACCTGGCCCCCTGGACCATTCCTGGTCTTGAAGGCGAACCCGGGGAACATATCGAGGACCGCATGGCTGAGGAGGCCGTAAACTGGCTGAAAAACCGCGATCGTTCCAAGCCATTCTTCATGAACTATTGGCAGTTCTCCGTTCATGCGCCCTTTGGCGCCAAGCCGGAATTGATCGATCGCTACCGCTCGAAAATTGATCGTACTTCCACTCAGCAGTCCCCCACCTACGCCGCCATGCTGCACTCGATGGACGATGCCATCGGCACTCTCCTCGACGCCCTCGACGAAGAGGGAATCGCCGAAGAAACCATCATTCTCTTCACCTCCGACAACGGTGGCAATCAGCACTGTGGCCTCGAAGAGACCGACGTCAACGGCGAGACCTACATCACTCCCATCACCAGCAACGCGCCGCTCCTCGGTGGAAAAGGCAACATCCACGATGGAGGGATCCGAGTACCAGGTATCGTCGTTTGGCCTGGCGTCACGGAGGCGGGATCTCGCAACGACACTCGCATCCAGTCGACTGATCTTTATCCGACCATTCTCCGCATGCTGAAAATCAATCCTCCGGCGAATCATCCCATCGATGGGGTCGATTTCTCGACCGCCCTCAAGGGAGAGGAACTTGAGCGGGAACCCATGTTCACCTACGTGCCGAGCTACGGCAACACTCCCAAGTGGTTGCCCCCGTCCATGGCCGTCCATCACGATAAATGGAAACTGATTCGAATCTTTCACCATGATGAAAACGGTGCCCATCAATTCCGTCTCTACGACCTCGAGAACGATATTGGAGAGACCAGAAACCTCGCTGCTGAGCAACCCGAAACCGTCCAGCGACTCGACGCCCTGATCGACGATTTTATCGTCGAAGCTGAAGTCGTCGTTCCCACCGCCAATCCAAACTTCGACCCAGCCCAGTTTGATGCCTCCAAGATCGGCGTTCAGGCCGGAGGACTCAAGATGCCACCGGCAGCCAAGACGCCCGGTCAGCCTGCCCTGATGACCATGGTCAAAGATCCGGCCCTCCAAGGTTGGATTGCGCGAAATGCAGAGATTACCTCTGACTCGAAGCGGATCATTATCAAAAGCCTCGGCCGCCATTCCTTTCTCGCCACCACCCAAGTCCGCAGCGAGGGAACCACCGAAGTGAACCTAAAGATCCGTGGTGACGGTGAGGGCAGCCTTCAATGGCGCACCGAAGATCAGGAGGAATTCCTTAAAACTCAGTCGGAAGTATTCACGGTAAAGGGAAACGAGTGGACCACGATCACTGTTACACTCCCTGTAGAAGGCACCCTAGTCCAGCTTCGAGTCTTTCCTCCAAGCCAGTCACAGAAATCAACCGGGCTTTCCTCAATCGAGGTCACTTCAACCGTTACGGGCAAAAAACAACGCTGGGACTTCAAGTCGGAAGAACCGGCCGCGCCCGGGAAAGCCAAGCGATCCGCTCCCAAAGCAAGCCCACAGGCGAAGCTGGCGAAGAGAGCCAAACCAACAGGCAATGAACCTAACATTATATTAATTCTTGCCGATGACCTCGGTTACGGAGAGCTTGGATGCTACGGTAGTCCAGATGCCGAAACACCTAATATGGACAGACTCGCCGCGGAAGGTGTTCGCTTTACCGATGGCTATTCCGCCTTCCCCGTTTGCTCCCCAAGTCGGGCCGCCATCCTGACCGGTCGCTACCCCCACCGCTTTGGCGACACCTACGAAGACTACTACGGCGGAGGCTCCCCTAGCCTGACGCCGGAAGACCACCCCACCATCGGACAATTACTTCAGGGCGTCGGCTATGAGACCTTCTGCTTTGGAAAATGGAACGTGTCCAACCTCGAGCGCCGCCGCGCCAATGACTTTGGTTTTGATTCATGGGTCGGCCTGCACCTCAACCATGACTTCTACACTCACAGGCTGATTCGAGGCGGGGAACTGGACATGTACAAAGATGGTGAACCCTATCCGGATCGCGTCGGCACCTGGTGCGATACCGTCTTTGCCGATGAAGCACTCAAGGTCATCGAGGCGCAGAACCAAAAGCCCTTCTTCATCTTCCTGCCGTTCCAGGCGCCGCACACCCCAATTCAGGACCCGGATGTACCGATGGATAAGCCTCAGGAAAAGAATCGTCCCACCCTGATTAAGATGATCGAACGACTCGACCTTGAAGTGGGTCGCGTCCTACAAACGCTCGAGGAGCAAAACCTAGCCGACAACACTCTCGTCATCCTGACCAGCGACAACGGTGGCGAACAGGCCGTCGCCCGAAACCTTCCGCTCGGAGGCGCCAAGCAGAGTCTCAACGAAGGCGGGGTTCGAGTTCCCCTCATTCTTCGCTGGCCGGGTGTCCTGCCCGAAGGAAAAGTTTACGAAACGCCAGTGACCGCATATGACCTCACCGCCACCATTGCTGCCGCTGGAGGGGCCGCCGCCTACCCTGACAAGCCTTTTGACGGAGTGGACCTAATCCCCGCCCTGAACGGAACTGAAGAGTTGTCCAGCGATCGCCCCCTCTTCTTCCGCCGCCGGAACATTACCGTGCACCGCGGTGAAAACAGCATCCGACAGTCAGCAGTCCGTCGGGGCGATTGGAAATATCTGCGCACCTACAAACCAGTCGGATCAAATCGCTACCAGCAGGCCCTTTACGATCTAAAGGACGACATTGCCGAGGAGAACAATCTGGCAGAGTCCAATCCGGAAATGCTTAAAACACTCAGTGAACTCCTTGAGCAATGGGAAGAGGAAGTGGACGCTACAGGCCTTGCCTTTGAAGACGTGCCCCGACCGCAGAAGGGAGCGAAGTGACGGATCAATTCCAACCCATTCACCATCAAAGGAAAAACTCATTCAACTCGCTATAACTTTGGCTAGGCCTGTTCCCGCCAGCAGCAAGCAAGTTTGTGGATGAGTAGGGACAAAGGAGCAGAAGGTAAAGGCGCGGTTCGGAGACAATTATTCTGACCTTCCCTGTTCTTGCCTTCGCACTCCAATAGGCTCATTCTTATTATTGCTTTTGGCTTCTGAGCCTTGTGACCCGGTCTTTCTCTAGCAAAATGACATTGAATCCTTCCATCCGATCAAGTGCAACAGTCATCGCCTTCGCAAGCGCGGTGTGGCTACTTATTTCGGCAGCACCCGCGCGCGCAGAAAACAGCCCTCGCTTCGCTCCAGAGGAGGCTGCCGAGGCAGTTGATTCAAGAATTGCCGGAAAATCAAATTTGACGGATTGGATGGTTTACACGGACGTTCCTCACGTGTTTTCAGAGGATGAAAATCCCTGGAAGCGAAGCGGCAATTGCTGGGGATCAGACCTTGATCTGACTGGCGTGTCACCCTTCAACGATCCGGCACCCTACGGGCACGGCTTTGGAATGGCGCAAGCGGTCACCGTGCTCAGTCCTTGGCATGTGATCGGTTCGTCACACAGCTTCCCCAACGTAGGAGAATACCTTGTCCTGATCGACAAAGATGACAATGTTATCACTCCCAAGCCGGTCATTATCGCCTCCTATCACTTCAAAGCTTCGGGCACCGTCTACCCCGATATTTCCATCGCTCTGCTGGATTCTCCTTTGCCCGACTCCATCACTCCAGTCAAGGTGCTGCCAGACGATTGGAAAACCTACCTTGGCAATCCGAGGGGATTGCCGCTTTTAGCGTTCGACATCCATGAACGCGCGATCGTCACTGAAATTAGCGCTTTTGATTACGAGCATGAGCCGGGCATTTTCCGTAACTTTATGCAAGCCCCCTCCGATCGGCAGCGACGAGAATTCTATAAAGAGGTAGAAGCTAACGATTCCGCCAACCCCGTCTTTCTAATCCTGGACAATCAACTGGTTCTCATCAACCTCATGTCTTCGGGAGGTCCCGGTGCCGGCACCTCCCTTGTCAGGCATAAGCAGCAGATCAATGAAGTCATGAGTGAACTCTTCGATGAAAACTATCCTGACAAAGCCGGGAGGTCGCCGACTCTCACAGAATTGGATATGTCCAGTATCTACACCCCAATTCAGTAAACTTTAAAGAGGGTAAAGAGGTCGGTAGAGAATGGTGCTGCTTCGATGATGGATAAAGCGCCCTGTTGAACAGCAGGATTGCCTGAAACAGCGATCAAAAAGTCAAGACTGTCACCCGGATTGAAGTCGAATAATAAAAGTTTCACCGGGGCATGACGCGATCATGCATTAAGTATAACGGCAGAATTTCCGACTAGTTGTGATTGAAGTATTAGTGACAAAATGGCTACCTATGCTGCCAGTCACTTTCCACCTCCCTTAACTATGAAATCACTCGTCAAATCTCTGGTCGCCGTTCTCTTTGGCGGAGTCATGCTTCAGGCGACTGAAGCCAAACCTCCCAACGTCGTCCTAATTCTATCCGACGATCACAGCTACACTGATTACGGCTTCATGGGGCACCCCCACATTGAGACGCCTCATCTCGATCAACTCGCGTCAGAGAGTGCGCTTTTCAAGCGTGGCTATGTCCCAACTGCCCTCTGTCGTCCTGCCCTGATGACGCTTGCGACCGGACTCTACTCTCACCAGAACAGGATCACAGGCAACGATCCTGCAGCGACGCCCGAAAATAAGGCTCACGCCGAAAAAGCCGGCAAAAGCGCCAGAGAGTTACTCATCTCCAACGTCGATAGGATCGGTACCGTCGCCAAATGGCTCGGTGAGAAAGGTTATGTCAGCCACCAGAGCGGCAAGTGGTGGGAAGGTTCCTACCAGCGCGGTGGTTTCACTGAGGGCATGACTCGTGGTTATCCCGACAAGGGTGGCCGCCACGGGGACGACGGTCTCAAGATCGGGCGCCAGGGAATGGAACCGATCTTCGACTTCATCGACCGCTCCGTCGAAGGCGAAAAACCTTTCTTTGTATGGTATGCCCCCTTCCTTCCTCACACCCCGCATGATCCGACCGAAGAACTGGCAGCCAAGTACGAGGCCAAAGGCGTTCACGAACGCGTCGCCAAGTACTACGCCAACGTCGAGCGCCTCGACGACACCGTGGGACTCTTGATGGAGAAACTTGATGACGCGGGTATCGCCCAAGATACCCTCGTTATTTACGTGACTGACAACGGCTGGATTCAGGCCGAGACCGGCAGCTACGCGGAACGCTCCAAGCGCAGCCCCAACGAAGGAGGCACGCGCAACCCTATTATGTTCCGCTGGCCAGGCACTATTCCCGCTGCGGACCGCCCCGAGCTTTCCACCTCGCTGGATATCGTCCCCACTATCCTGGCGGCTGCCGGTGCCGACGCGCCACACGATTTCCCCGGACTCAACGTGCTCTCTGAACTGAAGAGCGGTGACGCCATCGATCGCGACACCATTTACGGCGAGTCGTTTGCTCACGACATTGCCGACATCAAAAATCCTCAAGCGTCCCTGCTCTACCGCTGGGTCATCAAGGGCAACGAAAAGCTGCTGCTGACCTACGACGGCGCACCGGGTAAAATGAAATACCCGCCAAGCGGTGGCGAAGCTCAACTCTACAACCTCAAAAAGGACCCCAACGAAGCCACTAACCTGGCCGCCAACCAACCCGAAAAGGTCGAGGCTCTCAGCGCTCTGCTTGAGGAATGGTATCTGGCTGACCAACGCCAGGTCGGAAAAGTCACAGAGGTCACTCCAAAAGAAAGAACCCCCAGGAAAGCCAAGGGCAACCCAAAGGGAAAGGGTAACGGGGCAGCCGCCAAGGAACAAGCAGCTGCCCCTGACAAGAACGTCGACCGCCCCAACATCCTTCTGCTCTACGCAGACGACCAGCGCGACCACACCCTCGGTTGCGCAGGACATCCCATCGTCAAGACCCCGAACATCGATCGCCTCGCCGACGAAGGGGTGCGCTTCGAGAACGCTTTTGTTTCCACCTCCACCTGCTGGGTGGGCCGGTCCTGCCTCTTCACCAGCACCTACGAGCGTCGGCACCTCTACCGGGCCAAGCCGGGTCCGCTCGATCCGGAACTCTGCGCAACTTCCTTCTTCGCTGTGTTAAAGGATGCTGGCTACCGAACCGGCCACCTTGGCAAGGAACACGTCACCATCGACGGCGAATCCGCCGCTCAGATGTGGGATGTGCGGGAGGGGATCGGACGCAGGCCCTACTTCAAAGAGATGGAGGACGGCAGCACGCGTCACGAAACGCAGATTCTCGGCGACTGGGGCATCGACTTCATCAAGGAGCAACCCAAGGAACAGCCCTTCTGCCTCCAGATCAGCTTCAATGCCACCCACGCCGAGGACGGTGACAAGCGCCCCGGCATCGGTCACTTCCCCTGGCCCAAGGTAACCGACGGGATGTATGAGGATCAGGAAATGCCCCTGCCGCCGCTCAATGATCCGGCGATCTACGAGGCACAGCCCCAATTCCTCAAGGAATCCATCAATCGTCAGCGCTTCTTCTGGCGCTGGGACACGCCGGAGAAATACCAGACTAACATGCGGGCCTACTTCCGTATGGTCAGTGGCATCGACCATGTCGTCGGCCGCCTCGTCGAGCAGCTTGAAGGACAGGGCCTCGCCGATAACACCATCATCGTTTACACCGCTGACAACGGTTACTACCTCGGTGATCGCGGTTTCGCCGGCAAGTGGACCCACTACGATCAGTCGCTGCGCGTCCCACTCGTGGTCTACGATCCCCGCCTACCCAAGGCCAAGCAGGGACGCGTTCTCTCGGAGATGGCGTTGAACAGCGATGTCGGTACCTCCCTCATCGAACTGGCCGGTCTCCCCACCCCTGACACTCACACCGGTCGCAGCCTCGCTCCGCTCCTTCGCGGCGATAAGGTGAGTGACTGGCGCACCGACTTTCTCTGCGAGTTCCTCGCGGTTCCCGGAAGTATTCCCCGCTGGGAAGGCGTTCGAGGCCGGCACATGAGCTACGCGCGCTACTTCCTCGACGGCACCGATAAAGCGCCTCAGGAATTCCTTTACGACCTGCAGAAAGATCCTGACCAACTGGTCAATCTTGCTGATGCTGAGGAAGAGCATCCCCACCTCAAGCGCATGCGCAAACGTACCGATGCGCTGGTCGCGCAAAACGGCCCGGCGATGAAAGATGTTGGGCCGGTGCAACGGCCTTCCGGAAGAACCAAGAAGAAGCCAGCCGCTTCTCCCGAAAAAGCCGATTCACCTCGTGCCAAAGCCAAGGCAAAAGTAAACGCCACTGCAGAAGCCGCAAAGAGCAAAAATGCTAACGAGCAACCCGACGTCGTTTTCATCATCGTCGATGACCTCAACGACTACCTAGGCTACCTCGGCGGACACCCCAACGCAATTTCGCCCAACATCGACGCCCTGGCTGAGAGCGGCATGGCCTTCCACCACGCCTACTGCAACTCCCCGCAGTGTCGCCCCTCGCGTACCAGCCTAAACCACGGGGTCTACGCCTCGAATACCGGGACCTACTTCAACGCCAAATTCAAGGAAGAGACGAAGATCGAGACGCCCACGATGCAGCAGTTCTTCATGGAGAATGGCTACCGCGTCGCCAGCGGCGGCAAGGTGTTCCACGGCAATCCCGGCAAGCACGGCGATTCTCTCCTTGCGCGCCCGAAGGATCCAAAGCCTCCGAAAGGCGAAGACACCTTCAACGCCTACGGTTCTCCGGCTGACGGTTATGCCCTCGAAGCCACGGACGAAGAGATGAGCGACTACAAAGTCGCCAGTTGGGCTATCGATGAGTGGAACGCAGAAACCGACAAGCCGCTCTTCATGTCGGTCGGCTTTTTTCGCCCGCATCGCCCGCTCCAGGTGCCGGCGCCCTGGTTCAACAAATTTCCCATTGATTCCATCCAACTCCCCGCAGAACCCACCGAAGGCGATGATTGGGATGACATGCCGGAATTCGCCCGCAAGCTGGCTCGTTCCCACGCCCACAAGAACATGCACAACGGTCTCAGTGACCACGAGGACATCGTCAAACGCGAACTCTGGCACGAAACGCTCCAGGCTTACCTCGCATCCGTCGCATTCGTTGACGCCCAGATTGGACGCTTTCTCGAAGAATTGGAGAACAACCCTCGCGGTCGCGACACCGTCGTCATGCTGACAAGTGACCACGGCTGGCACCTTGGAGAGAAGAAACACTGGTGCAAAGGTGCCATCTGGGAGCAGACTTTGAAGGTGCCCTTCATTGTCCGGGCACCCGGCGCAGAGGCCGGAGCCGTCAATCTTGAGCCCGTCAGCCTCATTGATGTCTATCCCTCTCTCGTAGATCTCGCCGGTCTGGAGGTTCCGGACTTCCTCGATGGAAATTCCATCAAGCCCCAGCTCTACGATCCCAAGGCTGAACGTGCTCCCGCCATTTCCTTCTACGGTGAGGCCAACACCTCGATCCGATCCAGAGACTGGCGCTACATCCGCTACGAGGACGGCTCCGAGGAACTCTATCATCACCAAGAGGATCCCAACGAATGGACTAACGAAGCCGACAATCCTGAGCATGCTTCAATCAAGAAAGAGCTGTCCAAGTTCATTCCGAAAAACCCTCATCCAGGCGTCAAGGTTCAAGAGTGGTTTGATAAATATCAGCCCTGAATTCGCCGACGATTTCGCACGGCCTCACTTAATTATGAAATCATTCACCCTCTCAATCGGGGCACTCCTTCTGATGGGGGCGCTGCCGCTTCACGCCGAAGAAGCCAAACCTAACGTGCTCATGATCAGCATTGATGACCTCAATGACTGGACAGGCTATCTCGGCGGCTACCCCTCGGTGAGCACGCCTCATCTCGATGCACTTGCTGAACAGGGAAGGATTTTCTCGAACGCTCATTGTGCGATCCCGGTCTGCTCTTCATCACGCGTCAGTGTCATGTCAGGGCTCGCTGCCACCACCCACGGCAGCTACGAGATCGGACCGTCTTACCAGCAACTTCCGACCCTGGACGGGGCCCCCACCCTGCATCGCTACTTCAAAGACAACGGCTACACCACCATCACCGGCGGCAAGGTCCTCCACCACGGTTTTGGTGATCGCCTCAAAGAGGACATCGATCTCGATCTTGGTCGTCCCAAAACAGCCCGCCCGGAGGGTGGCCCTGTCAGTCTCCCCGAAGGCTGGAGTAGAGCCTGGGACTGGGGCCAGTTCCCCGAGAACGATGCCGACATGGGCGACTACCAGCTCGCCAACGATGCGGCGAAGGTAATCAAGGAGAAACACGACCAACCCTTCTTCATGTCGGTGGGATTTTACCGCCCACATGTTCCTCTCCTCGTTCCACCGAAGTGGTTTGACCTCTACGACGTCGAAGCGATTCCGCTTCCCAAGAGCCCAGAGTCTGACCTGACAGACCTCCCACCCAACTTCCGCAGTATCAATGACTACGCCGTCGCGCCCAAGCACTCCGAAGTCGTCGCCAGTGGCAAGCAGCGCAGCCTCACTCAAGCCTACCTCGCATCCATCAGCTTCGTGGACCATTGTGTCGGCATCGTAATGGACGCGCTCGAAAACAGCCCTCACGCCGACAACACCATCGTAATACTCTGGAGCGATCACGGTTTCCACCTCGGTGAAAAGCATCACTGGGCCAAGCGCACCCTCTGGGAGGAATCGACCCGTGTGCCGCTGCTCTTTGCCGGTCCCGGCATTGAGCCTGGTGACGCCTGCGTCGAGCCCGCCAGCCTTATCGATATCTACCCCACTCTGATCGAACTGTGCGAACTGCCCGAGCATGACTCGCTCGACGGCATTTCCCTGACGCCACAGCTCGAAGATCCCACGACGGAACGCGACGAGCCGGCCATCATCTCCTCTTACTACGGCAATCACGCTGCCCGGACCCGAGATTGGCGCCTCGTCGTCTACGAAGACGGAGCCAAGGAGCTCTACAACCACCGCAATGATCCTGAGGAATACACCAACCTAGCCAATGATCCCGGTCACCAGAGAATTCTCGAAGAGCTGATGGCGTGGATTCCGACCGAAGGCAAGCCCGAGTTCCGTGTGCCTTCCGAGCGTTTGAAAGGCCGGGGCAATGAGAGAAAGTGAGATCATACACTCCCGAGTAGACTTCCAATAAGAGGGCAAATTAAATCGATAAAGCGCTATTGCCGATAACCTTCTTCTAACGTTTATTAAATTCCCCGCGATTTGCACGATTCATTCAAGCCAACTGAACTCTTGTGAACGCGAAACAGTATCGGTAAAATTATTAATAAAATACTGACGCTCCATAAGAACCCCAGCGCGTATCACAAAACAACATGAAATCACTTATTCTTCTTATTACCGGAATCGCTTTTTCCTTTTCGTTTGTAGGCCTTGAAAAGGCAGCAGCACACTGTCAGGTGCCATGCGGTATCTTCTCCGACGAGGTCGAATTCGAAAAGATGCTAGAAGCCCAAACCACAATCGCAAAAGCCAACGTCGAGATGGCTAAGCTGATCGATAACAACTCCCCTCTGGCGGCAAATCAGGCAACCCGCTGGATCTTGACCAAGGAAAATCACTGCAAGAAACTCATCACGACGGTGGCAGAGTATTTCATGGCGCAGCGAATCAAGCCTGACGTCGAGAATTATGAAGCACAACTTCTCGCAGCGCACGCCCTGATGCGCGCAGCGATGAAAGCGAAGCAAGACCCGAGCGACGAAGTCGCTGAGGCTGTAAAAACTGCGATTCTTGACCTCTACCGGGCCTACGAGGGCAAGGAGCCCAATTTTCACGAGCATTGATCGCTACAACGTTTTAGAACTCAACCATGGCCCGGTCGCGAAAGCGTCCGGGCTTTTTTGTCACCTCTTAACTGTGGTCGGTTTCGGAAGATGATTCCTCGGATCCCGTCTCATTGAATAGAGCACCGATCAAGGATTCTTTCGCTTCCCGGTGACGCGCTCGTAATCAATTTTAGCCCCCCTTTGGGGATAACTATCCAGTGCAGATTGAAGGCGCTCACGCACTGCTCTCAACTCCTCAACGTCGCCTAGGACATTCATTTCTCTCACATCATCGATTACGTCAAAGAAGCGACCGTCACGATAGAGTTTGTAGCGCTTGTCACGAGCCCAAGCGACTTCCCAGTGCGAATACATCATGTCGAACTTCTGTGAGAAGGGGCGAGGAAAATAATAGCCATAGATCCACTCACGTTGCTTCCCATCTCTTCCGAGGCATTGCGGCCAGAAGCTCCACCCATCCCCTTCCGAAATTTCTTTCGGGGGTAGTCCTGCTGCTTCAACAATGGTTGGAAAAATATCGGAAAAACAGGTCAAGTCTTCACTCACTTGACCGGGTTCGATACGACCAGGAAAGTTCATGATCAGGGGAACCTTGGTGCCATGGTCATGCGTGAAGCCTTTGCCTCCGTTAAGCTCGTCCCCAAAGAAGTCGATCTTCAGTTTAGAGTTCGTGCCATTGTCCGCTGTGAAGATCATCAACGTATTCTCCCGCAGTCCGAGTTCGCTCAGGGTATCCTCGATCCGACCGACGCAATGGTCCATGTAGGCGACCATGTCGATAAAATTCTGCTTCGCATCTTTGCTCTGGCGATCCTTGCTGCGCGGCGTTGGGTCAAAAGGATTATGTGGGAGGTTCATCGGATAGTAAGCGAGGAATGGCTTACTCTGATTGGTTTTAATGAAGTCGATCAGGTAATCCGCGATGATGGTTGAGCCATAGTCATTCTCACCGTAATTAACGACCTCGCCGTCGTGCATTAGCGAAGGCCTCCAATAACGGGACCGCTCCGTCCCGGGAATATTCCAGACGCAATGCCGATCGAAACCCGCCTCTTCGGGCGAGATGCCGTCATCGGGAGTCATCAACTGCCACTTTCCGGCCACGGCTGTAACATAACCCTGGTCCTTAAAATAGTTGGCGAAGGTCGGCTCACCCTTGGGGAAGACCCCAAAATCGACATAGTTGAAGACATTCGACTTCCCGGTCATCAAGTTCACTCGACTAGGCGTGCAAAGCGGCGTCGAATGGCAATGATCAAAGCGCATGCCACCGGCGGCGAGCGCATCTAGTCGTGGCGTTGAGAACTCTTCGCTACCGTAGGCGCTGAAACACTCATAGCCGACGTCATCGGCCATAATGAGGATGATATTAGGTTTTGAAACATCCTTGGCAGAAATTCCACTTAATGAGGCCGCACTTAAAAGAAGGATCGTTATGAGGTGTCTAATTTGTGAGTCCATGTGTCTTGTCATTATTTTCGCTTCCCGCGTGGGGAAGCTTGAATTGAGAATGGCACCGTTATGTCCAGAGTTTTTCCCGAGTAATTATTAGCCATTAATAACGCCCTACACAGAATGAACCTTTGCAAATCCCGCATTAACTCGAAATGAGGCTCTCGTCGTGGTCTTTCCTCCGGGCTTCAATACATCATTTACCACTCGGTAATGGCTGATCCATCGCTCCGGCGTCACGTCGCAAAGAATATAACCACGCTCCGCATTATAGAATTTCACGCCTGGATTATTGGCGAGATAAAGATCATGGTGAGAGCGTTTGGCCTCCCCGTTTCCGCCGCTACTTAATGAGGTAGCGACAAACTCGGTCGCGATCAACGGTCCGTCAGGTTGAAGATCATCAACACGAAGTTCGTTGACCCAGTTACTGTGGATGTCCCCTGTCAGAACCACCGGATTGGAGATATTGCGTTCTTTCAAAAAACGGACCAGTTTATTCCGCTCATTCGCATAACCGGGCCATTGGTCCATGGAGTAGATCGCCTCGTCATTCTCTTTTGTCTGGCGATTAGCTATTCCCATCATGATCTGCTGGGCGAGCACATTCCATTGAGAGTTGGACTGAATCATCGATTGCTGCAGCCAGCCTCGCTGTTGGTGGCCAAGCATTGTATTCTCTGGGTTGAGGGCCGCTTCGTTGAGCGGCTTATTACGGTCGCCGTTAGGCTGATCCGTTCGATACTGCCGCGTGTCGAGAACGAAGAAATCAGCCAGTCGACCAAACTTTCCACTGCGGTAGAGTTTCATATCAGAACCCATAGGGCAGGCTGAAGCCCGAAGCGGCATCATTTCATAGTAAGCTTGGTAGGCCGCCGCCCGCCGCTTGAGGAATGAGACCTTATCAATGCCCTTCTGTTCCGAAATATCGTTGGCGCAGTTATTATCAAACTCATGGTCGTCCCAAGTCACCCACCACGGGCAATGAGCATGCATCTTTTGGAGCAGCGGATCGGTCCGGTACTGATTGTAGCGCTGACGATATTGCTCGAGAGTTTCAATCTCCGGCCCCACATGCGTACGAATTCGCTGGGGGTTACCGGCATACTCATAGATATAATCTCCTAGGTGGAACACTAGATCCGGCTCATCGTCCATCATCTGCTCGTATGCGGTGTAGAGACCCTGTTCAAAGTTCTGGCAGGATGTGACCGCAAAGCGCAGCTTATCTGACAACACGTGATCCTCCGGCATTGTCCGGGTTCGCCCGATGGGACTAGCATATTCCCCAATACGGAAACGATAGAAATACCAGCGATCCGGTTCAAGCCCGTGTGTTTCAACATGGAGCGTATGCCCAAGATGCGGCGTGGCAGGAGCTATTCCCGATTGCACGATATCGGTAATGGCTTCGTCGTTCGCCACTTCCCAGGTGACTTCGGTAAAGGCATCGAGAGGCATTCCACCGTTAAGTTCGAGAGGCTTCGGTGCTAGTTTCGTCCACAAAACCATGCCTTCCTGATTGGGGTCACCGGAAGCGACTCCAAGCGTGAAAGGATTACTCGAAAACTTGGTCTTATTTATTCCCTTATTCTGATTACTCAATCCAATCCAGGGGACAGAAGAAAGAGCGGCAACATACGAAGTGAAGAGACGGCGGCTGATGCCGCCTTCGTGCCGGGCGAGTTGATCGAGGTGGTTAAAATTCATGGGGTATCAAAAGATGTAACCAGTCATCCCACTCTGGAAAAAGAAAATAGCCAGCGGAGTCGCGCCATAACCTGCAGGGCGAATCCGCGAAGCGAAATGGATATCCTCAACCATTGACGCCCTGTGCAGATTTCGCTCTCATACCAGAAGATCAAAATCGTCATGAAAGGTGCTAATGAAGCGTCACATTCTGCTAGGCAAAATCGGAGACAGCATCTCGCCGTCTTAGGGACAACTTTGGCGACGCCTACTTTGTCCACATTCGCCCAACCCAAGGAGTCGCCTCTTTTTTCCTTCGGCCTCATGGCTGATTGCCAGTATGTCGATGCAGACAAAAAGGGATCGCGTTTTTACAGAGAAAGCCCTGCAAAGCTTGAGGCAGCTATCAGCACTCTAAACGGACACAATCTAGACTTCGTCTTCCATCTTGGAGACTTCATCGATCGCGATTTTAGGAGCTTCGATACTCTCAACCCTATCGCAGCGAAGCTGAAATCTCCACTCTACCACGCACTCGGAAACCATGACCTCGAGGTCGAAGAGAGCAAGAAGCAAGAAGTACTCAAAAAGCTGGGCTTAAAAAAGAGTTACTACAGCTTTCGCAGACGAGGATACCGGTTCCTCATCATCGACACCACTGAGGTCAGCACCTACCGACACCCCAAGGGTTCGGAAGAGCACTCAAGCGCAGTGACGGAATTAGAGCGCCTTCGAAAAGCAGGCGTTGCTGGATCAAAACCGTGGAACGGTCGGCCAAGTGAGACCCAGTTAACTTGGATCGAATCAGAGCTAGCGGCCGCTTCAGACGCACAAGAAACGGTTCTCCTTTTTGGGCACCACCCTATCCTCCCCGACGAATCACATGCTATCTGGAACTCCTCTTCAGTAGACGCAGTTTTCCAGAAGCACACTTGCGCTAAGCTTTATATCAATGGTCACAACCATGCCGGGTATCATTTCGACTCGAAGGGACTACACTACCTAACACTCGACGGCATGGTGGAAACAGAAAACACCAATGCGTTTGCGGTCGCAGATCTCTATTCTAATCGACTTGAAATCACCGGATTTGGTCGCCAGGAATCACATGTGTTGAAGTTTCGGTAATGGCCTGCCCCACGACAAAACCCACTATTCGTTCACTCCGTTTAAAATTCCGGGAAATCGTAACTGCTACTCCGCGCCATCTACTCTCACCTTTCTTTTTAGTTCTATGATTCCAAAACACATCATCTCATCCGCCGTTTCGATCCTTTTTATCCTATCAGGAAACTCCCTCGCAGAGGAACCCAACGTGGTCGTCTTCCTTGTCGACGACCTCGGCTACATGGATATCGGAGCGAATAACCCCAATTGCTTCTACGACACGCCCAATATCGATCGGCTGTCAGATTCGGGCATGAGGTTCACCGATGGTTATGCAGCGAATCCAGTCTGTTCGCCGACTCGCTACAGTCTCATGACAGGCAAATACCCGACCAGAGTCCAGGCGACCAATTTCTTCTCGGGAAAACGCGCCGGCAGCTTCAACCCAGCCCCGCTAGTCGACGAAATGGCCGCCGAAGAGATCACCATTGCCGAGGCACTCAAGACCAAAGGCTATGCCACTTTCTTTGCCGGTAAATGGCACTTAGGTAACACCGAGGAACTTTACCCTCAAGGACAGGGCTTTGATATCAATATTGGCGGCTGGGCCAAGGGTGGTCCCTACACCGGGAAGAAATACTTCGCGCCTTTCGAGAATCCCCAGATGGAAGTTGAAAGTCCCGAAGGTGAGCATCTTCCCGCCCGACTAGCCAGAGATACTGCTGAGTTTATCGAAGCGAACAAGGACCAGCCCTTTCTCGCCTACCTATCTTTTTATTCGGTTCACACACCCCTTCAAGGGCGCGCTGATCTGGTAGAGAAATACAGGGCCCGGGCTGCAAAGATCGAAGGCGAAGAATTTGCCGGGGAGGAACAAATCTTCGGAGACAAGGAGCGTCAGGTCAGAATTCTTCAAAAACATGCTGTCTACGCCGCCATGGTTGAGGCCATGGATGAAGCCGTGGGAACGGTGCTCGATCAACTGGACGCATCGGGCGTCACTGACAATACCATCGTAGTGTTCACTTCCGACAACGGCGGCCTCTCCACCTCAGAAGGCTCCCCCACCAGCAACCTACCCCTGCGCGGCGGTAAAGGCTGGGTCTACGAGGGCGGCATTCGGGAGCCGTGGATCATTCGCTACCCAGGAGTGACGAAGGCTGGTTCCGTCAGCGAAGAGCTGATCTGCTCAATTGATTTGTTTCCCACGGTGGCGGCTGCCGCAGGCATTGAAATCGATCACCTCGTCGACGGAATTGACCTGACCTCTGCCTTGCGCGGTGAAAAGTTGGGTCGCCAATCGCTCTACTGGCACTACCCTCACTATAGCAATCAGGGTGGCATTCCCGGCGGTGCCATTCGCGAAGGCAAATACAAGTTGTTCGAACGCTACGAAGACGGCCGCGCTCATCTCTACGACCTGAAGAACGATATCGGCGAAAAGAAAGACCTTGCATCTGAGAAGCCGGAACTGGTCCAGGAAATGCGAAAGCGTCTGCACCAGTGGTATGAGGAAGTAGACGCTCAGTTTCTGCAAGAGAAGGAGGGTAAGATGCCTTGGAGGCCCGCGAAGTAACAAGGAGGCTGAAGCTCACTCAGCGCGAACTTAACTCCACCTATCAATGAAAACTCCCCTAATACACACTCCGATTACGAATCGAGCTATCATTACTTCTGCCACGATCCAAAGCTGAATTGGAGCCCAGGCTGTCTGATTTTGTTCTCCGGGAACCACCCATATCGGCTCACTACTTGTGTGACGAGAATGGCAAGGAAGGATAAAAGATTCCGAAATTGCCGCGAAGATACAGTGAAGAAGCCATTTCCAACATTTTGTGTCATCTGGGCCTTCATGACTGTTGGCGATCCTCTCTCAGGCATTGCTTGTGCAGCAGAATCAAAAGAGCCGGATACAAAAAAAAGTGAAGTAAGTGAGCCGAAAGACCCGAGAGAACTTCCCAAGCCGATCAACACAAAAGGTTCCGTTGTCGAGGTTATCAAAACCAGCGAACGCAGCTGGAAAATGGAGCGAAACGGAGAGCCGTTTTTTATCAAAGGCGTTGGAGGTTCGAATTATCTTGATGTTGCGGCCTCTTTCGGTGCCAACTCGATCCGCACTTGGGGCGTGGATGCCAAAACCGGGGAGTTACTCGACCGAGCCCATCAAAATGGCATCACTATCACCGTTGGACACTGGCTCGGGCACAAGCGCCACGGCTTTAACATCCATGATGCAAAAGCCGTCGAAAAACAAAAGCAGGCGCTCTTGGCAGCAGTGCGAAAATATAAAGATCACCCAGCAGTTCTCGCCTGGGGCGTTGGTAACGAAGTGGAAATCGGCCAGGATGGCGACGCCAAAGTTTGGCAAGTTATCAACGACGCTGCGAAAGCAATCAAAGAGATCGATCCGAATCATCCCACCGTCATCGTGATTGCTGAATTGGGTGCGAAAAACATCAAGTTGCGTATGATTCAAGAGCATTGCCCCGACATCGATATCGTTGGACTCAACTCTTATGATGGTGCCGATCATATCGTGAAGCGCTACCTAGATTTTGGTCTGAACAAACCGTGCCTCCTGACCGAATACGGCCCGCCGTTGCATCCACGCGATCATTTTGGAATGGTGGCAGAACCCACAAGCTCGGAAAAGGCTCAGATCTACAGAAAAATCTACCGAGAGGGAATTTTAACTCATCCAGGGATATGTCTCGGCGGCTACAGCTTCGTATGGGGGAATAAGGTCGAGATGACCGACACTTACTTCGGCCAGTTTCTGGCAAGCGGCGAGCGCCTGGCTCAGGCGGAAGTTTTTCACGAGCTTTTCGAAGCGCCAACCCCCACAAATCGCGCCCCCCAGGTGCAGTCCTTCCTGGCAGAGCCACAAAGCCGTATCATTATCAAAGGCAGTAGCGGGAAGATGAAGCTCAACGTGATCGACCCTGATGGCGATACTCTGACCTATCACTTCGAATTGAAAACCGAGTTGCAAGGCACAGTTGGGGGAGATCATATCGCTGCGAAGAAAAATCTGGCTGAGTTTCTCCGGCACGCGAACCCACAGAGTGCCGAAGTTGAAATTACTGGAGCGGCGCCAGGCAAGTATCGCATCTACGCTTACGCTTTTGACGGAAACGGCAATGCTGCGACCGCTTCGGCATCCGTCGTCATCAAAAAGCCAGTTTCCACTTTACCTGCGCCCCCAATGACCTTGCCGCTAACCCTCTATAGCGACGAAAAACCGACCTCCGCCTACCGGCCGACTGGTTACATGGGCGTCGCTTCGAGCCGCATCAAGATGAGATTTGATTCACCCGACAATCCAAAAGCCGGCCCCAC
Organism: Akkermansiaceae bacterium UBA1506; assembly: GCA_002323995.1. Lineage (GTDB taxonomy): Bacteria > Verrucomicrobiota > Verrucomicrobiia > Verrucomicrobiales > DEV007 > Arctic95D-9. The sequence continues at coordinate 19,710 of DCQY01000018.1, read as the reverse complement.
CTGTCTACACATAACCGCACCACAAAATGCCTGGTCTGGTGTCAACTGGCAACACCCCGCCAACGATTGGGGGGAGCGCAAAGGAGGCTTCAATGCAACCGGGGCGAAGCAGTTGACCTTCTGGGCGCGGGGTGCCAAAGGTGGCGAGGTGATCACCTTCGGGCTTGGAGGCATCGGTGCGCATTTCGTTTATCACGACACCGCCAAAGTCAGTAGAGAAATCACGCTTACCCGTGAATGGAAATCCTATAGTATTGATTTAACAGGGAAAGACCTCAGCCGCGTTAAAACACCGTTCACCTGGGGAGCCTACGACGACAAATCCGCCATTCAATTTTACTTGGATGACATCCGAATCGAATAGGGCCAGTCCTGCCCTTACGGCTAAACTTTAGTGCTAACCCTAAGCCAAGAGGTTGTCCCTCTTGTTAAAGCTCAATCACTCACTTCTCCGACCCATATTTCTTCGAGCCATCGGGATAGACACCGTCCACATCCACACTTTTGGATGCCCGCGAATCACCGCTTCCTAAGATTTCAATCATTAGCCGCCTTGGCTTCCTCGCGAGCCTTTCGGCGCGCCTCGCGTTCCGCTTTCTTCTTTGCCTTGTCTTCTGATGCAGGCTCCTCGGCCGCTCCTGAATTCTTCTTCAACGAGTTTGGAACCACGACTTTCTTACCCTGGATCTCGAGCTGCTTGACGATTTCTATCTGCTTGTCGATCTGCCCGGGCTCGGCGGCGTTCCCTCCAGGAATGAATTCGCCAAAGGGACGACCGATCGCTTCGAGGTCCCTCTGCATGAGCTCACGCATCTCTTTCAGTTGTCCAGCTTGCTCCGGATTGGACGCGAGGTTCTCCATTTCCTTCGGATCCTGCTTCAAGTAATAGAGTTGATCTTCGTCAAAGAAGCCGGGGCGGTCGGCCCCGCGAACACCAATACCCAAACGTCCGATATAGGCCATCGCTCTCGGCAAGTTCTCGGGCTTGGCTCCCTGAATTGCCGCAATCTGTTCCTTCGTGTAGCGGACCGCCGCATAAGACCAATCTTTGGTGACAGTGGCCCGCGCCGCGCCCATTTCTAGATAGAGATGATCTCGCCAGTTCTCGGCTGTTCCGTTCTCGAAAAGAGGGGTGAGGCTCTGCCCATCAATCCGATAGGACTTTGGCTTTTGCGCTTCACCCAACTCGAAAAAGGTGGGAACGAGGTCAATGTTCTGAACCAGTTCTTCACACACCTGCCCAGCGGGAATACCCCTGGGCCAACGCATGATCATGGGCACCTGAGCCGCGCCGTGGGAAAAGACGGATGCCTTGCCATCACGACCGTGATCGGGCGCAAAAATCACCAGCGTGTTGTCATCGATGCCGAGTTCCACCAACTTTCGGAAAATTGCCCCGAGCGAATCGTCGATCCACGCTTCACCAGCGACATGGCTGTCGGGATCGAAGCCTTTTCCCTCGATCATTTTAAGAAGCTCGTCGCGTGGCGTCATGACCTCAGGCAGACTCTCGACCTCCCCCTCGCCCGTGATGAGCGGGTGATTCATGGAGTCGCGCCAAGACTTGTCCGGCCCGTGAAGCAAGGTGCTGCAAAGATGCAGGTAAAAGGGGCCGTCTTGATTCTTTTCAATAAACTCCAGAGCCGCCACCGTCGGCCACTCGGCGTTGTGCTCGGAGTAGGGCTTACTCATGTTCCCAGCGTAAATATTCTTCGCCCAAGAAAAGCCCAGCGCTTCGAGGTAGCGACGCATGAGGCGTTCGTTGTGTTTGAACAGAGCCGAGGTCTCCGGCCCGGGAGGCGCGTCGTTTGGGATCTCAATCCATCCCTCCTCACCTTCGTAGAACTCGGGAAAGTCTAAGGGTGACTTGAGGTGAAATTTTCCTACGAACCCGGTCATGTAACCGGCTTCCCGAAGCACGTTACCGACGTTCATCTTGTCGCGCTCAAGCGCGACATTGAAACCGGGATACCCTTGATTCTCCATGCTGCCAACCGCTTCTGTATAAAGCTTGCTATGCGAATTCCCCGCATACCGGCCAGTCAGAAAACTATAGCGGGAAGGGGTGCAAACCGAACTACTAACGTAGGCGCGAGTGAACTTCATCCCCTCCTCTGCCATGCGGTCGAGATTAGGCGTGTAAGTCTCGCCTCCAAAAGCTGAAATACTCGACGGGTTCTGATCATCGATCAGAAACATGATGATGTTAGGCCGATCTGCTGCCGAGGTAATCGCCGCAAACAAACAGAGGTTTAGAAATAAGAGAGAGGTTTTCATGGCGACATCCTCGGCTTAGGGTAAATAATTTTTCCGCCGAAGCTAATGCCTGCATCCGCAGTTTTCTGGTTTTTGATTATCTCAAAAGAGTCACAACTCGAATCCGTTAAACTGATGACTCTTATTTAGGCATGAGGTTAAAAATTCTTAACAGGACTCTTGCAAAAAAGAAAACTTTACCTCGCCCGCGCACCGATGCTTCTTGCACCATTTTATATCCGGAGCCCCATGGTTACCCTTTTTTCCGATGATTTACCCTGCGATGCTCAACAGTCTTGATGACTCATGGCCTCTCGGACTCTGACCTCGGATCGCCAATTCAGAAAATCTGAAGACTCCTACTTGCGTGCGGCGAACAATTCGGCTCAGGAGCTAATCCATTGTCTCGCGCCATTCCAACCACGAGAAGTAAAAACGAAAATAAATGTTATGAGCGCAACGAAAGATCAACATTCTCATACTGCCCTTCCCCATACTCCAAGTCGAAATTCTGCACTGTTATTTTGGATCTGAAAATGTTTCTAGGAACGAATGCTCAACTGGATTACTGGTCGCGCTCGATGGTCAGAAGTGCGCTGTCGATAAGTTTTAGTGCCGTGCTGAAGCTTCCGTCGATGTAGTAGAGCATCCAAACTTCCTTGCCGTCTTCGTCATCATCTTCGCGCTTCGGGTATCCGACAAGATCGAGCAACTGAAAGGTGCGGGGGCTCGCATTGTTAATATCTACTGCGTAAACGAGCGAAGCCTGCTCGTCGCCTGGTTGATTGATTTCGATGAGCAAGCGGTAAGGCAGCGATTCGTCGGTATCGCTTGGCAAGATATAGTCAGCAGGATCAAAGGAGCTGTTCTGAGTGGCTCCGGAAAGAGCATCCACCTCCAACTCTTCCGCGAGGTCCTTCCCGGAGATCTCGGCATCGCGCCTCGCTTCCTCCCATCCGCGTCGTTTGAAGTCCCAGTAGGGCAGCGCGGTTCGCCCGCCTTCGCCGTTTGGAGTGTGAAGGGTCTTAATATGATATTCGGAGGCGTTCTCCAGCCAGATGGCAAAGTGGGGCGGGGCTTCCAGATCAAACCCGTTGCCGCTACGAACAGTTAAGGCCATCTCGTAACCGGGATCGGGAGAGTAGTGATAGGAGAGACCTAAATCGGTCACCTCGTAGTCATCCAATGAGGGCCCGATATTCTTGCTGAGACTGAGTACACTCTTGATGGGAGCCGGTTGCCAGAGGAATAATAATACTAACAAAGCTACTACCGACAAGGCGGCCCAGACAATGGGGCTCTTTAGGTATCGAGAAAGGTGGCTGCGGTTATTGAGGATATGCAGCGCAATCAGCCCGATGAAGAGAAAGCCGATCAACGAATGCAGGCCGACGATATGGATCGAGAAAGGAAGGGCAAAGGCCAATACCCCCGTCACTGCCATCACCACAAAACTGAAGGCAATGAGCAAGGAAACAGCACTTCGTTTTTTCTGACTCATTTAAAGTAGAGGCGAAGAGTCTCCAGAGGTGAGGTAGCCCGCCGGCAGGGTTTTCCGCCCGATTATTAGCAGTTTGTTTGACAAATCAAGCTTTCGTCCCTTCCGGCACAATCGCTCCGTGCTTCTTCAACTCCTCGTGAACCTCGGCTAAAGAGACCTCACCCGGAGATACCTTTTGTCTCGCTGCGAGGACCGCATTGACCGCGGCCGCCTGACCCATCCCCATGGAACTGGCCTGGACACGGGCGGCGGAATTGGAGAGGCGATCGCTGGAGACACAGCGACCGGCGACCATGAGGTTTTTCGATCCTTTCGGGATGAGGGCGCCCCTCGGGATCGTGGGCACCTTACCATGAGAAAGGTGTTGCGGTTTCACGCCATCCTCATCGTGCAGATCGATTGGATAAAAGCTGTAGGACAGGGCATCCTCAAAGACTCGCCCGGAAGTGTAGTCGCGCACGGTGATCATGGTCTCACCCTTGATACGATAGGTTTCTCGGCTCGCGGTTTCGTTCATCATTCGGTCAATGGTGACGTTCTCGCCTCCAGGGATGGTTTTGAGGAACTTGAGCAGGCGCAGCACGCACTTTCGTCCAGCCAGATTCGTCTGGGTTTGCGTGGCGGCATTTGTCGAGTCCGCGCCGAAGATGTGGTTACTATTACCGCTTTGGCTCTTGATCGGTTGCATGGCTTTGCCACTCCAAGTGTCGCCTTTCTGAAGTCGGCCTTCTTTGAGGGCCTCGTTATACATCTCCTGGATGAGTTTGGCGTTCTTATTCACGACGGCCGTGTCGAAGCCGGTAAAGGTGACGACATGGGTACCAGGCTGACGGGTGTCTTCGCGGAGGCGTTCGAAACCTAAGCTACCCACCACGTCGGCACCACCAGTGCAGTCGACGATCTGGCGGCAGCGCAGTTGATATTGAACGCCTTGCCCGACCACATCGACGAGCCAGCCCTCTTCGGTCTCAACCACCTTCTGGGGAAACTGGTAGTAGGCCAGGGAGACTCCGGCATCGAGGCAGGCCTCCTCGGCGAGCAGCGAGTAAAGCTGTCCATTCAAGCGGACATGATGAGGTACGTGGCTCTTGTGGACCTTGGTGAAGTCCTGCAGTTCGCGGCCGTCGACCTCGACTGATTTGGCGACCAGTTCCCAGCCAATGCCGCCAATAATCTGCTTGCCCCAAGCGTGGAAGAGACCGGGGAAACTGACGCCGCCCGTGGTGGTGGTTCCGCCGAGTTGGGAGTTACGCTCCAGCAGGACGGTCTTGGCTCCCATGCGACCCGCTTGAATTGCAGCGACATGACCAGCCGAGCCTCCGCCGACGACAAGAACATCCACGTCGAGCAGGTTCCCCTGATCCGGATCAGCAGTGGGAAGATTTTCAGCGCTGGCTTTGTGGACAAGTCCGGACGAAGCAAGAATAGCTGTTCCAGCGACTTGGTGTTTGAAGTATTCGCGACGATTCATGGTGATGGTTTAGTTGGAAGATTGGGATTTCAGGAGAACACGGTCTAGTCGCAGCTGTTGTTTGGATACGAGCGACTGAAATCGTAGAATTTTAAGTCCAGGAAAGTCAAAGCTTACGGTGCCGATGAAGTGGTTTTCAAGTTTCCCTGATCCGGGCTTTATCGTGCCAACGGAAGTCATGGGATAGCCGGTGTTAGCTTGGGCGGCGTCATCGACGACGTCATCGACAAAGACTTCGCAGAGGCCCTCGACGACGAGCGTCGCGCCGAGTTCGTAGGTGCCGGCGGTGGGGACATCAAGGATCAATTCTAGGTAGCTACCTTTACCGGCACGCAGATCGGCATGGAGCAGTTGGCTTTTAGATGCTTCGGGAGCGCCACGCCGGTAGTGGCAGTTGCCTCGCAGGCCAAAGTCAGAAGAGGTTTGGCAGGGAATGGCTTCGGCTTCGATCCAGCCATCCTCGGGAATCCCGGGATAAGCAAAAGTGAGGTGTTGTGACAGTCGATCGATGACTGGGGTATAGTCAGGATCGTCAGCGAGGTTGGTGAATTCGTGAGGATCAGTAGCAAGCTCATAAAGTTCGGTTTCGCCAGTGACCAAGCGGGTCATACGGAAGTCATTGTCCAACACCACGTCGTAGCGGATGCCGTCAGTCTCACTGGACATGACCACCGGGTGATCCCATTCGCTCTGCGGATCATTGAGCAGGGGGACAAGGCTGTTCCCATCGAGGGCTTGCGAGGGATTGCGTAGTTGCAACAGATCGATGAGCGTCGGGTAGATGTCCTGAAGCGAAACGGCTTTGTCGCAGGTCGCGCCTTCGGGGATGCCAGGTCCGGCAACGATGAAATTGCAATGAGCGGAATCATACCAGGGCTTCATCTTCGACCAGGCCTGTTTCTCTCCAAGATTGTAGCCGTGGTCGCTCCAGAGAACGATGTAGCCGCCATCGCCGTGGGGGCTGGCATCCCAGGCATCAAGCAGGCGGCCGATCTGCTCGTCGGCAAAGGTCACGCAGGCGAGGTAGGCCCTGATGAACTGCTTGTCGTGGCCCTTCTTCACAAGGCCGTCATGGTAGCCGGGGCCGAACTTAGCTTCCAGGTGGGCAAGAGGTCGAAAGCGTTGCGGTAGATCGTCGAGATCGTTTGGCTGGAACTCCGGTAGTTGAATGGCCTCAAGCGGGTAACGATCGAAGTATTCCTGCGGCACGACCCAGGGGACGTGAGGGCGATAGATTCCGAGGGAGAGAAAGAGCGAATCGTTCATGGAGTCGAGCGTTTCGATGCCATGGCTGACCGCGACGTAATCGGCCATTTCCGTGACCGGATCAGCGGAAACACCCCAGTGCCCCGAGGGGTTCAGATTGAGACCCACTCCGGGAACTTGCTTCGGCCGGCCGGCCCTGGCAATGTAAGTATCAAACTCGGTCTTGTCCCCCTTGTGGAAGTTCTTGGCGATTCCGATGCTGGTCCAACCTTGAGCGGAAAGATGCTTCGGCAGGGTAACAGCATCGCCCGCATAGAAGCGCCACGGACGAATGCCGTTATCGTTCACAATATTGCCGGAGCGAGCCGGGTGAATACCAGTGAACACGGCACTGCGTGAGGGAAAACAGGTTGGTGACGAGCAGATTGCGTTGGTGAAGGTGACGCCGCGTTCAGCGAGGCGCTGGATATTGGGGGTGATGGCCTGCGGGTGCCCATCAAGCACGGTGTTCCAATCGTTCCAGTCATCGATATTCAGAAATAGAATACTGGGGCGTTGCAAATTATCTGCTCTCAGGCATGCGCCACCGCCTCCTAACCAAAAAACGGCGAGGAGTATGATGGCGAGCGAGTGAATGTGACGCATGAACTCATTTAATTAGCTTGGTTTTAAACGACACAACAACTGTTGAATTTAACGTCAATCGGATGTCCAAAGCAGCACCAAAGGCGCATATCCTACCCAGTTTTGGAAGTGTCGGAGTGGGCGTCGAATTCGTTTCGGACAGTGGCTAGCCAATCAATTCCTTCACAACTCGAGCTTTTTCCACTCCTGTCAGTTTCATATCCAGTCCCTGAAACTGGTAGCTGAAACGATTGTGATCCAATCCTAACTGATGCAGCATAGTGGCGTGCAGATCGCGCACGTGGACAAC
>DCQY01000018.1:0-11955 GCA_002323995.1 Akkermansiaceae bacterium UBA1506 | reverse complement strand
CCGCCGGCCATCCACATGGAGAAGCCTTTGATGTGATGATCGCGACCGGGGCCACCTTTGCCCTGGAACATGGGAGTGCGCCCAAATTCACCACCCCAAATGACGAGCGTTTCGTTGAGTAGTCCGCGTTGCTTGAGGTCGGTAATGAGCGCCCAAGTGGCTCGGTCGGTGTGGCCACAGCAAATGTCCATGTATTTGGCGAGGTCGCCGTGGTGATCCCAACCGCGGTGATAAAGATGGATGAAGCGGGTTCCACGTTCTGCGAGGCGCCGAGCGAGCAAGCAGTTGGAAGCGAAGCTACCGTCCCCCGGGGTTGCGCCGTAGAGATCGAGCACATGCTGGGGTTCGTCGCTGATGTCGACGAGGCCCGGGACGGAGGTCTGCATGCGGTAGGCCATCTCATAGGCAGCGATACGAGTGTCGATCTCCGGATTGTGAACGAGTTGGTTCCGCTTCTGATCCAACTGGCTGATGGTATTGACGAGTGAAGCCTGCTGGATGTCGGAAACACCTTTTGGATTTTTTACGTAGTGAACGGGGTCACCAGTGGAGTTGAATTCGACTCCCTGATACTTGCTAGGCAAGAAGCCCGCGGACCATTGGCGAGAAGCGATAGGTTGCGGATTACGCCCACCGACGCTGGAAAGAACAACGAAGCCAGGGAGATCTTCAGTCGCAGCACCGAGGCCGTAGGTGGTCCAGGCTCCCATGGAGGGACGACCACTGATGGCAGTGCCTGTGTTCATGAAAGTGTGAGCCGGATCGTGATTGATCTGTTCCGTGACCATGGAGCGGACCACAGCAATGTCGTCAGCGAGTCTGGCAGTGTAGGGCAAGTAGTCACTGATGTACTGTCCGCTCTGGCCGTAGCGCTTGAACTCACCTTGGTGACCGAGGACTTTGAGTTCTTTTCCTTGGAGTTGAGCGATGGGCTGCCCTTTGGTGAACGACTCGGGCATTGCTTTCCCGTCGAGTGCGTTGAGCTGCGGCTTGTAGTCGAAGGTTTCTAAGTGAGAGGGGCCGCCGGCCATGCAGAGAAAGATGACTCGCTTGGCTTTTGGCGCGAAGTGAGGCAATGGCGAGCCGTCGGAATCCAAAGCTTTCTCGGCTCCCATGAGATCACGACCCAGCAAGCTGGAAAGAGCGGCAGAACCAACGCCGAGTCCGGCGCGACCGAGAAAGGCGCGACGTTGCATGGCGTTATGATAGGTTTGCCAGGGGCTCATATCAGTTTCGGGTGACGGTTTCGCTGAGGTTAAGGAGGGCACGAGTCACAGCAGTCCACGAGGCCAGTTTTACTGGGTCAACGCCTTCGGGTGGGGGTGACTTACCAAGTGAAAGCAACTCTTTCGCAGCGACTGCATTTGATTCGTATTCGGCCTGGGTCTGGGTGAAGAGATTACGAAGCAGTTGAACTTCGTCCTCTTCCGGGGAACGGGAAAGGCATAGTTGGTAGGCATGTGTCAGTCGTTCTTCAAAGGAGTCATCACTTTCATTGAGAACTCGGGCGGCGAAAGCTCGGGCTGCCTCGATAAAGGTGGGGTCGTTGAGCAGGACAAGGGCTGCGTTGGGTGTGTTTGATCGAGGGCGCTCGGCGGTGCATTCCTCGCGGGTGGGCGCATCCATTGCTTTCATCATGGGATGAAGAAAAAGGCGCTGCCAGTGAACATAAAGGCCGCGACGCCACTGTCGGGAGTCATTGTGCTGGGTGTATTTTCGCGTTGGGAAGTTGAGGTGCTTGTAATAGTCGATCGGCTGATAGGGTTTAACGCTGTCGCCCCCAAGGCTAGCTGCCTCGATATCCGGAATATTGAGGACAAGCAGACCGCTCACAGCGAGCGCATTGTCGCGAATTATCTCGGCCGGGAGACGATAACGGGACTGACGGGCAGTGAGCTGATTATAAGGATCCAGTTCTGCCAATTCCGCCGAAGTCACAGAGGATTGACGGTAGGCCCGACTCGTGACGAGCAGGCGAACTAAGGCTTTAATGTCCCAGTCATTTTCGTAGAAAGCGACTGACAGATTGTCGAGCAGGCGACTATTGGCAGGCGGTTCTCCTTGTCCGCCGAAATCCTCGAGTGATCTCGAGATGCCGGTGCCAAAGAAGAGATACCAGAATCGGTTGGCAAATATTCGGGCGGTGAGTCCACCCACACCGTTTTCAGGATCGACCAGCCAATTAGCGAGATCGAGGCGAGTGGGGATTTCGCCTGCGTGAGGGATCGTTCCCATAAATTCCGGAATAGCCGGAGTGACAAGTTCGCCGCTTTCATCCTGCCAGTCGCCTCGCGGAAGAACGCGCATTTCGCGGGGCGGCTTGGCCTCGGTGATCATGGTGAGACGGCCACGAGATTCAATTGTCCGGCGCTCTGATTCGAGACGATCCCACTCTGTTTTCTTTTGAGTAGGAATCACTTCATTAATCTTACTGGCAATTAGTTTTGCTTGAGAGAGGAGTTCGTTTTTCCGTTTCTGATCCTTACCGATGCGAGCCTCAGCTTCGAGTTGACGCTTTCTCTTCTCAAACTCCCGAAGCTGGCTGATCTGCTGAGGTGACAGGAGAGATTCGAGTTCCTCTTTAATGTCTCTGAGCTTTTCTTCGTTGGCGTCCGAGTGGAATAACATCTCGGGCGGCCGATTGGTAGGTAAGGCGTTGCCGTTGTATCCCACATCATGCACATCCGCGAAAAAAGCGGCGAGTGTGTAGTGATCTTTGATGGTGTAGGGATCGTACTTGTGATCGTGGCATTGGGCGCACCCAACAGTGGCTCCCATCCAAACGGCCGAAAGATTACGAACACGATCGGCGGCATAGATGGTGTTGTATTCCTTTTCCTGAATACCTCCCTCGTGAGAGGTTTGGAGCAGTCGGTTATAGCCGGAGGCGACTTTCTGCCATTTGCCGCTATTCTCAATTAGGTCACCCGCGAGCTGTTCTCGGGTGAAGGTATCGAATGATAAGTTCTGATTGAAAGCGCGAATGACATAGTCGCGATAAGGGGAAATATTGTGATCCTGATCACCGTGATAACCGACTGTGTCGGCGTATCGGACGAGGTCGAGCCAGTAGATAGCGAGGCGCTCACCAAACTGGGGCGAAGCGAGTAGTTCGTCGACGAGATCGGTCCAGGCCGTTTCGTAGTCTTTAGCTTTAAGGAAGTGCTGGGTGCGCTCCGGCGTGGGCGGGAGTCCTGTGAGATCAAAGTGGAGCCGGCGAATCAGCGTCACAGGATCAGCTTCGGGCGCCGGGGCGAGCTTTTTCCGCTCCAGCTTGCTTAGAACAAAGTGATCGACCCAGTTGGCCGGCCAATTGGCGTCATTGACTTTGGGAACGGGATTCTTTTTGGGCGCAGCGTATGCCCAGGGCTCCTCGTAAACAGCTCCCTCATCGATCCAACGCTTCAGTAGAGCAATTTCCTCGAGCTCGAGGTGTTTGTGGGATTCTTCCGGCGGCATGAGATCGTTAGGATCCCCGCTGATGAGGCGTTGGTAGAATTCACTTTCTACGGCGTTTCCGGGAACGATGGCTGAGTAACCCCCCAGATCGGCGCGCGCACCAGCTTCTGTGTCGAGTCGCAAGTCAGCTTTACGCTCATGAGAATCCGGTCCGTGGCAGAAGAAACACTTGTCAGAAAGGATGGGACGAATGTCCTTGTTAAAGTCGAGAGCATCCTGAGCGCTGACTGCCAAAATCGGCAGGCACCAGACCAGAAGGGACTGTCGGAGGGGCACCATTTCGCTTAATATGGACCAAATTCGGAATTCTGCCGACCGGATTAACGTGAAGAAATCCGTACACCAATCAGCGGTATTAGCTGCCAGCCTTGTGCTCTAAGTTGTTTCGACAGCAACCTCGAGACTTGATCACGGGGTTGAGATTACCAACCCCCTTTATTGCGACAGTCAGACCAATCCAGTCAGCGTCCCCTTGCTGCTTCCGAAGCGGTCGGCCTCGAGGCCCATCTTCTGAAGCATGCTGACAAACACATTGCAGAGCGGCTGGTTGTGAGTCGAATTGAAAGCGAGGTGTTGACCATGATCAAACCCACCCCCAGCGAGAAGGATCGGAAGGTTGGCGTTGTTGTGGATATTGGCATCTCCCATATGGCAGCCGTAAAGCACCATGGTGTTGTCTAACAAGCTGCCATTGACCTCTTCGACTTCCTGGAGATCGCGAAGCAGTTTGCCGAATAACTCCATCTGCCCGATCTCAATCTCTTCCAGCTGTTTCAGCTTCACTTCATCCTTACCGTGATGGGACAGATTGTGGTAGCCACCCACTGAGCGACCATCCTCAAAATTCACACCCGGAGTGCGCACGCTGCCGAGGAACAAAGTAATGACGCGAGTCGAATCCGTCTGAAAGGCGAGACGGGACATGTCATTCATCATGCGCACCATTTCGAAGAACTCCTTCTTGTCCTCCGGGTAATCCGGCATCGCATTATCGACCTTCGGCCTTGGACGGGTTTCCCAGGCCTGAGCCTCTTCGAGGCGTTTCTCGAGACTACGGACAGCAGTCTGATACTGATCGATCCGCTCGCGGTCGGAAGCGCTGACCCGTTTGCTCAGATTAGAACTCTGCCCCATCACGACATCGAGAATACTCCCCTTGCGTTGCAGTCGCACCAGTTGCTGTTCAATGGCCTTCTGATCGCCCTGGAGAAACATCTTCTTGTAGAGTTCCGCTGCGCTCTTGATGGTGGGGATCTCCACCCCCGCCTGGGTATAGGATAGGCTCCTCACATCGTTGATCCCAAGAGACAGTGACCGGAAGCGGGTCTTATTTCCGATCTCATTGGCGATGACTTGGTCGAGGGAAATCGTGTTGCGAAAACTCGCCCTTCCCGGATGCGGTGCGGCGGTCAGGAAAGTCTTATCAGCCCGGTGTCCCCCATCGACGCCAGGGTGAGAGAGCCCACTGAACACAGTGAACTGATCCCGGTGCTCCGCTATCTTTTCGAGGTAAGGCGACAGTTCGTAATCGCGCCCCTCTGTCTTAGGAAAGAAGAGCTTGGGAATAAAACCGAGATCCTGGTTGATCGCGATCATGCGCTTGGGAGCCGGCATTGCCGCAGCAGATCCGAAAGATTCGAGCACAGGCAGGCTCATACTGACACCAGCAGCACGCAGAAAAGTTCGACGGGAGGTTTTCATTTTTTTAGGAACAAAGGACTCTGAACAATTTCGTGAATGATCGTGCGCACGCCGTACTCCGACGCGCGACTTTTTTCGAGAATGGCCGCCACCTCATCGCGGTCGGCAAAGCCCACCGGTGCTCCCGTGGCATAGACGAGCAGCTGCTCGGTGATATTGCGGGCAATGGTTTCCTCGTCCTCAATGAGAAGCTTTTTGAATTCAAGAACATCAGCGAAGGGATCTCCCTGGGGGGTCACCCCTGAGGCATCGACTTCACTCCCGATGAAGTGAACAAACTCGTTGCCGCTTCGGCCTACGCCTTCGATGCGCTCAGACCCCTCACCCAATGAGCGGTAGTTATCCCGCCAACGACCCATCACATCGAAACTCTCCAAGGCGAAACCCGGAGGATCAATCTTCTTGTGACAGCTCGCGCAGGCCGCATCCTCCCGGTGCTTCACCAGAAGTTCACGAATCGTCGCGGCACCGCGGATATCCGGTTCCACCGCAGGAACCGACGGCGGGGGCGGAGCAGGATGATCGCCGAGCAACTTCTCCAACACATAGACACCACGCAACACCGGTGAAGTGACGGTTCCGTTCGCCGTTACTTTCAACAACGACGCTTGGGTGAGAATGCCCCCATAAGGACTTCCCTTTGGAAGACTGACGCGTTCAAAGGTGGGGCCCTCCACACCGTGAATGTCATAGTGCCGGGACAGGCGTTCGTCGACAAAGGTATAATCAGCGTCGATTATATTCCGGGCTGGACGGTCGCCGGCAATGAGGTCGGCGAAGTAGAGACGCGACTCCTCGACCATTGAGTTCACAAGCCACCAGTCACCGGCATACTCCGGATAAAGCTCACGGTCAGGATCGGTGTCGTTGATCTCATCAAGCTTGAGCCAGGCATCGAGGAACTCCTTCACGAATCGCTTCGATTCGGGTTTCTCGAGCAGGCGGTCGACCTCGGCACGCAGCGTCTCAGGATCACGAAGTTTGCCTTGTTTCGCAAGAGTAGTGAGTGATTTATCCGGAATCGATTCGCCAAGAAAGAAAGAAAGCCGCTCAGCCAGGGCGAAGTCATCCAACTCGCCCGGTTGACCACAGTGAAAAAGAAACTCGGGTGACGCCAGCACCGCCGAATACGTCGCGATCATCGCTTCCGTGAAGGGTTCGCCTTCCTCGATCAGCTGCTTCGCGTAACCTTGGAATCGATCGAACTCGGCTTTCTCCACAGGACGCCGATAGACGCGCCCCATAAATCCTGACAAAAGCCCTTTCACCTCTTTCAAAGGTTGTTCTGGGACGGCCACAACATGGCTTCCCGACTGCTTCAGAGGGAGATCGCCAAAGAGCGCCCGGTAAGAGGCCGGCGGCCACTCCTCGATAAACGGCCCTTCCACTTCTAGCCAGTGAAAGGCGACACCGGGATAACCGTCCGGATCGAATTTCTGGATCGTATGCGGCATCGCCGGGACCATAGGACTGGGCAGACGCATGCAATCGAGCTTCACCATCGCTCCCTCTTCGAGGAAAGCGTCCATCTCAAATACCTCGGGCGCCTCAGGAGGCGCTTCGAACTTCCCGATCGGCAACATGCTCTGGTTGTTCGGTTCGCTCAGGGTGGAGGAGTAGACTTTGACCGGTTCGCTGCGTTTGCCGGGAAAAACGCGATCATTTACCGGAGTCGGATAACGCCGCGACGCATCCAGCACCAGGTTCGGATAGTGGCGCGGTTGCTTGTCACCTTCCCAGTCGACGTAATCCGTCTTCCGAAGAACGGACCGCGCCTTCAGCCGCACCTTGTAGTCACCCCGGGTCGGCGCTTTGAACTTTTCAAACCCGTAATAAAACGGCGTGTAGGCTCCGCGAAAAATGGCGGTAGAGGCTTCCTCCTTCGAATACTGAGTCGTCTGCGTTTTCTGCGTTCCGTCTTCCGGTTCACCAACCGCCACAAACTGGACGGCATCCGCGATGACCCACCCCTTGGCATTCTCATTGCTCAGCGAGACCTCAGCCATGACCGGCCCGGACTCCTTTTCTCCACGGGCTTCAAACGCAAAACGTCCCAACGGAAACCAAAGGCCACCGATCGTGGGCGTGACACTTTGGTCGATGGTCAGTCGAGTTTCACCCTCGGCGTGACGAATCACGTAGGGCGCTTCCTTCGCCAAACCTTGCCCTCCGCCAAAGCTGACTCGCACCTCGTAAGTCCCCGGTTTCGGGAGCTTCGTCTTCCAGGTGATGGCGTAGTCGCCCGCGTTCTGGTTGTTGTCGGCGAGGTAGTGCTTCCCGATGCGATTGGAGCGGCGCGTGGACTCACGCCAAGGCCCGATCAGTTTCGCCGCCGTGTTATCGACCGTAATTCCCGCAGCCCCCTCCGTCGGGACTTTTGGCCCCGGTCCAAAGCCTCGTTTATCGAAGGAATACTCTTCATTTACTTCGAGACCTTCCAGCGCGAGGGAGAATCGCGCCCAACCGGGGTTGCCCCCTCCGGCCCACATTCGGCCTTCCTCTCGAGCGTAGTAGCGATTCGTCTTGGGCTCGGGTTTCTCTGCGGAAAACTCAAGGGCACGACGCAGGGCCGTCTCGGCCACATTCAGGTAAGAATCGATCTGCACATGGGACACATCGAGAGCGGTCCCCACCTTCGCAAAGCCGTAAACCTCCCCGTCCAGGGGTAAGTCATCCGCCACCTTGAGGGTGGGATCGTGCAGCAGATCGCGCAGCACATTCTGGTATTCAAAACGGTTCAACCGCCGCGAAACGGACCGCCCCTGCCTCACGTAAGCAGCCTCTTGTGACTTGATCAGGCGATCCGAGAGCACCGCCACGGCCTCAGCCCGCTCCCCATCGTCGAGGCGACTCTTCTTTGGCGGCGGCATTTCCCCGTCGGCGATAACGTCGTGAACCTTCACCCACCGCTCCGTGAGGTGGGCATCATTAAGGTCCCACTCAAGGGAAAACAAATCCAAGCCGCCCTTTGGATCCAGATCATCGTGACAATCGGCGCAGTGATTCTCGATGACCCGGTTCAGCACTTCCGGCAATTCGTCAGCAAGTGCCGAAGCATGGACAAGCATCGCAATGACCTGGATAAGTGTTATCGAAGATCGAACAATCATTCTGAGGTTATCAAATAAAGAGCGGAGTTGCTGAATTATTCGTAGGCGATCAATCCTCTGCAACTGCTACTTCCGTTATTGGGGGTCAGCCGAACAAACATCACCGCACTCGGCCGAGTTTTCCTCCTCAATCATACCACAGGCCACCCGGGCGGTTGCTGCCGTGACGCCACTGTTGACAGCAGACGTGACGGCTACCAGCGCGTTGAGCTCGTCGTCCGTTAACCCGGCGCCACGAGCCTTTTCAATGCGGTTGCGCGTGCAGACCTGACAACCGCGAGTCATCGTCACAGCTAAGCCGATCAGATGTTTCTCTCGTTCGCTCAAGAGCTCTGTCGCATGAGTTTGTTTGATGTGATCTACAATTAATTGGTCGTCGTACGGCATATTAATTCGTTTTAATGGGGGTGTTGAGGTGCAAGTCTGCCGGAGCTCCCTTTCGAGAAATCACCAACGGACGCGTAGCACTCGGTCATTCCAACTATCAGCGATGTAAAGCCACCCGTCGTGGACTGTGACACCGTGGGGCCGGTTCAGCTTTGTTTGGCGACCCAGAATAGTGCTGACAGAACCATCTTTAGGATCGTAAAGGCGGATTAGGTGGTTTTCAGCATCCGCTATGATAACCCGATCCTGATCGTCGATACACAAATGCTTGGGCCCCCTCAGGCCCGCTTTCAATCCAGGGCCATCGGCTGAGTGGGGTTTCCCGGTTCCGGCGACTGTTTTAATTTTACCATCCCCATCTACGACACGGAGGGCATGCCCGCCACGTTCAAGGATGTAAAGATTCCCTTTGGAATCCATGGCACATCCACGCGGATCAAACAGCGGAGCTTTGGTCGCGAGAATACCATCTTTTGGAACGGCTTTTTTTCCCGTTCCCGCGATGGTATAGATTTTTCGGCTACCCAAATTGATCGCTCGGATGCGGCGGTTTTTGATATCTGAAATGAGCAGCAGATCCCCATTTTTGCTTAGCGAGATTGAGATAGGGTCGCTCAGTTGGGCTGAACTAGAGGGGCCTCCATCGCCACTAAATCCAGCTTTCCCCGTGCCGGCAAAAGTCGTGATTATTCCCGATCTGAGATCTATTTTTCGGATACGGTTGCCTCGGGTATCGGAAATATACAGTTGATCGTCGACGGTGCAGACAGCGTTGTGCATGCCGTTAAAGACGGCGTCTTTTGCAGGACCGCCATCACCGGCAAACCCCTCTTCCGGCTTTCCTGAGAAATACTTCAGTTCGCCATCCTTCCCGATGCGAAAAATGCGACCACCGAGGTATTCAACGATATAGGTGTTTTGTTTTGAATCAAAGGTAATCCCAAATGGATTATTCAGACCATCAGAAGCCTGCGCGATGATTTCCGGCTTAGGCTCAGCGAAAGAAAAAGAGCTGCCTGCCAAAAGCACAAAAAGCATACTGAAAATAGTGTGAAGCATATTCATGCCAGATCTCAGCCCCTTATATGTTGGAATTTGGCTTCCGAAATCGGATTCGTTTCCCTTTATATTAATGAGTAAAAATTGATATTTCGGGATGTGTTTTAGGATCCGAACCGTGCCAATCAAATCTACACCCATTGTTGGGGCGCTGAGATCACGGCATCGCGTCACAGATATTTTGTCCAATAGATAACCTGTCCTTCAGAATTCAATCGATCCCTTGTTACTCTAGAAATCCTGCGTCACCCCAAACCCACAATCGTTGTTTGCCCGGAACCCGCCGGGCATCCACCTCGTCGTGAATTACCAAAACCGCATCGGGATGAGCTTCAGCAAATAGGGCATTTAAATTTTGCTCACCATCGGTCTGCAAAATAACTTCACCCGGAGTCCAGTGGGCGCCTTCATCCTTACTGGTGAATCTCTGCACCATTCCTTCCCTGGAACGAAAACCCACCCATTCTTTTTTTGTCGGCTTCAATATAACGTCAATGGGCACCTTTTGCGTGCGCCAGGACTCACCCGTCCATACGTGCAGGTGCCGTGTTGCTACGCCGTCGTCCTCGCTGATTCGATTGAGTCCTACAGGACGCCCATCATCGGTGACCCAATGCTGCGGTATGGAGCTGTATTTGTTCTTTGAGTCAAAGATCATCGCTTTTCCGTTTGCCTCTTTAAAGGATAAAGGAGTGTTGAGTTTTTCATTCTCCATGCTCGTCCATTTCCCGGTAGCGTGATCCATGTGCATATAGTAAAGATTTCGCCGACTATGGGGCAGGTGGTCCTTTGATGCGTGCCAAAGGAACATGAGATGGATATGGTCACGATTTGGGTCCTTAGTGAATGCTGAGTACCATCCATTTCCCGGAGGAGAGTGTCCATCGAGCACGTGCACTTCCTTGGACCAGGTGCTGCCATTGTCCTTACTTGTTACATAGGACCAGTTTCCTCTATGAGTTTTTCTGCGGTAAAAACTGTAAATCGTGCCGTCGGACATCACGAAAAGCTGAGGATAGGTACTTTCGGTGTAAGGAAGGCGGGACGTATAGTCCTGCCAATCATCATTACTCAACGGTTTTGAAGATCTGCTGTAGCGCATCTTTTTATTGTGCCCCCCGTAAAACACATGCAGAAAACCCTCTCGATCAATCAGTATGGAGGGATTGCCGTGGTAGTCCTTCGGTGAAATCAGGTTCGTCCCTACCCGCTCGTGTTCCGACCATTCATTCTTTTTATGACTATAAACGGAAACGTAAGGGTGGTTATCGGGACCTACCCAAGCCAGATACGTTTTTCCACTGTGATAGTGAGCCCTTGACTGATGAAACTTATAGAGGTTTCCCCAGGCGTTATTAACCATGGGCTCCGACACCTTGTCTTGCTTCTCTTGTCCTGAGGGAGATGGTTTGGCCGCCTTATTCACATCATTGGCAGCACCCAGCTCGAGTTGATACATCTCACTTGCCGCCAGTAGGAAAATCCCAGTACCAAATTTCGAAGTATCTGCTTCCGCAACTTTACCGGGACCACCGCCGGCGGGTTGACTCCATCCGACCTGGCCGTCTTCGTTTACCACCAAGGTCAGTGCCGCCCACCCCTTCTTGGCAACCGGCAGAAACCGATCCCGATCCAGAATCCCGTTATTGATTCCCCAGGCGATGCCGTAGGAGAAGAACCCGGTTCCGCTGCTTTCCTTCATGGTAAATTGCTCAGGATCATCGAGGTTGCTTCGCCAGAACCCATCGGCTTGTTGTCGCTTTGCCAATGACTCGGCCATTTGAATATACAAGGCCTTATAGCGGGCATAGCTCGCATGACGTTCCGGGAGGTGTTTCAGGATTCGGGTCAGCCCGCCAAACGCCCACCCGTTGCCCCGGGACCACAACACTTTTTTCCCGTTCTTCGTCTTCCGGGGTTTGGAACGGGCGTCCCGATAGAACAGGCACGCATCGTGGTCAAAGATTTCTTTGTGCACGTCCCAAAAGCAGGCATCCATCCAATCCACGTATTTTTCATCCTCCGTCATTTGATACAGCATCGCGAATAGCGGAGGTGCGGTAAACAACCCATCGACAAAGCGATGCCCCGTGTTTTCCAAATACCATTTCCCCGGGGCGGACACAGGATTCTCAACCTTTGGATCTTCAAGAAACGCAAGGGTGGGCTGCATCATCAACTCATCCTTTTTTGCCCGATAGCAACCATACCAAATCTGGCCGCAAACAAGCGGATAGGC
>DCQY01000087.1 GCA_002323995.1 Akkermansiaceae bacterium UBA1506 | reverse complement strand
GGCGATCGTAGCCTTTTCTTCCTTGAGGATTGCGGCAAATTTGGCCATCAAACCAAGAGCTCCAGAGACTCCAGTCTGTTGGTCGACTGCATGATTCTTTAAGGCCGCGAGAAAATCAGAGGCCAACGGACTTAAAGCTGCCGGGCCTTGCCTTCCGGCCAGTTTGATCTGGATGCAACGCGAAAGAATCGTGTCTAATAGCATCTCAGGGCGCGCTGTTAAAAGCAGCAGACGACTAGAAGCAGGCGGCTCTTCCAGGGTCTTGAGGAAGGCATTCTCCGCCTCAGGCCCCATTCGGTCAGCGTCTTTGACCACCGCAAATTTGGTCACATCTTTAGGAGCGGCCATTTGCAGCGTGTGTTCGACTGATCGGATCGCATCGACTGTGATTCTCCGCGACTTCGATTCCGGGCCGATCACAGTCGTGGTTGACGACGAGAGGTCTTCCAGTGAACCCACTCCACTTTCGCCCGATGGATTCACCATCTCGATCATTTTGATCGCAAGGGCTTCCTTACCGCTGCCCAAGGGGCCGGTGATAAGATAAGCATGAGCGAGGCGTTCATTCTCTTTAGCCTGCTCGATCAGATCAACCGCCTTGTCATAACAAAAACTCATCCCAGCGAAACTCCCACGCGTTCGTTGAAAACAGACTCAATCTCAGCAGTCACCTTGTCGATTGTTAGTGAGGCATCAATCACCGCAAAGCGCTCCGGGGCCTCTGCCGCTATGCGCAGGTAGCCCTCGCGGACCTTCTCAAAAAACTCCATTGGATTAGACTCCATCCGGTCCTCAACGCTACCACTTGCAGCGACCGCGCGGGAATGCCCCGTTTCAACATCAAGGTCAAGCAGAATGGTCAGGTCGGGCATAGTCTCGCCAACAGCGAACGAGTTGATTTCCTTGACCGCATCAACATTGAGTCCACGGCCAACTCCCTGATAGACCGTTGTAGAGTCAAGAAATCGATCTGCAACGACCCAGATTCCCTTCTCTAAGGCAGGCTCAATTACACGACGAACCAGCTGGGCGCGACTCGCTGCAAAGAGCAACAACTCGCTTTCGCACGTCAAATCAGCGCCTTCCTCGTCAAATTGAAGCAAGTTCCGAATTTTTTCACCTGCAGGCGTCCCGCCTGGTTCACGTGTCTGCAAGACCTTAAATCCACGGGTTTCCAGCATTGCGACACAGCGTTGGATTTGCGTGGATTTGCCACAACCTTCAGAACCTTCAAATGTAATAAATTTCCCGCGTTGCATCGGAGTCGAATGCATCTATGAATGCGTGACACAGAAAAGTCTATTCCTAATTATTCTCAAGGCTAAACAGAATTATGTCCGATACAGCAGAAATCACCTTTGGATCGCGTGACGAAAAAAGAATTGTCGAAACCGAACTCACTTTCGCTCCAAAATTCGATGACCATGGACTGATTGTAGCTGTTGCCCAAGACTCCGATACCAACGAGGTTCTTATGGTTGCCTACATGAATGAGGACTCTCTCAAACAGACCCTCGCCATCGGCGAAGCCGTCTACTTCTCACGAAGCCGTCAGGAGATCTGGCACAAAGGAGCCACTTCGGGCCACACACAAACTGTTGAAAAGATTCTTACCGACTGTGATCAGGATGCCTTAGTTCTGAAGGTGCGCCAAAAAGGCCCCGGTTGCTGCCACGCTGGATATAGATCTTGCTTCTACAGAAATATACAGGAAGCCGGTGACCCTGTATCATTGGGAAAAGAAATAGCGGATCAGAGTTACGACCCGAATATCGTCTACACGTAGTAGAAATCGACCTTGCCCCGCGTTCGCTACTCGCGCTAATGCCGAAGAAACCGGGCAGGATTCGTTTTCAAAAGCGAGATAAGCCAACCAACCTCTTCTCCGCCACAAGCCTTAATGAAATCCCTTTGGTCAGATTCAGAAGCCCGCAAATTTAGAGGTGATATCGGCAAGCGTGTCTACACCTCACGACTGCTGGGTGCCAATCCCGAACTCGTTCTTCACGGAGGCGGTAACACTTCAGTAAAGACTAGTGAGAAGGATTTCTTTGGCGATAAAGTCGAGGTTCTTCATGTCAAAGGATCCGGTTGGGATCTTGCCACGATCGAGAAACAAGGTTTCGCTCCTGTGCGCATGGATGCTCTCCTGAAGATGGCCGAGTTTAAGGTTCTGTCTGATCCCGAAATGGTGAAGCAGCAGCGCAATGCCATGCTGGAGCCGGGCGCTCCTAATCCTAGCATCGAGGCCATCCTTCACGCTGTAATCCCGCAGAAGTTTGTTGATCACACACATGCCAATGCAGTCGTAGCCCTGACCAATCACAGGAATGGTCGCGAAGCGGTTGAGGACGCCTATGGCGACCGCGTTGCCGTGATTCCTTACGTCATGCCCGGTTTTGATCTGGCTAAAGCAGTCGCAAAGGCACTCGCCAAAGTCGATGCCCAGAAACTCGAAGGCATCATCCTGATGAACCATGGCATCTTTACGATGCACGACGATGCCAAGACCAGTTACGAACTGATGATCAAACTCGTAACTGAGGCCGAACGCTACCTTTCCCGAAAACTGGGCAAGAGCTTCACTTTGCCAAAGGCCAAGCCAACCGAGGATTTACTCGGACTCTCTGAAATCCGCAAGCAGGTATCCGAACTTCGGGGTGTTCCGGTGATCGCTTCACTGGATCAGTCCGCGCAGGCAGCAGGCTTCGCCAGTCGCGACGACATTGCCCGCCTCGCTACTCGCGGACCGCTCACACCGGATCACACCATTCGCACGAAACGGATCCCGGCAGTCATTGGTAAAGATTCCAGCAAGTCCCTCGCAAAGTTCGCTGCCGACTACGCCAAGTATTTCGAAAAATACAACAAGGGCGAGACTATGCTCACGCCGGATCCCCGCTGGGCAGTTTGGCAGGACAAAGGCGTCATCAGCTTCGGTGCGACCGAGAAAGAAGCTGGTGTTCTCACCGACATTGTCACTCACACCTGGCAGACCATCCAGAAAGTAGAATCCGCTTTCGAAGGAGGCTGGAAAGCACTCCCCGCCAGCAAACTCTTTGAAATCGAATACTGGGAACTTGAGCAGGCCAAGCTCAAGAGGAGTGGATCCGCTCCCGTTCACCAAGGCAAAATCGCTGTTGTAACTGGTTCGGCCGCTGGTATTGGTTTTGCTTGTGCTGAATCTCTCGCTGAGCAGGGCGCCAAGGTCATCGGCATCGACCTTAGTGCCGAGATTGAAGATCAGATGGCTAAGATCGGAGGTATCGGTGTGATCGCCAACCTGACCGATGACAAGAAGGTCAGCGCTGTCATCGACAACGTTGTCAGGCAGTTCGGAGGGATCGACATTCTAGTCAGTAATGCCGGAATCTTTACAGCCGGCGCTTACCTCGAACACCTCGAAACATCGAACTGGGAGAAGTCCATGGCCGTCAACTTGACCAGCCACCAGGTTCTTCTCAAACATACCATTCCTTACCTTAAAAACGGCATCAACGGAGCCATCGTTCTCGTGGGCTCCCGCAATGTCAATGCACCCGGCGCCGGGGCCGCCAGTTACTCCTGCGCCAAAGCAGGTCTGACTCAACTCTGCCGCGTTGCCTCACTGGAACTCGCCCCTTTCGGGGTGCGCTGCAACATCATTCACCCCGATGCGGTCTTTGATACGAAGCTTTGGACTCCAGAGAACCTCAAGCGATCCGCCGAGCGCTATAATATGACGGTCGAGGAGTATAAGACCCGCAACCTCATGAAGACAGAAATCAAGTCCAAGGACGTCGGTAACATGGTTGCAGCCATGGCCAGCCCGTTGTTCGGAAAGACTACCGGGGCCCAGGTGCCC
>DCQY01000050.1 GCA_002323995.1 Akkermansiaceae bacterium UBA1506 | reverse complement strand
TTCTGCAGGGGTTTCTGCAGGGGTGTCCGCGGGGGGGGCAGCCGCCAATTCGATGCCAGTATTCACCTCAAGATTCACGCTTCGTTCGAACGACCGGGCGGCACTAGCTTCTACCTCAGTCTGCCAAACAAAAACTTTGCGGAGATTCGGCAGTGTCGCAAACGTGTCGAAAACGCCGTTGCCTATTTTCGTGTTGTAGAGATTGAGATACTCAAGGTTGGGAAGGCCCGTAAGACTGGCGATGCCATCGTCGGTTACGCCCGTGTTTTCGAGGTGAAGGCGTTCGAGATTGATCATACCTCCAATCGTCTCCATCCCCGCATCGGTGATCTGACTGCGACCAAGATCGAGCCAGACAATGCGCTCAGCAACGGGCTCCAAGATCGAGAGTTGCTCATCCCCGAATTCCTTGGATGCATTGATTACGTTGATGCGAAGACGATCATCTTCGGCGGAGACCGGCATCACGGAAAAGTGATGCGCTGCAGCCGCTGCCTTTACTTTGTCGAGACGCCGGATCTGCTCTTCAGGCTCGAGAGTCTGCCATACAGAGAGGGAAACAACAGGATCGGCTCCACCCATAGCTTCCTCGTCGGAGTGAGTGTAGAGCGAAACCAGTGTGTAGGCAGATTTCTCAATCGATGGAGACTCTCCCAATTCGGCAACGGTTAGGTCCTGCGTCGCACCTGCGTCGATCCATGCGCGCAGGATCTGAATTTCCTCAGTTGTGAGGGGATCACCGTCCGGTGGCATTGCCTCGTCATCGTCCCGGGGGAGCTCAGAGCGGAAGACCAACTCTGATTCTTCGGCATTGCTCGGATCGACAGTGATGAAGTCGCTACCGGTAGCTCCCGCGAGCAGGAATTCGTGAGCGTCGGTTCGAAGCTTTCCCTTTGTTTTGTTCGCGTTGTGGCATTCATTACACTTTCCGGCCATCATTGGAGCTATAAAATTTTGGTAGACTAATTGCTCTCCAACGGGAATCTCGGCAGATGGGCCCGTTTCTTCGGAAGTCTCTGAATTCAGTCCAAATTCAAGAAGAGGAATAAGTGGGGAAGGAGCGTGCTCTGTCAGGTAGGTTGGCGTGTGAACCATGGCGCCTCCGAAATGACCAGCGGCGGAGCAGGTGAACATGGATGCTCCTACCCAGATGCGTTGGAACAAAACATTTCTTCTCTGGGAACTGATGAGCGCGAATAGCGAACAGACCACCACGGAAAGGCCGAAGTAGAGATGCATATCCATGGCGTGACCGGCAAAGTCTTCGGCAGCCATCAGGAAGTAGCCAAACAAGGTGGCAACAATTCCTGAGAGCAGGCAAAGCCAGAGAACAAAGTTCTGGAATTTCTGCAAATAAGCGAACTGCTTGAGGAAAGATGCGATTTCAATAATCAATGCCAGAAAAATGAAGCCTATCGGCATATGCACGAAAAGTGGGTGGAATCGCCCGATAAAGTTGATTAAACCGCCTTCGCTACCGCTGGAATCGCGATAGGCAAACCAAGTTCCAGCCATGATTAAAACCCACAGGGTGATAGCGAGCCAAGCAAGTCCCAGACCTTTTCCGTCATGGGTTGAGCGCTTTATGAATCTCCTCATGATGAACTGTGGCCTTTACCTTATTCGCGGTCAATTGCCTGTTAACGTGTGCAAAAACCCGTTAACGTCCCGTAAGATTGAACGTAACCGGCCGGCCGGAGGGCAGGAAAGGCATTGCGGCGCCCTCGAAAAGGGCGTAAAACCCGAAGCTACCTGCGGGGACCCGCCTGAAGCCAGGGGAATCCGGTGAAACAAATTGTTTGAATGAGCGAAGAAAGCGGAACGAAAAAGCACCTTTATTTCATGGGGATTTGCGGAACGGCGATGGGGTCTGTGGCGGCCGCTTTTCGTGAGGCAGGATACCGAGTGACGGGTTCGGATGCGCATGTCTATGATCCGATGAAGTCCTTTTTGGAGCGGCAAGGCATCGATATTTTGACGGGTTACAAGTCGGAGAATCTTCCTGAGGATGTCGACTTGTTTGTCATTGGGAATGCCCAGAGCCGCGGGAATCCTGAGGTTGAGGAAATCCTCAACAAAAAGAGGCATTACGTTTCATTGCCGGAACTGCTGAGAGAACTGGTCTTGAGGGGAAAGCGGAATTTCGTGGTTTCAGGCACTCACGGTAAGACGACGACTTCTTCGATTTTGACGTGGCTTTTTGAGTCTTCCGGTCGAAACCCGAATTTTGTGATCGGGGGACTTCCCGGTAATTTAAAGCAGGGGGCCCGTTTTACCGATTCTGATTTCGTTGTCTTGGAGGGCGATGAGTATGACTCTGCCTTTTTCGACAAGCGTTCAAAGTTCATTCATTATCTCCCTGAAGTAGCGATCGTGAACAACGTGGAGTTCGATCATGCTGACATTTTTGACGATTTCAACGCGGTCAAGCGGACTTTTGGGCATATGATGCGTTTGATTCCAGATAATGGACTGCTCCTCCTGAATGGGGACGACGAGCACTGCCTAGACGTCTACGCGAAGGAGGGCCATGCCCCGGCACGCACGGTTGGTTTTTCCGATAGCTGCGATGCCCGTATCACCGAAGTAGAATATGGAATCGAAGATACGTCGTTTTCAATTGATGGCGAGGGCTATACCATTCCCATGAACGGAGAATTTAATGTCAGGAATGCTTCGATGGCAATCATGGCGGCAAGGTTTGGCGGTCTTAAACCTGAAGAAATTCGTGAGGGCTTGTCATCGTTTCTCGGGGTCAAGCGTCGTCAAGAGGTCCGGGGTGTTACTGATCGCAACATTACTGTGGTGGATGATTTCGGGCATCATCCTACAGCAATTCGTCAAGCGATCATTGGGTTGAGGAAAAAGTATGTTGGTTCCCGTCTCTGGGCCATTTTTGAACCTCGCTCAAATACGACTCGACGTAAGGTATTTCAGGAATCTCTCCCAGAGGCGTTGAGTCTGGCGGATGCTGTTTGCGTTGCCGAGGTCGCGAGAGCAGATATGCTTTCAAAGGAAGAGCGCTTGGATCCCGACAAGGTCATGGAAGACATTCGGGGATCTGGTACGTCTGCATTCTATGAGCCGGGTGCTGATTCCATCGTAAAACGCATGGAGCAGGAAGCTCTCGATGGTGATGTCGTCATCGTTTTCAGTAACGGCGGTTTTGATGGCATCCACGATAAGCTGCTCGATCGATTGTAATTCTCGCTGCATTTCACCAAAATGCTCCGGTAGGCATCAGTCGATTAGAAAAGGACAACGACTTTGTGTAGCCTGATTCTTCCGCGCTTAATACCGCTGCTGGCTGTGTCATAGCGCTTCACGCTTTTTTCCTCGGCGTCACCGTGAACGCCCATGCAGCTAGCGACGATTTGTTGGTGAAGTTAAATGCGGTAACGCCTTTCAGAGGCAAATTCTTGTCTGGTTAGCCTGACCAAGTTAGCCTACGTATCGATCGACGAAGGTTTTCGAGCCAATTAGGATAGTTTTTGCCAGTGGCTTCGGTGGGAGAGCAGGGCTCAATCCGGTCCATTTAAGTCGGTTTTCGGCTTACTTTGTAGGCTCGTTTATGCCTTAAAATCAGCAAATTAGCATACTTTAGCGATTGCTTGTCGCTTAAGAGGGGCAAATTGAGACAGTGTCGCAATTTCTTTTGACAGCAGTGTAGCAACGGATTATCGGACAGTCTCTTATGAAAATGTTAAGAATTGATAATCACTTGACGAATCGCCGGTTAGGTAGCTTGGCTAAGCTTTTCCTCATTGTTGGCTTGACGATCCCTGTCGTCGGCCAATCGCAGGAAGAATTAGACAACACTATCGTCACAGGCGAGCGATCCGCACCGGCCGCAGCGCCGGCACAACCAGCACCGGCGCCAGTATCACTGGATTCTGCCGTGGAAATTAGTCCCCTCATCCTTGCTGATGAAGTGACCGCCTTGAAAACTCCGACACCTCTCATTGATGTTCCTCAGAGTGTAACCGTGTTCTCCGAAGA
Organism: Akkermansiaceae bacterium UBA1506; assembly: GCA_002323995.1. Taxonomy (GTDB): domain Bacteria; phylum Verrucomicrobiota; class Verrucomicrobiia; order Verrucomicrobiales; family DEV007; genus Arctic95D-9. The sequence continues at coordinate 2,111 of DCQY01000050.1, read as the reverse complement.
ACGAATGGACGATCAAGGTATTTCTCGCCTCGGTCAGATCGTCGATTACACACCCGGCGTTGCAAACTCTCAGGGTGAAGGCCATCGCGATGCGATCCTCTTCCGTGGACAGCGTTCAACCGCTGACTTCTACCTCGATGGAGTTCGCGATGATGTTCAATATTATCGTTCCCTCTACAATGTCGAGCGGGTCGAGATTCTGCGTGGTCCAAGCGCTTTGACATTCGGACGCGGAGGCACAGGCGGCATCTTGAATCGAGTATCAAAGACACCTGTAGTCGGGTACGACTTCAACGGCTTTGATGTTTCACTCGATACGTTTGGCGGCTCGCTCTTCCAGATCGATTCAAACATCTCTTTCGGTTCAGATAGCTATATCACCGGAGGTAAGGGTGGTAAGCAGATTATTTCAGATGCTACGGGAGCGTTTCGCTTCAACGGTTTCTGGGAGCACCTAGAGGGCCACCGCGACTTTTATGACGGTGAGCGTTATGGAGTTAATCCCACAATGGCTTTCATTCTGGGTCCAGACACTCGTCTTGACGTGTCATACGAGTATAACGACTTCTACGAGTTTATCGACCGCGGTATTCCTGTCGGTGACAATGGTCTACCTGTCACAGCGCTCGCTGGGACTGTTTTTGGTGACCCTGACCAGAACTACTCAACATTTGAAGCTCAGTCCATTCGTGCGACGTTGAGCCACGATCTCTCCGACCAGTGGAGTGCTCGGGTGTCGACCTTCTACGGAGACTACGACAAAGTCTACCAGAACTTCTACGCTGCTGGTTATGACGAAGCCACTGATGTCGTTACTATTGATGGATACGTTGACACGACCGTTCGTCAGAACTTCGCTATCTCCGGAGATTTGGTGGGCGAGTTCGAGACAGGAAACCTTGGACACACTGTTCTCATCGGAGCGGAGTATGTGAACCAATCCTCTGACCAAAATCGTTTCAACACTCTCTTTGACGGGTCGAATGACGACCAGGAATTTTTCACTGCTACCAACTTCGCCTTGGTTCAGGGATCTGGCGTCAACACCTCGGGCAACATCTCTACTAACGATTTTACCGCAGATATTGCTGACGACACTCGGGTCACCGTTGATACTGTTTCGGTCTTCGTTCAAGACCAGATAGCGGTTGGTGATTACCTTGACCTTGTTCTCGGTGCTCGTTTTGATAGCTTCGATATCCATGTCAACAATGTCGTTGGCAACGAAGTAAGAACACGTCGTGATGAAGAAGTTTCTCCTCGCCTCGGATTGATTGGTAAGCCTTCTGAAAATCTATCCGTCTACGGTAGTTACAGCGAGACCTTCATCCCCCGAAGCGGTGAGCAGTTTGCAAACATCAATGGAAACAATAACGCCCTTGATCCGAACACATTCTCAAACATTGAGGTAGGAGTGAATTACGACCTTGCGGACGATTTCAGCTTGAGAGCTGCATTGTTCGAAATGACGGGTAGCTCTCCTCAGGTCGCTGACAATGATCCTGCCACGCTTGACGTGATCGATACCGAAACAACTGGTTTCGAAGCTGAGTTAACTGGTTTCCTCACGGATCGTTGGTTCGTGTCAGCGGGCTACACTTACCTCGATAGCGCTCAGGTGAACCAGTTCGGTGTTGAGGGACTTCGTCCTCGCGAACTTCCAGAGCACATGTTTTCAATCTGGAATCAGTATGCAGTCAACGATCGACTTGGCGTAGGCCTTGGTTTGGTTTTCCAGGATCAAAGCTTTGCTGATAATGGCAACAATGCGATCATGCCGAGTTACACTCGGGTCGATGCTGCAGTGTTCTACAAGCTTTCCGACAGCTATCGTCTTCAGCTAAATGTTGAAAACCTGTTCGACACCGATTACTACCCTTACTCGCACAGCACTCACCAGATCTCCGTTGGAGCTCCGGTTAACGCTGCGCTCACGATTCGGGGTGAGTTTTAATCAATCCTTTTCAAGCTAGGAGCTTTCAGCATATTCTGCTGAACCATGAGGGCCTGCCGGTTTCCGGCAGGCCCTTTTTTTGGTAAAAACCGCTGCGACCAATGTGCCACACGGGCGTTTGAACACGGTCTATGTTCGGGTCAGAGGCAGTAGTCGT
>DCQY01000077.1:571-6911 GCA_002323995.1 Akkermansiaceae bacterium UBA1506 | reverse complement strand
GTGACGGCTCAAAGGCGGGTCGTCTTGACAGCTTCGTATGACTCGGAAACTCGCATGTTGCAGAAGCGTTAGCAACCGCGCCTTGTCGTTTCTATTCCTGAAAATGCTGTTGATTTGTTTCTTTAATCCCACCGAATGACTGCTTCGTTCACACGCTGTGGTCAGGCTATTTCACTTCGGTTGGTTGTCACCTCGCATTAACTGAGTTTGGAGGGATTACGATGTGTTGTAAGCGAGATAAAATTGAACCATCCATTTCGACCCGCCCTCCGTGCGCTACAACGTGTCTGTTTTAAGATTGGAAAAACTTCAATGAGCTTCGGTGTGTCTATTGAGTCAACCATTTCAGGTTGAAGCGAGCCAACGTGATATTGGCATAAGCCCAGTCACGGTTGCGTTTAATCTTTGGAGGGGTTTCTCCACTTTCGTAAAAGCAAAGTATCGTTCCGTCCGCCAAGACAGCGAGGTCGCTGTAGGCACTGGGACCGTTTTCTAGCAGTTTTTGCAAGGGCCAGGTGAGTCCACCGTCTCGGCTGAGTTTGATCGTGACATTTTGCCGACCTGAGTGCTTGCGCTTGGTTGTGTGTGGGTTGGAGAACAGAAGGACAGAGCCTGATATCCCATCTCTGCCCGGATAAGCAACCACCCCCGCCATACAGCCCGGTTCCAGTAAGTCTTCGACTAGGTGCGGCTTTGACCAATTCGTAGCGCCATTTTCACTGTAGCTTGCAAGGCGACGTTGTTGCGAACTGCGCGAGGTCATGAGCACCCGGCCGTCAGCTAACTGAACGACGTTTGGTTCTCCCCCTTCCCGAATTGCTAAGTCTCCCGCTTCCCACGTAACTCCCTTGTCATCGCTAAAAATAAGTCCGGCGGCTTTTCGCAACGGTGCATTTTCTTCGTAGGTAGCCAGCCAAAAAGGCACGATCAAGCGGCCGTTGTTGAGCTCGATGGCATGTCCCGGTCCGGAAGCAATGGCTTGCCAGTCCAACTCGCTGCGCAAATGATCCAGCGCATAGGTAATTTCAGTTGGATCGCTCCAGCTGAGACCGTCGTCTTTGCTCACCATGTGAAAAGCTCGAGCATATTCCACGCAGTAAACCATATGAACGAGGCCATCTTTGCCAGCGATGGCCATTGGATTGTTCACCGTCTGTTCTTCCGGGCCACCCATGTCTTTGCCTCGTTTGCTCTTCGGCATATGAGGATTCCTCGGAAGCCTGGGGCCCATGTGAGCCACGTGCTGGGCTGGCGAAAAGGTCTTTCCGCCATCGGTACTGCGGCGCAGATGGATTTCGATTTCACCTCGGTCGGCTTCTCTCAATTTTCTCGCCTCGCAATAGGCGAGGATAGTATCTTTGGCCGTGACGACGATTCCGGGAATACGATAGACGGAGTAGCCGTTTGTTTTTTCCTCAAACAGCACTTGTTTATTTAGGAACGGTTCTTCGCCGGCCTGCAACGAGTTTTGGAAATTACCCCAGACGAATCCTAGCAAACAAAGCGTCCAAATAGAGTTCCATGGGTTGATAAAGCGATTTCGGTGCATGGACCAACGGCCGTCACGGTATTCGGCTTGGGCTAGTCAGAAAAGAAAAATCGGTGTTCCGCAAAAATAACCACCTGTGGCAAAATTGGATGGACCGATGGGCGTTTTTCTATGAGGTTGCGTCCTCGATTTTGACGGTAAAGTCTTTCTGATAATGGAACCCACTCCCCCAGAAATACCCAAGAGGTCTCCTAGCCCACCTTCATTGCCGCCATCGCAACCCCCGGCTCAAACGGCGCCTTCTCCGGCGCCTTCTCCGGCGCATAACGGGACAAAGACGGTCTTGGCCGTGGTCATCGGGCTCATCGGTGCTGCCGTCCTCGGGGTGATCGGCCTTGTGGCCTTTGTTGCATTCTTTATGCTCTCTGCCTCGGACTTGGAGATTTCCGATGAAATCAGGGCGGCCGTCTTAACGGTCGAGGATGCCGAAAAGTGGTTCGAAATCGAGACCAAAGAGAATCTAGAGGAGTGGGATGCCGAGCGCTATTTTGACGGTTCCGCGCAGGTTTACTATTTCTACAACGACGAAGAGGAGTCGATCTACATCAACTGTAATCTGACCTACGAACCCAAGCAGTCCGACGCTCTCGTGGCATATGGAATCGAGTGGGGTGGTCTTAAGCTTGCCAACCGCATAGGTTACGACGATCCGATCAAAATCGACGAGCAATCGGATCTCTTCGAGTGGGGAGACGCGTCGAGATTTGCTTTTCAGTCCGTCGATGGCGAAATCAACGGGATGGCGTTCGTGGCTCGGAAAGATGGAAAGGTTTTCTTTCTCGATCTCTGGGGAATGGTGCTAGAGGACGCAGACGAGATCGAAGAGTTTATCCTTCCCCATCTTGAGGCCCTCGAGAGAGCCACGTTCAGGAAAAAGTCCGGAGAGGGTGAGACCTAAGATGATAAACCTTAGCCCTAGTTACTGACCGCTAGGAATTCACAATCCCGCCGCTCTAATAAGATCCTTCCCTTCTTTCAGGCTATCTCTCGCCGGCCGGTTATCACCCTTGTTCGCACCGACTCGTTAGTTTCCTGAGTTCTCTCTGTTGGTGAGTTATTGTTCTGTGAAGCGAACGAAGTCTCTGTGCTGCAGCAGAGGCACGGTTCTTCGTGAGAGAAACTCCTCTTCTTGTCGGCGATTTTGGATTTTGACGGGGGCACCGGATCGTAACCGTGGGTTCCCCAGGGATGACAGCGCAGCAAACGCCAGACAGTGAGGCCAGTGCCCTTGATGGCACCATGCACCTGCAGGGCTTCGATGGCATACCTTGAACAAGTGGGGTCATGCCTGCAATGACCATGGCCACCATTGAGGATCCGAAGAAGCGGAGCCAGCACGACCTGGTAGAGGCGGACAAGACCTATGAGGATGAATTTCATGAGGCGGAATGCGTTTAAGAATCGCCTGAGGTAATCACGGCGATGGCATCGTGTGTGTGGATGCTCTCTTCATTGCGCACGTCAATTCTGAACCGGGTGACGCGAAGTTTTTCCCTCAAGAGGGTGGCAGCTTGGCGCGCGGTGTCCTCGACAAAGGCGGGTTGTTCAAAGGCCTTCATCGTGACGTGACGTTCATCAGGCCGTTTCAAAAGAGGGTAGATGGGGGCACTGCCCGCGTGCTGAAGCGCTTCGAAAACTTCGGCGGGCGCCACGATGTCGGAGTCGTTGTCCCAATCCAACCTGACTCTTATCCACCCCCGCTGGCTGTGGGCGCCGTAGTCGCTGATGGCTTGGCTGCAGGGGCATAAGGTTGTGACCGGAATGGCGAGAGTGTAGCCGCTTTGGCCCTCCTTGGAATTCTGGCTTGCGTGCCAGGTCGTTTCGATTCCCTGCAACGCGGGCTTGCCTGTCTCGGGTGCGGGTCGTTCGACAAACCAGGTAAATTGGCAGCTCATTTCGGCGCTCTCGGCACCTTGTTGCTCTCTTAGGTCGGTGAGAAAGTTTTGCAGTGTTGCCGGGGCAAGCGCTCCTTCCCATTGGTGAAGTGACTCAATAAGCCGGCTCATGTGGATACCGCGTTTCGCCGCCGCCAGAGAGACGGTGAGGTCGAAGAGTCCATCGACTTCTCGTTGCCGTTTGGCATCGTTTTCCCACCCTGAAATGAGGATGGGATAACGAACCCGGCCGATGCCAACTTGTTGTAGTGGGATGCCCCGGGCGTCTTGGCCGGATTGAGGGTCGGCTACGTCGGACGATGATAAAGGGCTCATGGAGGTTTCGCTCATACCTACGATTGGTGATCAGTGATTTCTGTCTTAGTCTCTAACGGTTCAAGGGAGAAACCGTCAGGGTTGTCCAGGACGGTCCAACCAGCCTCAAGGATTTGATCGCGGAGCTGGTCTGCAGCTTCCCAGTTACGATTTTGCCGGGCCTCTAGTCTTTCGCAGGCAAGTTTATTTACCGAAGCAGGTGGTTCGTCGATATTCGTGGCGGGCGCGTTCTCAGGGTTAGGCAGGACAAGACCAAGGCATCGCAGAACCAGACTGAGTCCTTCGCTGGCTGCTTTGGTTTCGGCGGGTGATAACTCCTCAGCGTTAGCCATGGCCATGACCTTGCGCCCGATTGAATGCAGACGCCCAATGGCTTCTGGTGTATTTAAGTCGTTAAGCAGCGCCTCAAGAACCGGTGCAAAAGGTCCAAAATCACCTTTGCCAGGAGAATGAATTTCAGTGTCCCCACCGAGGCGATGCTGCCAATTACCAAGCCGGGTGAGGCTTTTCTTCGCGGCAGCGAGAGAGTCGAAGGTGAAATTGAGCGGCTGGCGATAGGATCCGGAAATGAGGACGTAGCGCAGCTCCATTGGCGTGTGCCCACGTTCGGCAAGATCCTCGAGGGTGTAGAGGTTGCCGAGAGACTTACTCATCTTGCGCCCTTCAACGGTCAGGTGAGCGATGTGCAGCCAATGGTGGGCAAACGTTTTGCCGGTGGCGGCTTCGCTCTGGGCGATTTCGTTTTCATGGTGCGGAAAGACGAGGTCAACTCCACCCGAATGAAGATCGAAGCTTTCTCCAAGGTGCTTCATGGCCATGGCGCTGCACTCAATATGCCAACCGGGGCGGCCTTGGCCCCAGGGAGATTGCCAGTGGTTCGGACCATCTTCCGGGCGAGCCGCTTTCCAGAGGGCAAAGTCGGCGGCGCTGGCGCGATCATACTCGTCAGACTGTTCACGATCGATCTCGCCAGTGGTAATTTCTCGTTCGGCCAGCCTCGACAACTTCCCGTAGGCGGGAAAAGAATTCACGTCAAAATAGACTGATCCATCGTCGGTGCGGTAGGCGTGCCCCTTGCCGATGAGCTGCGAAATCAGATCGATCTGCTCAGGCAGATGTTCGACCGCCGACGGCTCGACATGCGGGTGCAAAATACCAAGGGCATCGCAGTCCTTATGAAAGCGTGCCGTCCACTCGGAGGTGAACTCACTCAGAGCGCGATTTTCTTCCTGCGACTGACGAATCGTCTTATCGTCGACGTCAGTGATGTTGCGGACATGACGAGTGGCGCTCCCGCTCGCCTCGACGACGCGGCGGAATACATCCTGCATCACGAAGGTGCGGAAGTTACCAATGTGGGCCGGTCCATAGACGGTTGGACCACAGCAGTAAAAGCGAAGGGTCTCACCATCCAGTGGCTGGAGCGAACGAACTTCGCGACTGAAGGTGTCGTAAAGGGAAAGGGACATCTGATCTAGCCAGCCGCTCTTCTCGGTTTTTTGTCGTCCAGATTCTGGTTGATTTCCTCTTCGCTGACCGGCGCTGAGGCGATGCCTTCAGCAGGCACATCAACTTTGGCGACCCAGCAGAGGGCATTGAGGATAACTTTGCGGAAAGCGTCGTTCTGCCAATTGACGTGGAAATGGCCTCCGGTGAATCCAAAACCACGTCCTCCGTCGGGGCGTTCAACGGCCCACATGACGGCTTCTCTGCGCCCTTTTTCGGCCTGAATGTGAGAGTAGGGACCTTTCGGGTGGACATAGGGGCCGTCGCGGGTCTCGTCCGAGGGGGTAGCGACAAGTAGGGGGGTGAATTTAACGCCATCAATCTCGCTCGGACCTTCAGCACTAAAACCGTCGGTGAAACGCATGTTGAAATACCATTCGTCCTTGATCGTGAAAGGAGTCATACCTCTCGTGATAGGGTGTTCAGGGAATTGGTCGAAGGTTGCATCCCAGATCGGATTGCAGGACCACTGGTTTTCGTAACAGCCGCCAATCCAATCGCGGAATTGCGAACCGGCGGTTTCTTTTGGCACCTCAACACCAAAATGCATGCAGCCGAATCCAACTCCAGCGGACACGAGTGACTCGGCTTTGTCGAGCCGGCCTTCACCCTGAAGCAGGGGGTGGCGGCCATTACCGTCCGAAAAGCAAACCACGGCGTCGGCATCATCGAAGGTCTTTTCGTCGGTCACCCAGCCCAATTCATGTCGGTCAACCTTGAGACCGGGAACCTCTGCGAGACGCTTTTCCAGAAGAATGGTGCCCGCCCTGAATTCGTGCATCATAGGGGGGTGGCTGGGTTGGCCAGCGATGAGCACAAGTTTGCGTGGTTTGTCCGCGGCGGCATGCGATGACCGGCTCAAGCCGGGAGAGGCTGATGCGGCGAGGGCGAGGCGGAGAAAAGTGGATCGCTTCATGGGCTTTGGAAATTATTTTAGGGAGCTGCCAAAAACGTTCACCCCCGGACCATTTGCAAGTGATTTGCCTCTGCCTTTTACCACGAAATGTGTCCCCCAAACGACTCGCTTTGGCTGCGATGTTTATGCTCAGTATGGCAGCCGATAATGACCGTATGG
>DCQY01000077.1:0-177 GCA_002323995.1 Akkermansiaceae bacterium UBA1506 | reverse complement strand
GTCGCGGCGAAGTCGGCTAGGTAACCTCGCTTTTGACTTTGCGGCGCCGGGTTCGGCCGGCGCTCTGGTGAATCGAGATCAGCATCTGCATGGATCGTTCCGGCGAGAAGGTCGAAGCGGATGGGGTCTCCGTCGCGCAAGGCAGCAATGGGGCCACCGACGGCTGCCTCGGGCGCG
>DCQY01000117.1:57736-65443 GCA_002323995.1 Akkermansiaceae bacterium UBA1506 | reverse complement strand
CCGGAATTCAACAAGTATTACATCGCAACTTTCTCAAAAGACGCAGCGGCCGTCACTGCCACCTCCGCATCCGGAGCCTCAGTCCTCGTCCTCAACGGCAGTAATCGCGTTGCTGTGGTGGATGATTTCTTTGAAAATCTGACCTCCACTCAAACCAATAGCCATCTACACCGTGCCACTCTCAGACCGGACGGGATTACCTTTGGTAGCGGGCCTGTCGTCGAATCAGTGACAGACGACGGAACTGAGACTGGAAACGCCATCATTGGCCCGGTGACGGATTACAACTACCTGATCGAACCAAGAGCAGGTTTCACGCAGCAGGATCTCATCAACTCATTGGAGTTCGACAACCCGAAACAAGGAAATCCAGCGGGCACCACACCACTCTACAGCAACAAGCACACCATGATGAATGGTAGCGGCGAAATCTGGGCGATCTACCGACGCCAGTCAGCCTCTGCGATCTCTCCTGAGGCTGGCGCTGAAGATCGGATCCCTGCTACTCCTCCAATTGAGCCTATCGACCCCGCCACCGAACCCGATAAACTTCGTCGGGATGTCGCACGCTTTCTGACTCAAGCCACCTTTGGCCCAACCGAGGCAGACATCGAAGAGTTAGTTTACCAGATCGAAAATGTTCACGGAGGGGATCGTATCGCCGCCTATGATGCGTGGATTACGGCCCAGTGGGCTTTGCCGCAGACGTTAGTGCGTGATTTGCTTCATGCTGTGGACATGCAGGAATTCACCTTGCGCGGCTACTTTGATTCATCTCGTAATGGAGCAGCTTCCCCACGGCCAACTACCCCCAACAACTGGCCCGGATGGTCATCACAAAATATTTCCAATTTCGACTCCCTCAGAACTGGCACCTGGCAGAAACCAACCGCCAATTTCCCACTCACCGGTGCGCAAGAGAACGCTTTGGACGGCAACGTTTTAGGATCGCCCAACCACAACAACCGTCGCCGGGTTCAGTGGACCGTCATGACCCGCGCTCAGGATCAACTGAGACAGCGCGTTGGTTTCGCGCTTTCAGAAATCACTGTGATCTCAGAAGAACTCAACAACATCCGCCAGCATCACATCGCGGCAGCCCGATGGATTGATATGCTAGCAGAGAACGCTGACGATCACTACCGGGAGCTAATCGAGGATGTTACCTACAGTCCCCTCATGGGCAAGTATCTCAGCCACCTTCAGAACAGCAGCCAGTCTTCCTCCGGTGTGCCACCCGACGAGAACTACGCTCGTGAAATCATGCAACTCTTCACTATCGGACTGCTTGAATTATGGGACGACGGCTTTGTGAAGTTGGATGAGACCGAATTTAACCTTCTCCCTACATACACCAACAACGATATCAAAGAACTTGCGAGAGTCTTCACCGGAATGAGTTGGTCGACCAACAGCGCCAACAATACGAATTGGGACACTCCTTCCCTCGATCGCACCAACCCAAACAGCAGTTGGTATGGACAAGGCCCGGGCAATCTTTGGTATTCCTCCCGCTATAATTACCCGATGGCGTTTTATAACAATCGTCATGATAACGGAAACAAAACTATCGCTGGTGGAAAGGTGATCAGCAACAACGGAAGCAGAGATGGCAGATATACCAGCGAAGGTGATAAAGACGTCCGCGACGTCCTCAACTACTTCGCCGGCACCCAAACAAATCAACTCTCACCGAAGTCGTTCTCGGCCTCGTGGTCGACCGACCCAATGGTGAACCACCAGAGCACGCCAGCCTTCATTTCAAGGAAATTAATCCAGCGCCTTGTGACGAGTAACCCATCTGGCCCTTACATTTATCGCGTCGCACAAGTGTGGCGAAACACCAACGGGCAACTGGATGAAGTAGTTCGCGCCATCTTACTCGATCCTGCAGCTCGAAACCTTGCTGATACCGAGCTGAATCCCGAATTCGGGAAGAAAAAAGAGCCAATTCTTGCTTGGATTCAAGGGGTTCGCGCGATCTCAGGCCGGTCGCGCGTCACGTTTGATGCCAGCGTCATTGCGGGTGATCCGGTTAATTTTCCGAATCAAACCCACCGCAACCCACTCAATCCAACCTCAAACGGAGACCTTCGCACCTTTGGTTATCCTCAGTCTGAGATCGATAAATTTGTTGGTGCAGTCGCCTACGACAGCACGGGTCAATTAATTTCAAATGGCGACGGCACCTTTGCACGCCTTCCCGCTACCTTGATGAGAATCAACGCCATGGATGGAGGCGGCACCAGTTCGCTAAACCAGACCCCACTGAAAGCTCCTACGGTATTCAATTGGTTCCTACCTGACTATCAGCCCGCCGGACTCATCGCAAGCTACGGACTAGTGGCGCCCGAATTCCAAATCGCCACCGAGAGTTCCGTTTTCCAAAACATCAACGTGTTTTGGGCATCGCACTGGGGCACCAACGGTTTCGGAGGAACCACCATGGGCGGCACGAACGGGAATTCGGACGCAGCCGGTTACACGACCCTGCTGGGGAACTCAGGCAACAATCACAGCGATGATAATGTCATTGTCGATTACTGGGCTTGGATCAACCGTCACGATAATTATCCCGAAATAGCTGATAATGGTCTGAATCTAGAAAAGGACAAAGCCCTGCAACTCATCGACGATCTTGACGCGCTTCTTTTCGCCGGACGCTACAAACTCCTCTACCCGATCGATCCATCGGATGACGGAACCCAGACGACTCAGGGCAATAACATCACCCATTTCCCCAACCGGAACCCGCGAGAAACGTTACTCTACTACATCACTGATACCTACAACGACAGCGCCAACAAAACCGGACAATGGGGCAAAGTTCGCGCTGCCCTTTACATGATGACTGCCAGCCCTGAATTTCTCATCCAGAAGTAGCTACGGCCAAACCACATCAAAATTTGAAAGCTTTCCCATGAGAAATCCGAACAAAAAAATTGAGATGAGCCGCCGCGGCTTTCTTGCCCGCTCTGCTTGCGCTTCCATGGGAGTGGGTGGTGTTGTTAACACGCTCGCCCACATGCGCCTGATGGAAGGCGCCCTCGCGAACACCGTGACAAGTATTGGTGACTACAAGGCAGCCATCGTTCTCTTCCATTTCGGAGCGACTGACGGCAATAACATGTTGATGCCGGGAAGCGGCCATCCTGCCCGTAGCAACTACGAACAGCACCGTGGAGTTCTCGCTCTCCCCCTTAGCTCTCCTGGAGGGACGAATGATCCACACGCTATCGTGGCAGATAATTTGGCGGCTGACTCGGCGGCAGCAGCAGGTGCTGAAAATTTCGCGCTCCACCCCGAACTCGGAGATCTCAAGACGATGTTCGACGACGGCGAATTAGCCTTTGCTGCCAATGTCGGCACGCTCGTTGTCCCTACCACCGCAGCCACCTACAATAGCGTGCCTCTCCCGCCTCAACTCTTCTCGCACAGCGACCAGCAAAATCAGTGGCAGAGTTCCATTCCCGACAAGCCGTTTCAAAGTGGCTGGAGTGGGCGCATTGCTGATCTTCTCAACCCTGCGTGGAACATTCCCGATGGAAAAATATCCATGTCGGTTTCACTTTCCGGCATCAACGATAACCAGGTGAGCCTTCTCGGTGACGTCTCTCAATACTCAGTCACCAATAACGGAGCGATAAGCTTAAATGGCTACGGCACAAACTATGCCAACGCCCTCACCGATGCCAGCAACCCGACCAGCTATATTCGAAATGCAAATGGTCGCAGGCTCAAGGCTTTTCAGGACATCATGAACTACACCCACGACCATCTCTTTGAAGAGAATTACAATGTGGTCGTGCGTCGAGCCCGCGAAAATGAGGGCTTCATCGGAAACGCCTTTTCTGCAGCGAATTCTTGGCTCCACCCCTCCGCGGTCGACAATAACGGAAATCCGTGGGGCTTTATCGAAGGAACGTTCATCCTACAAAATGGAATTAACCCAGCCTCAGGCACTGCCCTGAACAATCTTCCAAGCCTTTCGCGTCAGCTAATTTCGATCGCTAAGATGATCGCAGGGCGCAACAGCCTTGGAAATAGCCGACAGCTTTTCTTCTGTTCCTACGGAGGCCACGATACCCACCAGGATCAAGGAGGCTTCAGCAACGGGGCAGGCTATGTCGCTGGAGATCTCGACGATAACATGGCGACGCTGAATAATGCTCTCAAAGCCTTCAATGATGTCATGAAAGCGCTGGCTGCAGAGCCGACTCTGGGAGGGGATTTTAACTACAACGACTTCATCCTCGCTTCGCACTCCGACTTCAACCGGACATTTACTCCAAATGGATCCAATCCGGGCTCCTCGGGATCCGATCACGCCTGGGGGACTAACGTCTACATGATGGGCGGCGATGTTAGAGGAAAGAATGTCTACGGCTACTACCCGAATCTCAATCCTACTGGAAACTGGACAACACCAGGAAGCAGCCGCGGCCGCTGGGTTCCCACCAGCGCGGTAGAACAGTTCTCAGCCCCGATTGCCAAGTGGCTTGGAATCGCCGATACAGAAATTGGAACGATTTTCCCGAATTTGGAACGGTTCGCTGATCCCTTTACTGCCGGTTACGATCCCACCAACTTCAATTCGATCCTGTCGAATGCGAACATGGATTGGATTGCAGGCATCTAAACCATCTCTCCTCCCAAGAAGTTGAAGAAGTTCATCTTCATCGCACTTGCCTTGCTGATTGGGGTCGAAGTGGTCATCCTGGCGATCAGGTTTGGTCCTTCGAAAGACAAGAGTCTTGCACCTACTCAAGCCTCTGGGCCTGAGAGAGGAATGGATTCGGGGCCTCCCTCGGCAGGCACTCTTCCTACTTCGGCACCACGCCCACCGACACCGAATCTTCCACCGGAAACCAGAGGGGTCATACGCTCAGAATTTTTTGGAGTGGAACCTTTGGCGCTGGACTTAAACATACCAGTGTTTAAGCAACAGGAAGATGGTCGAGTTCTCAAGACAGATGTTGCCGAACAACTCGACGGACTAAATGATCCTGAAAGGGAACCTGTCGAGGATATTCAACTCCTGACCTCTGCGGTCGCCTCGTATCGGCAGATCTTTCGAGAGAATCCTATTGCGGGCGAAAACCGGGAAGTCGTCGAAGCCCTTACTGGCAACAATCCCTACCAAATGATGTTTATCGATCCATCACATCCTGCTATTAATTCCAACAACGAATTGATGGATCGCTGGAAGGTACCCTATCAATTCCATCCCGTGTCTCGCGATCAGATGGAGATTCGCTCAGCCGGTGTCGACCGTCAGTTTGGAACCGCGGATGACATTATGATCGAAGAACCCGTTCAATTTGGGAACTTTGAAAATTTCGAAGATAACGGCCAATAATGTCGGATCCATCTGCGACAGGTTTTGTACTTCTAAATACCCAGTAATTTTTTTAGCCAGGATAAATCCCGTGACCACTCTCGGACATCAAACTCGCCTGACAGCATTTCTTCTTCTTTTTTGGGGGTTCGCTATTGGAATTCTTCAGGGGCAAGGGTATCGCAACTTCAACCTCACCTGCCTCGCACCCTTGCTGGAACAGGTTGATTCCGAGGCTCCTGCCACCTTGGAGGTCGCGTTTCTACGCGGGCCAACCCGCGCACCCGGCCTTCGGGAGGGTGTCGGGACAATTGACTTTCCGATTTCCACCATTTCACCCGAGGCGCAGAAGTTTTTCAACCAGGGAGTCGCCCTGCTCTTTGGTCTCGACTCTGCTGCAGCAGAACGCAGCTTCAGAGAAGCTCTCATTTCGGAACCGGATCACCCCATGGTATTTTGGGGCCTCGCTATGGCTAACGAACAAAGGCCAGGGCGAGCCCGGCTCTTTGCTAACCGGGCCGCGAAACGAATCAACAATGAGACCTCAGAACAAGAAAAGCTTTGGATTCAATCCGCGGCACGCTTTTTTGGGGTCCGCCCCAACGGCCCGGACAAACTGCCGCCCCCACCCACGCTCAGCGCCGAGGAATCTATCGAACGAGTCCGTCGACGCATTCAAGACCTTGAAGAAATCGTCCTGCAATGGCCCAAAGATATCAACGCCAAGGCCTTCCTCTTGCGCCAGTTGACCTTGGACAAATACCGATCAGGGACACCCATCACCAGCCATGTTGCGGTAAATACTCTTGCGCAGACAATCGCAGAGGCGGATCCGAATCATCCCAGCCGTCACTATCAGATTTTTCTATGGATGGAGGAGCGTCCCGAGATCGCATTAGCACCGGCAGAAGTGAGTCCAACGCTGGCTCCAGCGATACCAAACTCGTGGAGATACTCAGCCGAGGCGTGGAAAGCAAACGGCCTAAATAATAATGCCATTCCGCTGCTAAAAACTTCTCTGAGAATAAGCCATAGCCAACTGCAGGAGAGCTTATTAATGCCCTCGAAACTCGAGGGTCTCTCATCGAACTACACCTCGCTAGTAGAAACTTTGGCTTCAATGGGAAGAATCGATGAAGCCGTCCAATGGGCACGACGCATGATCTCGATGCCGCGCAGTTTGGCCCCAGGTTCAGAATTTCAACCGACTCTATATGCTCAAGGCAAAAAGCTTTGGGTAGAAGCTCGCCTCGGTGCTGGAATGGCTGAAGTCCTGCTTGAGGAACTTGAATCCGAACCCTTGCTTCAACCAGCGGGCACTGACTCACTTGAAAACTCCCGTTGGCTCTATTGGAATGCGGCAGCCTTGTGCTTGTTGGACCGGCCAAAGGAAGCCCTCGAGAAACAGCGTAGAATTGAAGCCTGGTCCAACCGAGTCGAAAGCGCGGCCGCCAGCGATCTGATTTCCAAACTGCTCAACGGCCTCGATGCCTGGCAGGAACTTTTGGGTGGAGACCTTGTTAAAGCTGGCGAACCACCTCCCTTTCTCCCCTCATGGATCTGGGCAAGAGAATTGGAAAAGCACGGCATCTCGGGGGCAGGTCTCGAACTTGTTAGTGAAGTCATGGAAGAACTCCCGGGACAGTGGTTGCCTACTGCCACATTCTGTGAGCTTAGCTTCGCTGCCGGTGAAGTTGTCCCGGCCATGGCCGCATTTAATCGGCAATTTCGGACGGACGCTTTCAGTGTCGACTCTAGCCTACCACATATCGAGAGACTGAACGCCCTCGCTCAGCACATGCAGTTACCACCCGCCTGGTCCAACATACCGCGGGCGAACTCGAAACCCAATATTCCAGCCAATCCCGATTCACTGGGTCCACTCCACTGGGAGATCCCTGAAGCCCCTGACTTTTCTCTTTCTGATTATACCGGAAACGAACACTCACTCGCTTCGTTCCAAGGTGACGCCATTCTCCTTCAGTTTGTCCTCGGTGTGACCTGCCCGTTCTGCACCCGCCAACTCGATGAATTCCGAAAATACGAGGGAGCCTATGAAGCCGCAGGCATTAAGACAGTCATTATCACAACGGATTCAGTCGAGAGTCTCGCCAAACTTTTCAGTTCTAGCACTCTGGATACACAGAGGCTCAAAGCAAAATTCCCTTATCCGGTGCTAGCGGATCCAGACCAGGACCTGTTTCGATCCTACCGAGTCTACGATGATTTTGAAGATGGAGGCATGCACGGCACTTTTCTCATCGGCCCCAATGGTCGCCTCCTATGGAGTCATGTCAGTCATTCCACCTTCGAAAAACCAAGACTTCTACTCGACGAAGCAAATCGACTGTTAAAGGCCCACTAAGCTC
>DCQY01000117.1:7986-57377 GCA_002323995.1 Akkermansiaceae bacterium UBA1506 | reverse complement strand
AGCCGCGTTTCAATACAGGCTTGGAGTTTGTTGCGGATCCGATCTAGCGCCTTGTATAGCGCTGTGGCCGACTTACCGACGTCGACGGCCACCTCCTTGATACTTTTATCTCCTTCGTAGGCAGCCCTTATCAATTCCCGTGACCTCTCGGGCAGGTTATTAAGGCAGGTATGGAGACATTCAATGTAATGCTCGCTGGATACCCGGGCCTCCCTTTCCTCGCTCGCATCAGCGAGCAGATCCATTAGATCACCTTGAAAGATATGCCTGTCCCGCGCCATCGTGCGCCGAAACTTAAGCACTTCGAAACGCGTAATTACCCGCGCCCACCTCATAAACTCGGTATCTGGATCAAACTGATCCCACTTACGCCACATCACGAGGCTAACGGTCTGAACAACATCGTCGACGGAAGTCCAATCAAGCCCCATGGAGCGAGCAAAAGCACGGATGTGACGCTCATTCTGGGCGAACAACTGAACGAAAAGTTCTTCCGAACTATGGGCTTCCGATTTCTCCATCACATCAACACTCCCTCCAAAGGGGCTATTACCCACTATTTCACGACAGAATTTAAGTCGTGGCAATAGCATATCCGAGGTGCACCATCCACATCTCCGTCAAATGAGATCTTACCGTCACCCCTGCCCCTGCCCCTGCCCCTGCTACCGAATACACCTTTCAGCGTAGCCACCTTCGCTGCCGAATATTACAGCAAACAATTTTATATCATTGGTTAAAGGGTGAGGTAATCGAATCATTTATCGGGATAGACTCATCCCACCTGATACCTCCGTCCCTAAGATCGAGAAAACGAGGACTGACTCAAAACCATGCGGCGTAATTCCTCTCCAACTAGGTTTTTATCGAGCGTATCCGTTCACGTATGCGACTGATTCCACCGGGATTTCTCCGATATTGAGAGAGCCAGAGAATCGCTTCCCGCGGGGGGAGAGAAGGACGAGAAGCCGGGAGACTGGAGAAAGCTTCGTAACACTGATGCCGCCAAGTGGGATCGGTCCGTTTCTCAATCCATGACTCGTATTCGAGCCACCAATCGAGGAAACGAAGGCTAGAAAAATAGAGATCAAGAGCCGGACCATTGGCGAGTGATTCCATGGCGTAGATTCCGGGTGCAGGAGGGGCGTCAGCCGAGTAAAGGAAACAACGCTTCTTGTTACGAATATATAGAAAATGCCCGGAATCTGGCTCGTCCAGATCGTAGAGACCCGCGCAAGCCCCGTGCAACTCAACCGCTACCCCTCCATCCAGATATTTGCGATAACAGCTCGTGCCCTCAAGTCCCTCAGAGGCCCTTCGATCAAAACCGTTTTCGCAGAGCAAATTGCCTCGGGGATGAATCACATCGCGCCCCCAAAAATACATCTGCTGCCCAAGCAGATCACAATAATCCCTTAACAGAGCGCGCAACCGCGACACAGGAATCTCTCGCGCTGGCAGAAAACGCTCGGATCGAAGATTGATTGGCATTATTGCAAGTTATTTGCATTACCAGCCAGTTCAAGACAAATGAAGTTAGCTGGCCTGATCATTCGGCGGTAGCTTGCTATTCTTCTTCCAAAAACAGAACCCACCGGCACCTTTGCTCGTAACTGCTTCCATGGTGAATCTCTCCGACCCCAAGGCGTTCCCATCCAGTCACTGGGATACTCTCGTGATCGGCGCCGGCCTATCCGGTTTGAGCTGCGCCGTCCGTCTTCACGAAGCCGGTCAGCGAGTCATTGTTCTCGAAGCGTCGGATGAAATTGGCGGACGGGTTCGAACTGACCACATCGATTCTTTCCGCCTCGACCGCGGCTTCCAAGTCTTTCTTGATGCCTACCCCGAAGCATCAAACTTTCTTGATCTCGACGCCCTTGACCTCCGCCCTTTCGAGCCAGGCGCGCTTGTCTGGAAAAATGGGACCTTGCACTCTCTTATGGATGTTTTCCGGCGCCCCATGGCGCTGCTAAGTTCCGCTTTTGCCCCGATTGGAACGGTCAAAGACAAACTGCTGGTTGCGAAACTTCGATTCACGCTGCTCAAGAAACCGCTCCATGCAATCTGGTCATCCCCCGAACTCACAACTCATGCCTACCTCAAGCACTTCGGTTTCTCTGACCAGATGATTCGGGATTTTTTCCGGAGCTTTTACGGAGGCATCTTTCTCGAAGATGAGCTAACCACCTCTAGCCGTATCTTCGAATTCACCTTCAAAATGTTTGCCCAAGGTTCTGCCACCCTTCCGTCCCGGGGGATGCAAGCCATCCCAGAACAGTTGGCAGCGCGGCTTCCTGAAGAAGCCATCCACTGCCGCCAACCTGTTGATTCCATCGAAGGAACCACGGCACATTCCCTCGGTGAGCAATACACTGCCAAACAACTTGTTCTCGCAGCGGACGGCGAGTCCTCGGGCCAACTGATGCAGGGAATGCCCTCTCCCAAATGGAACAGCACGATCTGCTTCCATTTTGCCGCGCCTTCCCCCCCGTTTGATCGTCCTATCATTGCCCTCAAAGGGGACCGGGAGGGTCTCATCAATAACGTTTGCATCCCTTCCGAGGTGAGCCCGTCTTACGCACCGAATGGCAGATCACTCGTCTGCCTTTCGGTCTTAGGAGAACATCTCATTGACGAACCATTCACCGAAAAGATTCGTCACGAACTAGCGGACTGGTTCGGGGAAAGCACCCAGGAATGGCAGCTACTTCGAAGCGAACTCATCCGCAAGGCTCTTCCCGTCACGCCCCCGGGACATAAGTCCAGCGAGGTGCAAACGGGGCCGGTTTATCGTGTCGGTGACTTCACCACCAGCGGCTCGATTGAAGGAGCTATTCTCTCGGGACTGCGCGCAGCCAACCAGATCCTTGAGGCAAATTAACATCACCGTTACCGCTTTTGGTCGGCCACGAACTTTTGAAAAGCGAGAGCGGGAACCCTAGTTTCAAGCCTTGCAGCCACTCTGAGCCACTCTTCTTCTGTTCGCTTCACCTCCCTCTTTGAGGCTATCACCACCAAATTCCCACTACCGGGAACCTCATACTGCTCCACCGTTGCGAACACTTCTCTCAGGGCTTCCAGGTCATTAGGGGTCGTCTTCCTGTATGAAATCAAATTGCAGGCAAGAACTCCGTCCTCAACTAGCTGGTTTTTCATCGATTCGAGAAATTCGACCGTTTTTAGCCGGGCCGTTTTTCCGTCAGGATTGTGATCCACCGAAGGGCGCAGAAACGCATCGAGATAGATAGCATCGAAAGGCTCGTGTCGGCGCGCCACAAAATCGAACGCATCTTCCGTGTGTATCGTGACCCGTGGTCCATCGCTTGTCTCAAAATACTCACCGGCAAGACGCACCACGGCTGGGTCGATTTCCACAACTTCGATGGAAGTCGAAGGCAAATTTTCTTCGACGAAGCGAACCATACCACCTCCACCAAGTCCAATCAGGAGGACCCGCTCTTGTCGCTGCTTGAACAGGAGCGAAACGAAGAGGGTTTTGGTGTAGGCAACCTGCAACTGCCCTGGATTCTCCAAATCAATGGTGGACTGCAGTTGCTCCACACCAACGTCCGAAACAAAGAGGAGGTGGCGTTTTTGATCGTCTCCTCGAACTCTAATCTGCGAATACTCCGAAGTCTCCTCATGCAGCACGGCGCCAAACGAAGCGTGGGGAAAGAAACTGCTTCGTGGGATATACCAGATCGAGAAAGCGACTGCCATCAACAGGCACCACAACCCCAGAAGCTGAAAGGTCACACGACGAATCATACCGGTGATCTACCCCTGTTTGGCCAGACACTCAACTCGGTTGAGTCTATCTTACTAAAGCTTCCGAATCCGAATTTGACGCCACTCGGCCCCATCCGAAGTGAGCTTACCCGCCGACAGATCACTCTGCCCAACCTCGTCGGAGTAAACCTTGTTGTCCAACCACACCTGGCTGCGCTTTCCAGCCACACGAACGCGAATGGGAGTCCAAGTGTTTGTTTCGACGCTCGCAACGGTGTTACTCCCCACTTTCAACTCAGCGCCACCCTTCACCTCGGCGAGCAATTCGAAGGCAGACACCTCTTCTTTCGGAAGGTTTTCATAGTCTTTCCACTGATCTCCGTCCCGCAGGACAACGAGTTGCGCGCGAAGCGCTGCTTTCATCTCAGCATGCTCGGGATTATCGGCCAGATTGGTAAACTCGTTGGGATCGCTGGGGTAATGATAAAGTTCCTCCTGCCCATCTGAAGTCAGGCTGTAGCGCCAGTCTTTGGCACGCACCGAAAAGTGCGGATACAGCGTTCCAACGTGCTCCCGATGCTGGCTATGGTCTTTACCCGGCAGCGCCATAATTGCTACCTCCGGCCCAGACCAATCACCCTTTGGATCCAACAGGAGCGGCTTAATGCTATGACCCTCCAACTTGTATCTAGAGCGGCCTACCTGATCGTTAGGGTGGTCAGGAAGGCCACAGATATCGACGAACGTAGGGAAAACATCGATCAGGGAAACGGGTTGGTGGCAGGTCACGCCCTGGGCCATCCCTTTAAGCCCCGCAATAATAAGTGGAATACGAGTGCCACTGTCCCAAAGCGTCTGTTTGTAGATCGACTCTTTTCCGCCTACGTGAAACCCATGATCACTCGTCAAAAAAACCACCGTGTTATCCGCGTGAGGACTCGCATCAAGAGCATTAAGAACCGCCCCCACCTGATCATCCACAAAGGAGACACAAGCCATATAGGCCTGGAGATATTGTTTAAATAAATGGGGCTGGTCTTCGTGGTTGAAGAGCATCTGGTAACGACGAAAAGCATAAAGACTCGTATTAGCCAGCGTTGGGGCGCAATCCTCCAGATCACCTTCTAAGAAAGCTTTTGGCATCTCGATCTCTTCAAGAGGAAACCTATCGAAATACTTCTTTGGCGCATAAAGCGGTGTGTGTGTTCGACTGAAACCACAGAATAGGGCAAAGGGCTTGTCGGTGTGTGGTTGCTGGAGAATGCCCGAAGTCCACCCGGCATGAGTTTCATCAGGCATGGGATCACGATCATCGTCTGACACGTAACGCCAGGGCTCTCCGGAAAGTGTCCATCCTTTGTAACCCGGAATCCCGTTGGCGGGGTCTGCCGGGTAGTGCGGAATCATAGTAAGAGGGCCAAAGGTATGCTCCCACTGGTAATCCATGTCGGGATCCGCATCGTCGGCGTAAAAGTAGAGCTGGTCAGGGTGAGGAATCAATCCACGCTTGGTTTGCTTCCGGCCATCCCACGGCCACGGTCCGATACTGCCACCCGATCCAAAGCCGGTGATAAACTGCTTCGGATCTTGATTGCCGTGATAAATCTTGCCGGTTGAATAGACGCCATAACCGTTCGTAGCGAGATGTTCGGTCAGAGTCACACACTTGCTGAGAATGGCGTTCTGTCGATAATCCTCAAACCAGTAAAGGCTGGAAGTTTGCGGGTAGATTCCGGTCATCATGCTCGACCGGGAAGGCGCACAAATTGGATCGTTACAATGAGCATTGGTGAAGCTGACACCACGCGCCGCCAATCGGTCGAAGTTCGGAGTTGGGACGTAGGGCTTGCCGTCAGGATGCAGCGGCATGTCATTAAGATCATCAGCAATGATGAAGAGAACGTTGGGACGACCCTGAACACTGGTCAGAGGCCAGCTCATCAAAACGAAAGCGAGAAAAACTAGTGTAAAAATGGGTAGTCGCATAAGCTTATGACTTCCTGAGTTCAAGAACCTAACAAGATAAATCACTTTAATTAGTCTACTTTCCCGTTCACCAGAAAAACGTCCTACCGGAGATGACCCCTAACAAGCGAGAAAGACAAGGCCCTTGAAAATCAATACTTCGATTATATGCCTCAACTCCAACAAAATTTAAACCTCAATGGTAAAGATTTTTTCGTTAGGTTTGACCCCATGGAGCAGTGTTACTTGGTTAGAGACTATGAGATTTATTAAATCACTTTCGCTTGCCCTGACCATCCTCGCTTTCGCCCTGACGAATGAACCTGCGGAAGCCGATGACCGTCCCAACGTGCTTCTTATCGTCTGCGATGATCTAAACGACTACATCGAACCGCTCGGCGGCCATCCTCAGGCCCAAACCTCCAATATCCAGCGTCTTTTCGACAGCAGTGTTTCCTTCACCGAAGCCTACTGCAACATTCCCATCTGCAATCCCTCCCGGGCCAGCTTTGCTACGGGACTCTACCCGCACACCTCGCAGGTCTTTGGATTCGAGAAGTGGACAGAGAACGAAATCCTGAGCCACTCCCGCACCATGATGGCGCACTTCAGCGCCCACGGGTATCACAGCCTCGGCACCGGCAAGATCATGCACAACGCCGACAAACAGGAGTGGGATGAAATCGGACACCCTACGGATTACGGTCCCTTTGCCTGCGACGACAATGGCAAAAACCTGCCCCACCCTAACACGCCCTCTCCCCTTCGGGACGACTTTGGCGCCATCGACGGTTCCTTTGGTCCGCTCTACAAGCTGGATCTGGAAAGCGGTCTCTTCTGGCGGACCGGCGGCTGGCAGAAAACCCGCACGCTTCGCTACGAATCCGGCGATAACCGCGACCTCACTGGTGACGAACTCAATGCGCAATGGGCCGTCGAGAAACTGAAGTACTACGCCGAGAGCCCTGACGAGAAGCCGTTTTTCATGGGCGTGGGATTTGTGCGCCCTCACACGCCGCTCATCGTGCCGCAGAAATACTTCGATCAATTCCCTATCGACGAAATCGAACTGCCCGAGATCCTCGACGACGATGTCGAGGACACTTTTAAACACACAGTCACCAATGAAGAGGTCGACCGCGGCAAAATGATCTACGAGAGCCTCATTGCCTCCTACGACGGAGATCGCGACCTGGCGCTCCGGAAATTCATCCAGGCTTATCTCGCCAGCGTCGCTTCGGTCGACGATCTGGTCGGAGAGATTCTCGACGCCGTCGACAACTCCTCACTCAAGGACAACACCATCATCATCTTCACCAGCGATCACGGTTGGGGCATGGGAGAAAAGAATCATCTCTTCAAAAACTCACTCTGGAAAGAAAGCACCCGCGTGCCGCTTTCGATTCGCGCCCCGGGCGTTTCCCAAAACGGACAAACGTCTGACACTCCTGTCACCCTAGTCGACCTCTATCCCACCCTGCTCGATCTGTGCGACCTGCCCAGCGATACCATGAAAAGCGAAAAGGGCCGCCCGCTCGACGGACACAGCCTTAAGCCCCTGCTCGAGAACCCCGCCGCCGGACACTGGGATGGCCCCGACGCAGCCCTCACCGCTCTCTACAAGTGGGCCACTTACTATGACCCAGCATTCCAGAGTTACTCCCTTCGCAGCCAAGACTGGCTCTATATTCGCTACGAGAACGAGAAGGAAGAACTCTACCACACCACTGAAGATCCCAACGAGTGGAACAACCTCGCTCTCAACCCCGAACACGTCACACAGCTCGAAACAATGCGAGCCCAGCTACTGGACCGCATCCCGGAATCCATTCCTCAACCCATCAAATCGAACGAAGACTGGAAGGACGACTACTTTAAAAAGAATCCCGGCGCAGATGCCAATGGCGACGGGAACCTGAGCTGGGCTGAGCTGAAGGCCCATAAAGAAAAGGCCGCCAACGCACCGCCCCAGAATACTTCACCCCCCTCCGAACGCCTTCAGACCGAGGGCGTGTTTTCGAAGAACGCTGATGGCGGTATCATCTTCACAAAATCAAACGATGGCCAAGTCTATTACGCCATCAAAGAGATCGGAGAACAGGTCACTGAGCATCTTGACCAAACCGTCACCGTCAACGCCCGCGTCAAACCCGCCACCAGCGGCAAGGTCATGATGATGGTCTATCTAGTTAACGTTAGGCTTACGAAAAAGTAGTCGGTCTAGAAGCTCTCTCATCCTTCTTCAAGCTTCAAAATATCTTCGATCGTCTCGCGTCGGGTGAACGGAACTACGGTGCCATCCAGCTCCCACCAAAGCTGAGGGGCACGGCCCACAGAATTGTAGTTGGAAGCCATGGCATAGCCGTAGGCGCCACCGTCATGCATCACCATGAGATCTCCGGTTTGCGGCGTTGGCAATTCGCGCGGCTGCAGCATCTCAGAATCATCGCGAGTGAAGACATCACCACTTTCGCAAAGCGGACCAGCGACGACGACGGGAGATTCCTCCCTTCCCTCGGCCGCCGGCAGAGTGATTCGGTGATAAGATCCATACATCGCCGGGCGAACCAGATCGACAAACCCGGCATCCACCATTGCAAACCTCACGCCCTCACCCTTGGCATTGGACTGGGTATCTTTCACGTCAGTGACACGCGTCACCAAGCAAGCAGCGGGAGCTACATAGAAACGACCCGGCTCAATCTCAAGACGCAGTTCGCGCCCGGCCACTTCGCTCAATTTCTTCTGAGCGGACTCAAAGACTTCACGTAGTCGCTCCACCGGAATGTCGGCATCGGCATTGCGGTAGTCATGAGGAATCCCACCCCCCAGAGAGACGCCCTCAAGATCCTGAAAAGTCGGAACGATCTCGGCAAATTCGTTGGCGAGGTGGGTCAGGTTTTCGTAAAGCTCCTCGAATTGCGGACCGCTGCCAATATGCGCGTGCAGCATGACCACTCTCATGCCCGCTGTCTCAGCCGCTTCGCGAACGCGATTGGCCTCGGTGATCCAAACCCCATGCTTGGAGCTCGGGCCACCGGTATCACACTCGTTGACGTGGCCGTGTCCGAAGCCCGGATTCACGCGCAAAGAAATTGGTCCGGTGTATCCGGCCTTCTCAAGATCCGCGACCATTCCGGGAGAACCTACGTTAGGAAGGACACCCTCGGTCAAAACAGCATCCATCGCGTTGTCACGGAATACATCGGCCGTCAGGCAGATTTCGGGAGGGTTATTGCCCTCAGCGTAACCCGCACGGCGGGCCCGCAGCACCTCATTCCCCGACACCGCATCGATCCAGACGCCGGCGCTCCGCATCTCTTTGAGAATACGAGTCGCCGGAGAAGCCTTCATCGCATAGCGGGCCTGGACTCCGGTCGCATTTGTGGTAGAGACCACCGCCTCAATACGGGCACGAAGCACCTCCGCATCCCAGATCCAGAAAGGCGTGCCATACTTCGCGGCCAACTCCTCAAGGAGTTCGGCATTGGCGGCTGGCTTATGATCTGGTGTTTTCATCTGCGGTATGTGGCGCAAAATTGGGTAAATCTCAAGTCCGGATGAGCTGCCCGACAATAGAAAACCCAACCGGGTTGGTCCGTAAGAAGCGAATCGATTCTGCAGAATCAGACCTCGACGCTCAAGCCGCCCTTGGCCGCAGACTCGTAGACCTTCTCCGCGATGCGGATATCCCGCAGGCCCATCTCACCGGAAGTCTTGAAGATCTCATCACCATTTTTGATCGCAGTCGCGAAAGCATCAAGCAGGACCGCCTGCTGCAAGGTTTGATCTGTCGGGATCTCGCGAAGGTTGTGGAAAAGGGCCTTCGGATTGGGCTTGCCATTGGACTGGGTGAAGGCACTTCCGGGACGACCGTTTTCCCCGAGTCCTCCGCGAATCTCAATGAAGCCCCCGTTCCCCAGCGTCGTGCACTGGTGATAGCTCTGACTGTAACTGGCCCGGCAAAGCGCCTGGAAGCCATCATCGAAAAGCATCTCAAAGCTCATCGTTTCTTCCACTCCGTCAGGGAACAATTCAGGGTGCACCTTGGAAGCAAATCCTCGCACGGAAACAGGCTCCTTGCCGGTGAGGTAACAAGCCGCCTGAATCGGATAGACGCCGGTGTCGAAGAGCGCACCTCCACCTGCCATTTTTGGATCGAGCAGCCACTTCTTAACCTTGTCTTTATTCGGCCCCACCAATCCTCTGGAATAGCCCCAGGAAAATTCGTAGTTGCCGCAGGCCATGTCTCCGATCACGCCCTTGTTGACCAGTTCGATTGCTTTGACGTGATGAGGCTCCCAATGCAGGCGGTAATTCACCCCCAGTAGCACACCCGCTTCCTTCGCTGCCGCGATCATCGCTTCGCACTCCTCACTGGAAATCGCCATGGGCTTCTCCACCATGACGTGTTTGCCTGCCTTGGCGCACTTGATGGCATACTCGGCATGCATGGAATTCGGCAGCGCGATATGAACCATATCGATGCGCTCGTCTTCAGCGATTTTCTCCAGGGTGTCGTAGGTATAGATCGCATCCTCTGGGAAGCCATATTGAGTGGCCCACTCTTTGCCCTTCGTATCCGGATTCCCGGTCACAACACCAGCTAAGGTGACATGTTCACAAGCCGCCACTTCCGGAGCAATGCACCCGCTCGCGTAACCGCCAAGACCAACGATAGCGAGGCCAAGCTTTTTGCCGCCGCCTTGGGCGAGGGCTTGGTGAAAAGAAGGGGCGACACCAGCTGCGAGCGCGGTGGCAATACCGCCGCGCGTGAAATGGCGACGGGAAAACGATGAAGTGAGTTCAGTGGGTTGGCTCATGGTTAACTAATAGTTTGTTGGATAGTTTTAAGGGTGAAAACGGAGTTCATTAGAATTGCCCCACGTAGGCAGCGTCGCGGGTGGTCACACAGACCCAGCCGTCCGGATGAAAGGCGATGGCTGTGGGTTTGGAAGGGAAAGTATAGCTGCCCAGAAGGCTTCCATTGGGCTGATATACCTTCACATCTGTCTTCGCCGCGTTCCAGAGGCGCCCTTCTGAATCAAACGTGAGCCCGTCAAGACCACCAAATTGGCTCGTCGCGAAGATTTCGCGTCTCCCCACACTGCCATCTTCGTAAATCGCAGCTCGATAGATGTTCTTCGACGTGCTGTCGGTGAAAAACAGAGAGTCGCCATCTTGGTTGATCGCAATGCCATTGGGCTTGTTGGCATCCTTCACCACGGCCCGGATCTCCAAGCTCTCTGGATCGAGTCGGAAGATGTACTGCCCTTCAAGCTCTTTGAATTCATCGGGACGCAGGCGAAACAGGAAGTCCGGATCCGTAAACCAGAGGCTTCCGTCGGAGTGCACGCGCAGGTCATTGGGGCGATTGAGACGTTTGCCTTCGAAGCGATCCGCCAGCACTTCGGTGCGCTCGCCTTTTTCGTTCCAGCGGGTGACCTGACGGGTGGTTTGTTCGACCACATAGTAACCGCCTTTCCCGTCGGGACGAAACGATGTGGCTTCAGGAGAATCATCCCGCCACACACGAAGTCCTTTTTGGGGTGACCAGCGAAACACGAGGTGATCATGATGCGCCGCGTAGATAAGAGTAGGCTCCCCGTTCTCTATGATCCACTGTGGTCCTTCACTACCTCCGTAACCGCCGCCGATTTGGGACCATTTCCCGTTAATCTTTGGCACATCGCCGGACGCTTTAATTTCAGGGACTCCCTCGTTCTTCAAATGCAGGGTGAAGAATTCGTCCAACTGATCCACAACGATATCGAAAAACTTCTGCTTGTTCAGCAGCGGATGAGGGGCACCGGCCACCACGTTTAACCCCGTGGGAATTCCCAGCTTCAAGGCATCGCGACGCAGTTCGCGCCCACAGGTACTGGGATCGTCGAATTCACCCGCCATGAAAAAAATCGGAGGATCCCCCGCATCGAGGTGAGCCCGCGGAGAGGCGAGACGATACGTCTCGGGCACTTCGTCCTGTGATCCGCCAAGAAAAGCCTGCCAGATTTCCCGGTCTGCTGAAATCTGACGATTACGCTCCGATAGGAAATCCGACTGTCCGCCCATGGGAACCGACGCCTGGATAACACTAGAGAACTCCGCATGCCCGCCGTCACCTTCCAATTCGGCTACACCACCCGAACTACCTAAAAGAGCCGCAAGATGACCACCTGCTGAAGCACCCGTCGCCCCGATCCAGTCAGGATCGACGCCCCACTTTTCCGCGTTGGCCCGCAACCAGCGCACTGCAGTTTTGCAGTCGTGGATATGAGCCGGGAAAATGGCCTCACCCGAAAGTCGGTAGTCAATCGTCACCGTCACATAGCCACGAGCCGCCATGGCTTTAGCAATGTTGGCATGGTGCCGACGGTCGCCCTTGCCCCACCCGCCACCATGAATGCATACGATGGCAGGCAATGATCCTTCTGCGTTACGGGGCCGATACAAATGCAGCAACAGATCTCGATCGCCTCCTTTGCCAAAAGTCAGGTCGAGATGAGATTCGACCTGCTCATCCAATTCTGCTCCCAGTTTCGTCGGAGGGAGAGATTCCCATTCCTCCTGGGCCACCAGTAGCCCGTTCGAAACGATAAGAAACAGAAAAAGTGCAGTGCGAAGCAATGGCATACTTTAAAACTCCTGAATCACAGAGAATTGCCCAAACTTTTTGGTCCCGTTTCACGAACCGTTTCGAGCAATTTTGGGACTCAACGGTCTTAACGGGGAAATTGCGTGGCTTTCGCCGGCACTCTTTGAAGAAGCGGCGGATTGAATCTCGAAGTGCTCACTACCTTTGCAACCATTTTAGGTGGCGACAAATCCTCTTCCGACTAACCTTCCCGCTCCACCGAGAACACATCCCCGCTGGGGCCATCCGGAAGGGTTTTCTTCCATTGCTCAATCAGCGCGGTCAACTCAGCCACTACCTCGGGCTGAGTCTCTTTCAGATCGGCCTTCTCGTAGGGATCCGACACGATGTCGTAGAGTTCGACATGCTCGCCTTCACGGCTCATGACGAGCTTCCAGTTCTGATGCACCACCGCGTAGGACACCCAGTGATCAGGCTTGGCTTTCTGAGCCGGCCAAGGTGAAAGTGACTTCCAGAAGAGCGATTTCTCGCGGGTTTGGATCGCCTCGCCCTTCAAGACAGCTACCTGACTGACTCCATCGCTCTCATAGCCATCGGGCAGATTAACTCCGGCGAGTTCGCAAAAGGTCGGAAGAAGATCGACGGCTGAAATGAGCGAGTCATCATCCGTCGCACCAGCCGCAATCCTACCCGGCCATCGCGCAAGGAACGGGACGTTAATTCCACCTTCGAACAGCGAAGCCTTATAACCTTTTCGACCTGAAGTGATTCCTTTAGCCGCATTGATCCCCCAACCTGCTCCGGTGGCAGTATCGTAGTTGAGCGCCAGTTCTCCCGGCTTGGAGGCACGAGCCGGGCCGTTGTCGGAACTGAAGATCACCAGGGTGTTTTCGGCCACTCCGAGCCGATCCAGAGTGTCGAGAACCTCTCCAATGCGATCATCGGCGTGAGACAGAACGGATGCGTAGATCTGATCGGGCCGGTTCTCCTCCTCCATCTCACGGAAACGCCATTCATACTTCGGCACCGTGTGGAAAGGCGTATGAGGCTCGTGCACCCAGAGATTGACGAAAAAGGGCTTCCCGTCAGCGACCGCCTTCTCAATGAACGCGTTGGTGTGCATCGCATCTTCGTGAACCGGCATCTGCTCGCCGGAGCAGTTGAACGCTCCGTATTCATCGTAGCCATATTCGGCAGGTGTCGGTGAATCCGGAATCATGTTATTGGCTAAATGCCATTTGCCATAGTGGGCGGTCGTGTATCCCGCCGACTGCAGAAATCTTGGAAGGCTGGGAGCATTCGTATCCAACCAATCCGGCATGCCACGCCTTTCATTACTTGGCACCCACGCAAAATGACCATCAATGGCATATCGAGCCGGAAAGTGACCCGTCATAACTGCCGTTCGGCTCGGTGAGCAAACCCCACTGGCAACCGTAAAACGGGTGAAGTCAGTCCCCTCCTTAGCTAGTCGGTCAATATTGGGAGTCTCCACGTAAGGGTGACCATGGCAGCTGAGATCACCCCAACCCCAATCATCAGCAAAAATGAAAACAATATTCGGCTTGGGCTCTTCCTTGGCCATCACAATGGATGAACCAACAAGCGTCCCAAGAGCGATAGAGAACAACACGCAGAGATTACGATGCATATTTTCAGCCAACTGGGTGGATTTCATAGTTCATTCTGCACACTAGGGCATCGCAAAATCATACCATGGTTTCGTCCGAATCGACGACGTCATAAATCGTTTCGATATCCCAAATACCCCTACTCTTTATCTAGGCGATTCATCAATGAAGGCTCTCAACATCCATGGAACATTTTTTGCAACACTGCAGTCTGAAGATCTAGAGAGAAGAAACCCTTCAATCCCCTCAATCGATGCGAATTGCCTACTCAGCTTTTTTCGCCTTTTTCTGTTTCGCCGGAAACTCTTCACCCGCGGGAACGAACAAAAGCGCCGTTCCGTTGATGCAGTAGCGCTTATCGGTAGGAGTATCAAAACCCTCACCTTCAAAAACGTGCCCCAAGTGGCCACCACAGACGAGGCAACTCACCTCCGTTCGGGCGTAACCAAGGTGAAAGTCTGTGCTGTATTTCACATTCTTTGCCTTTGACGGATCGTAGAAAGAAGGCCAGCCGCACTTCGAGTCAAACTTCTCGTCTGAAGTGAACAGTTCAGCACCACACCCTGCGCAATGATAGGTCCCCGCGCCATGCTTTTTGAACTCATCGTAAACCTGCCCATAAGCGCGCTCGGTTCCATCTTCTCGTAAGATCCGATACTGTTCAGGAGTAAGTTTTTCTTTCCACTCCGCATCGGTCATCACCACTTTGCCCTCGGGTTGAGCCGGCTTTTCGCTGAGCACTTCGATGATCTTTCCCTTGTCATCAGCCATAATGTTTGGCGCTGCGACCAATGCAAGGAAGGTTAGGAGAACGGTCTTCATATCTAGATCATAAGGCCCCCAACCACGTCGGTCAAAGGCGCGATTACTCCACTACAGAAATAACCCAGACTAGCACCTAACAGCCAAGATCCGCTGGGCCAGCGAACCCTTTTATGCCAATTCAACCATGACGCGTTCAATCAGCGCCTTGGTCAGATTGATGCCTTTGATTGGATCAACATCATGTCCCTCGAACTCGATCCCGATGTAACCGCTGAAACCGCTGTCTTTCACGATCTTGAGCATGCGGCGGTAATCGACGTTCACTTCGTTACCTTTATCATCAAAAGCCTTTGACTTGGCACAGACGATCTTCGCCCAGGGCATCATCTCTTCAACGCCGAGGTAGGGATCATAATCTTTGAAATTTTGAAAGTCCGGAAGGGTGCCACAGTTTTCGAGATCGACCGCTTTCATCACGTCGGCAACCCACTCTCCGTTTCCAGAGTGGCCCCCATGATTCTCAACCACGATCCCCATCTCGTAATCAGCTTGCGCCACCGCACAGAGCGCGTTTAACCCTGCCACGGCGTGCTTTTTCTGCTCTTCGGCATCCCCTCCCGATCTCACATCGACCCTAATGTATTGGCCCCCAAGTATTTTCATAGCTTCCATCCAGGGCCGATAGCCCTCGATCGCAGAATCGCGCTCGGATGCTTCCGGAGAATCGAGAGCCGGTTTACTCCGGCAAAGCATCATGGTATTCACTGCGCCAAGATCATCGCAGCGCTTCTTAATTTCTTGGAAGAAATCCGTATCACCCGCCTTATCTTCCATGTGTCCATTATAATACTCCAGCGCCTTGATTCCAGTTCCTCCCACCACTGTCGAGGGATAATCGAGCATGCTCAATTCAGCCGACCTGAGTTGCTTGTTGAAGCTGTATTGCTGCACGGCGAATTTGAGCCAACCCCCGTCGGCTGCATTGCAGGATGGCTTCCACGGAAAAACAGCTGCTCCCGCTCCAACAGCAGTTGACTTTAAAAGGTGACGTCGGTTCATCATAAAGCTTGGGAATAAGACCTACCGTTGGCCTGCTGACAAACGCTTCATCGCGCCAGCGAAGCGTACTTTAACTCAACCACTTAGCTCGCCAGAGACTCAGCCATGGTAGCTCGATGATCCCAATTTGTAAGATTATCGAGCCACATTTCTGGACTGACTTCCAAATCAGAGAAATTCGTTCAACAAATTCTCAAGCATCTCCTGCCGGCCGCTGGACAGCGTTGGCTCACCATTACCCATCGCAAACTGCTCCAACTCTTCGAAGCTGCAGGCTCCGGACTCAACCTTGGCACCAATGCCACTGTCGAAGCTGCTGTAACGAGTCTGAACAAACTCAGCGAGACGACCATCCTGACGAATCGCATCGGCAATCTTAAGACCGCGGGCAAATGCATCCATGCCACCAAGGTGAGCGTGAATAAGATCGATCGGGTCATGAGATTCACGACGACGCTTTGCGTCAAAATTAAGCCCACCGGTGGTAAAGCCTCCCATTTCAAGAACAACAAGCATCACTTCAGTGGCGAGTTTGATATCAGTTGGAAACTGATCGGTATCCCACCCAATTAACTCATCACCTCGGTTGGCATCGATACTGCCTAACATGCCAGCGTTGGCGGCAACCCTTAGCTCATGCTCCATGGTGTGGCCCGCCAACGTGGCGTGGTTTGTCTCAATGTTGAGACGGAACTTCTCCATGAGATCGTATTCACGGAGGAAATTCAAACAGGCAGCTGCGTCGCTATCATATTGGTGAGTGGAAGGCTCGCGAGGCTTTGGCTCTATGTAAAACGGTCCATCGAAGCCAATCTTATTCGCATGATCTACAGCCATGTGCAGGAAAGCCGCGAGATGATCCAGCTCGCGCTGCATATTGGTATTAAGTAGCGTCGCGTAACCTTCGCGGCCACCCCAAAAAGTGTAACCAAGGCCATCGAGTTGCTTGGTGGCTTCGAGGGCTTTCTTGACCTGCGCTCCAGCATAGGCATAAACGTTCGCATCCGGAGATGTCGCAGCACCTTGCGCATAGCGAGGGTGAGAGAACAGGCAAGCAGTTCCCCAGAGAAGCTGGACACCCGTCTCAGCCTGTTTTTCCTTGAGCTTGGCTACAACCTGATCGAGCGCGTCGTTAGAGGCGGAAAGATCGTTCAACTCAGGGGCTATATCACGGTCATGCCAGCAGTAGTAACCAATATCCATTTTTTCGAGAAACTCGAAAAAGACATCCACACGGGTAAGTGCGTTTTCGACAGAGTTGGAGCCGTCATCCCAGGGCATGATCGCCGTACCGGCTCCGAACGGGTCAGACAGATCATTGCGCATCACGTGCCAGTAGGCGCCAGCGAAGCGCAAGTGCTCCTTCATTGATTTGCCGGCGATGACCTCGTCGGCATTGTAGTGTTTGAATGCGAGCGGATTCTTAGAATCCGGTCCTTCATACTGAATTTTGTCGCAGTCGAAATATTGCATAAGAATAGAGGGTTGAAGTTTAGACTTTGTACTTCTTTAACGGTCTTGACACTAACCAACTTCAGCCAAAGTAAAACCGCATATTGCGTGTATATTCTGTCAATTTACGTCAAACTCATTTCATGAGCCTCCAAGTCGCTATCGTCATGTCCGAGGTCTTCCTGCGTCGCCTGACGCCATCGCTGATGCCCTTCGTCCGGCGGGAACTCGACTACCGGATTTTGAGTATCCACCGACCAATCAAAGAACTGGAGAAACTGCTCCGTGACCTCGAACCGGACGGTCTCATTACCGAGTGGCTCGATGACAAGACCGAAGCCTTGCTCGAGCTGGGCCTCAATATTCCTGCCGTGATTGTCGATACCGATTTTTCTTATCCCGGTGTCGTCAGCGTCGACGTTGACGATGAAGCGGTCGGTCGCGAAGCGGCTCAGGCCTTTCGACAATCCGGCTTGAAGAGTTTTGCCTGCCTCGGTAACGGGCAGCCCTATTCAGACCAACGCGTCGCCGGATTCTTGGCGGCCATCGGTGAAGACGCCGAATTTTCCGAGCACACCGTCACCGGCTTTGAAGACAGCCGTTACAGCGAATCGTTCGTCCGCCCTAATCCGGCGTTACGAAAGTGGCTCATCGAGCTGCCGAAGCCGGTCGGCATTTTCGCTGTCCATGATCCACTCGGCCGATTCCTTTGCGGCGCCTGCCAGCAGCTCGACCTCAAGATTCCGGAAGACGTATCCGTGATCGGAGCCAACAACGACGACCTTGTCTGCGGGCTCACCCACCCCATGCTTTCCAGCGTCGTGATTCCCTGGGATGCCATTGGCGAGGTTGCCGGCGAAGCGATGCAACGACTCATCCATGGTGAATCGGCCGAATCAAGTGATGCCCGATTGATTCCTCCCAGCGGCGTCGTACTCCGCCATTCAGCCAACCACTTTGCAGTCGATGATCCTATGCTCCGCCGCTCCATGTCTTATCTTTCTGACCGGATGCAGGACTCAATCAGCATCGGCACAATGTGTCGTGACCTGCGAGTCGCTCGGCGAACTCTAGAACGGAAGTTCAAGGAACACTATCGCTGCACGCCTTGGGAAATGCTTTGCCAGTTGCGGGTCAATCAAGCCAAGCAACTGCTTGCCAATTCAAACCATCCGGTCTCATTGGTCTCGGAACTCTGCGGTTTCCACGACCCCGAGCGGATGGCTGTTGTTTTCAAACGACTGACCGGGATGCCGCCTTCTCAATATCGAAAGACATCCGGACCATAAGACACGATACTTAAGAACTCCCTTGGGAAGTAAGGCTATCCCCCGGGAGATTTCGACCGTTGCTAAATCATCAGAGTAGTTGCCAGCACTCTGGCTATTTTAAGTTTCAAGGATTTACCTTGGCCTTCCCCTTCGACTTGGCCTTGCCTACTTTCTTTTCCATCTCCTCCTTGCGGGCAATCCCGCGCTTTCGAATCTCATCCGAGTGATACTTACGATCAATATCTGTAAGATCCTGCTTCAGATTTTCTGGAACCTCAAACTCAATCCGACGCGCTTCCAACGCCTCATGCATGCGTTTAATCACGTCGGCATATTCGGGATTATCATACTGATTAACGATCTCCTTGGGATCGGTCTCGAGATCGTAGAGTTCCCACTCCTCGACATCGTAATAATTCATCAATTTGTAGCGACCGTCGTAAACGCCTTCATGACGCTGAACCATGTGCCAGCCGGGATACTCGTAGTAATGATAATAATGCGTTGTTCTCCAGTCATCGGGAGTGGTCCCCTTCAAAATGGACACCAGACTACCTCCCTGCATGTCATCCGGAATCGGCGCACCCGCGATCTCGAGAAAAGTCTCGGCAAAATCGAGATTAGAGACGAGGTCGTGATTCACACCGCCGGGTTTTACCACTCCAGGCCAACTCACCAGTAGCGGTGTCCGATAGGACTCGTCGAACATGAAACGCTTATCGAACCAGCCGTGCTCACCCAAGTAAAAGCCTTGGTCACTCGAGTAAATAAAAACGGTATTTTCCGAAAGGCCCAGATCTTTCAAACTTGACTGAAGCTCCCCAATGCAATCGTCGACCGAACGGATGCAACGCAGGTAATCTTTTAGGTAACGCTGATACTTCCAGCGAACGAGATCTTTACCCTGCAGCTTTGCCTTTACAAAGGCAGCATTTTTGGGCTGGTAGGCTGTGTCCCACTGAGTCTGCTGTTCAGGCGTCATACGATTGTAGGCCATCATGAACTGCCCTGTTTCATCCCGCTCTTTCACTTTAAGGTCGCGACCCAGCGTCATCGTCTTCTCGATCGACATATCTTGCTCCCTCGCCGCGGTTCCCCGATTTTCATAGTCGTCGAACAGGGTATCCGGCTCAGGAATCTCGACGTTGTCGAATAAAGATAAATATTTTGGCGCGGGGTCCCAAGCTCGATGAGGTGCTTTATGCTGCACCATCAGCATGAACGGCTTATCTTTATCGCGTTGCTCTGACAACCACACTTTCGCTTTTTCAGTGATGATCTCGCTGCAATAACCGATCTCCCGGTGTCTACCTTCATCTGTAATGAAATCCGGGTTGTAATAGCTCCCCTGGCCCGGAAGCACTTCCCAATGATCAAACCCGGTCGGCTCGCTCGCAAGATGCCACTTACCAATAATGGCCGTCTCATAACCGGCCTGTTGCAAGAGCTTAGGGAAGGTCTGCTGAGAGCCATCGAACTTAGTCGCTTCGTTCTTATAGAAGCCATTCAAATGACTGTATTTCCCCGTTAGTATGGTGGCGCGACTCGGGCCACAAATCGAGTTTGTCACCATGCAGCGAGTGAACCGCATGCCTTCCTCAGCGATACGGTCGAGGTTGGGGGTCGGAGCGACTTGAGCCAGCCGGCCGCCATAGCAACTGATCGCCTGAGTGGCGTGATCATCCGAAAAAACGAAAACAATATTAGGTCGCGTATTAGCCTGCAACGAGGCAGATCCAAGCATCAAGAGTGCAGCAAAAATTGTCGGGAGTTTCATAATTTATGGTGTTCTACCATGACATCATTCCTCTCGAAGTAATCTAAATATATGAGCCATCTTCAAGTCTCATATTCGCGACATCTTGAAATTAATTCTGGAAAAGCCGACTCCATCCGACCATCCATAGAGGCTTCTAATCTGTGTGAGCAGTCACAGCCGAGAAAGCAGTTCTTCAGCCGTGGGGCGAACCCTCCAATTGTCGGTCAAGAGCTTCTCCTGAATATTGCCTTTCTCATCGACGATGATAACCGCTGGTCTCGAAACATCACCTCCGGTTGGGTAACCAGCAACGTGACGAAGCCCGAAGGCGTCAATCACCTTCAACTCAGGATCTGCCAACAATGGAAAAGTAAATCCCTTCGGCAACATCTTATCTTTCACTTCTCCAGCCGTACTGGTGCTTATTCCGATCAATACAGCTCCTTTATCATCAAATTTGCTGATTTCTGTCTGCAAACCTTGCAGCTCTGAGACACAAAACGGTCACCAAAACCCACGGTAAAATGAGAGCACGACTTTCTTATCACGAAAATCTGAGAGCGAGACCATTTCTCCGTTCGCGTCGCTCAACGTAAAGTTAGGCGCCTTCTCTAATTGCCTTGTCGTTTCGCTCAGTCCGGGCATCTGGTATGAAAGAAAAAAGACGTAAAACAAAAGTAATCCGGCCATCCCCACTGCAAAAAGCATTCCTCCAAGGTGAAGGATCCGTCTCCCGTTTCCAATCATGCTCCAATTACTGACCAAACCCCAAACAGCAAAACTTGATGCCAATATCACAGACGGAAGATTGACCCATGGCACATCCCGAAGAGAAGGAAATTGGACAAAAACAGTAAAGTAGCTAACGAATCCAACAAAGGCGATCAAAGGAGCGAGCCAAAAAGAGTGCTTCAGCAAAGATTTCATTTTCAGTTATACGACGGCCGAGCCTGCCCGTCTCTTAGCGGTCGTTTACCATTCATGGCGACAAATAGCGTGATTCGGTCAAGCTCTGGATTGAGTCACGGTTTCTCGATCTCTAACCTATCACCTATGCGATCATATATTATCGCGATTATCGCCGCATTGTCTCCCCTTGTCATGATAGCCGAGGATAAGAAATTTGAACCTAATTACGACGAGTCTCTTATCCCAGACTATGCGCTACCCAACCCCCTTGAGGGTGTGACACAAGCAAAGCAATGGTCGGAAAAACGCATTGAGTGGCTTGACATGCTTGGACGGGAAATGTTCGGCGTGATTCCAAAATCTTTTACTGACGTTAATGTCAGCTCCCTCATTAGCTCTCCTGACAAAACCATACTCAACGGACGGGGCAAGCTTCGACAACTTACAATTCATCTGGCCGGGCAGGACATTAAAGTTAGCCTGTTTCTGCCAGCTAATGCTTCAACTGCTGCACCTGCACCTGCTTTTCTCGGCTACAATTTTTCCGGTAATCACTCAGTCTTCAATGATCCGGATATCGAGTTGACCAATAGCTGGATGCGAAAGAAAAAAGATAATCGTGCCAGCGCTGAAGACCGCGGCGCAAGCTCGAGCCGGTGGCCCGTAGAACGAATCCTTACCAACGGATTTGCCCTCGCAACCGTCTACTACGGCGACGTCGACCCGGATCAGGACGACGGTTTCAAAAATGGTGTTCATGCTCAACTTGGAAAGCCCGCTCCACATGAAGCCGCTTCCATTGCAACTTGGGCTTGGGCTCTGAGTCGCATTCTCGATGTAATTGAGAGTGAGATTGTGGAGATTGACGCCACCAAGGTCGCCGTTTTTGGCCACTCGAGGCTCGGTAAAACTTCACTTTGGGCAGGCGCCAGCGACAGCCGTTTTGCTCTCGTTATTTCCAATAATTCAGGTTGTGGAGGCGCCGCCCTTTCACGTCGTAAGATTGGAGAAACCGTCTCGAAAATAACCCATTCATTTCCCCATTGGTTTTGCGATAATTTCGATCGCTACGCCAACAACGAGGACGCTATGCCGTTTGATAACCACACGCTACTGGCCATGATCGCTCCGCGACCGCTTTACGTTGCAAGCGCTGAAGAAGATCGCTGGGCTGACCCCAAGGGTGAGTTTCTTTCCTGCCTCCACGCTTCACCGGTTTACAAATTACTGGGAACTGAAGGGTTACCCGCAACCGAGATACCTCAAGTAAATCAACCAATCCATGGTCAGATCGGCTACCACATCCGAACCGGCAGGCACGATGTGACCGACTACGACTGGGAGCAATACATCAAGTTTGCTAAGCAGCACCTTAACCCGTGAATTCTCAGTCCAGCGCCCACTCGATGGCCTGTTTGAGAAATTGGCAAAATTCTGCACTCTCAAAGTCAGACCGTTGCCCCAGTGAAGTATAAAAAATCTTCGCCGCATTATCACCGGCCTCATTGGTCCAGGCGACTGGTTCTATCTCATGCCCTTCGATCTTTCCATTGAGTAATAAGGTGGTTGAATCAGCTAATGGCTTTACTCGATACAGCTTGTTCGACTTTGGCAACTCTCCAATACCCTTTAGTAGAGGATGTGACTCAGCTCCCTTTTCAACGGTGATCGTTGCCAACTCCTCACGGTAATGACCGTTGTAATTACCACCCAGAATCTCAGGGTCGAATTCCTCCCACACATCGTGACCAACCGGTGCGGATTGCCCTTTCAAGTGGAAGGCGTGGCTTGATGTCCGTATCGCGACTAGCGGCTTTCCCGCTGCCACATGATTTTTCAGCGCTTGTATATCCTCTTTTTCCGGCGCCCGTCGCCTAGCGCTAATAAAGGCGAGATCTGCATCTTTTAACGCCTCTGCCAGATGGGAAAAATCGTTTCGCACCTCTTCCTCCGGTTGGGCCACGATAAAGGTCGCTGTATACCCCTCGGGTTCAAGCAGGTCCTCGAAGAATTTCGGAACGTTTTCCAGGGTCCCATATTCTTTTTCGCCAAGCACGAATACAATTTTAGTCTTTGCGCCCGAGGACTTGTCGTCAGCATGGAGGATCAGTCCGAGCAGACATAACGAAAATACGGTACTAACCAAACACCTCATTTTTTATAATAGCACCTTAAAAGGATTTTGTTCTATTTCGGCTATCCCCTATTTCACGGCTCCCGAATGCGCAAAAAGGCCGCTTAGATAAATCGCTACTTCTCTCCACCACCCTGCTCGTCGAGGCCGCCCGTCATCTTGCTCGCATTAATTCCCTTGGGAGCCTGGGGCCAAGGCGTCTCGCCTGGCGCCCAATCCTTAGGCTGAGTTGAACGGATCGCATCGACGTGATCTTTGAGCCACTGGGGCACATTTTTGTTTTCTTCAAGACCGTAAACATACGGCAGCGGTGGCTCCATCAGCAGTGGCTTATCACCGAGCGGTGGGCGCTCGCTTGCGGCCTGTTTGAGGCGCTCGGTCAGCTTTAAAACTATTTCGGGATTGGCTTCCGAGATATCGGTCGTTTCAGACGGGTCGTCAGCCACGTTAAACAGCAATTCGCCCATCAACTTATAGTCACCACTGCGAATAGTCGGCACACGGACGCTTCCCTCAACGTCAAAAATAATCTCGGTTCGTGGACTCGGCTCATCCCCGAAAATCACATCAGTTTGATCTAGGCCATCGACCGAAGTGTCTTGTTCATGATTTCCACCCGCAAGGGTGATGAAGGTTGTATACCAATCAGCAATGAAAAACATTTCATCACTTTTGCTGCCGGGCTCTGTATGTCCAGGCCAGCGCACGAGACATGGCGTACGCACGCCACCCTCGAAAGTAGTGTTCTTCGTTCCACGATAAGGCGCGCTCATTTCTTCCATCACCGGACCATTGTCGTTGGCGAAAATTAAAAGCGTATTGTTTCGAATTCCCTTCTCTTCGACGGCCTTCATGATCTTGCCAACATTCGTGTCCATATTTTCCAGCATGGCATCTCGGATCTCAAGCGGCTCACCGGGATTACCTTCGAAGCCGGGAGGCGGATTGAGCGGGCCATGCACGGCATTGAACGCGACGTAAACAAAAAGCGGCTGTTGACCCGTTGACTCCTCAATGACACGAACCGCTTCGTCGGCAAGTAGATCCGTCGCATAGCCTTCCTCCCAGACCGGCTTCTGATTACGATGCCAGTCAAACACGGCGAATCGAGCCGGTGCGTTGTGGACAATAGATTTATTGTAATAGTCAATTCCCCATGCGTAAAAGCCATACTGGTGCATGAAGCCCTGTCCCATTGGTAGATGCTCGGGTAGCCATTCACCGCAGTGCCACTTGCCACAGATCGAGGTAAAATAGCCAGCATCCTTCAACGCCTCAGCCACAGTTCGTTCCGAACTTTCAAGAGCATGGATGCGTCGTGTTTCTTCACCGTCTTCAGTGTGCGCTAGCGTCAGTCCCAACTTGGCGAGATAGCTTGGCTTACCGAAGTCTTCCGAGCGCCAGTCCATCCAGTTGCGAAACGAGTAACGTCCCGTCAAGAAAGCCCCTCGTGTCGGAGCGCAGACAGAGTGAGTGTAATGGGCTGTCAGTTGGAGTCCTTCGGACGCCAGCGTATCAAGATTTGGCGTGAGCTCGGCGTTACCACCATTGAAGCCGGGCTGAGCCCAACCCATGTCATCGCTAAGGATAAAGATAATGTTCGGACGAGAGCCAGCCGGGTCGCTAGAATGTGCCAGCAAAGGTAACCAGCAAAGGGCAATAAGGTTCAGAAGTCGCATAAGTTACTGATTCAAGCGGTGATCTCCGTGGTGCGCAAGTCTGAAGCGAGCTTCGGCTCAACCTAGCAGCCTTGGCCAACAACATCATACCATAGTCGAGGCACATCTGAACTCGATATAAAACACGAATCAGTCTCGCCGACGCCCGAAGGAATTCTCGCTAGCCGCCGGCTCAAAACCGACCAACCCCCTATCAAAAGTAGTGTCGCCGGCCCGTTGAAACTACCTTAACCATCGTGGAATAGCGGTTGACCGGACGACGGTTCGAAGCTACTAATTCCACCCTCAAAATTTATCTGGTCATTTTTTGACCATAAAGAAAGCCAGAATCATGGGCAATCACATCAGAAAAACCAACAACCAGTGCCAAACCCGTCCTCGTAAGAGCGGTGCCAAGAAAAACCGCCGCCGCCTCGAGCAGCGCCGCCGTCTTGTGGCCCTCGGCATGAACGAAGAAGTAGTCGCACGCCTGACTTCCCGCGAGATCCTTGATTTCCTCAAGCGCCCCGCCAACATCGGCAAGGAAAGCTAATCGGATCACCAGATTCTTTTAACAAACGCCGCTTGGGACGACCCGGCGGCGTTTTTTGTAGGCGCAGCCCACCCCCTTTATTTCTTAAGTCTTTTTTCAACAAAACCCATCGCACCAGCAGGGCTCCACTAAGCAATCAAATCCTTCACCACGTGCCCGTGCACATCCGTCAGGCGTACATCGAGTCCCTGATATCGAAAGTTGAGCCGCTCGTGATCAATCCCAAGCAGGTGCAGGATGGTTGCGTTGAAGTCATGCATGTGGACTGGATTCTCCACCGCGGCATACCCCAGTTCATCGGTTTGACCATACTCAAAGCCACCCTTAGTGCCCCCACCAGCCATCCAGACGGTAAAGGCTTCCTTATGATGATCACGGCCGACCTTGATGGTGTCGCCTGATCCATTGCTCCCCTGCGCCATAGGAGTTCGTCCGAATTCAGCCGACCAGACCACAAGAGTCTCGTCGAGTAGATTGCGCTGCTTTAAATCCTTAATCAAAGCCGCGATAGGCTGATCTACCTCTTTCGCCTTGGCCGGCAACCGATTCACAATATTGCCGTGGTGGTCCCAACCTTGGTCAAAAAGTTGAACAAAACGGACCCCTCGCTCGGCAAGACGTCGGGCAAGGAGGCAGTTGTTAGCGAAACTGGTCTTGCCCGGATCCGTGCCGTAGAGCTCGTGCATTTCCTTGGACTCGCTCGTAATATCCATCAACTCGGGCACTGCTGTCTGCATTCGATAGGCCATTTCATACTGGCTGATCCTGGTCTGGATTTCCGGGTCGCCTATATCAGCGAGTCTAAGACCATTAAGATGCTTCACGGAATCGACTACCTTGCGTCGATCCGATGGGCTAACCCCTTTCGGATTGGACAAGAACAGCACAGGATCACCTTTGCTGCGAAATTCGATCCCCTGATTTATTGTCGGGAGAAAGCCACTCCCCCATGCGCTGTTGCCAGCCCCGAGCACCTGGCCAGTGATCAACACGACAAACCCAGGAAGATCCTTGTTCTCACTTCCGAGACCATAATTAACCCAAGAACCAATACTGGGTCGGCCGAACTGGCTGAAACCGGTTAGTGATTTCAGCTGTGCCGGGGCATGATTAAACTGATCCGTCTCGAGCGCCCGAATGAAACAGAGTTCATCTGCCACTCCTTGGAGGTTTGGCATCAGGTTGGAAATCGAGATACCCGATTGGCCACAACGTTTGAATCCCCACTCCCCTTCCTGAGGCGTTCCGAACAGGGTCGGTTGCTGGCGAATGAAGGCGAGCTGCTTACCGACAAAGAACTCA
Organism: Akkermansiaceae bacterium UBA1506; assembly: GCA_002323995.1. Lineage (GTDB taxonomy): Bacteria > Verrucomicrobiota > Verrucomicrobiia > Verrucomicrobiales > DEV007 > Arctic95D-9. Next base: position 30,595 of record DCQY01000117.1, on the reverse strand, counting down.
TCCGGACAGAGCTCACCGTGACGCTTTTGCAGCATTGGCTTATGATCGAAGAGGTCTAGATGGGACGGTGCGCCCACGAGGTGAATGTAGATAACTCGTTTTGCTTTCGGTGCGAAGTGCAGTCCTCCATTCTCGACAGCGGCGCCGAGATCTTCGGCGAGAAGCGAGCCCAGCGCGGCACCACCCATGCCCATCCCCGCCTGCTGGAAGAGCTGGCGGCGAGTCATGCTCTGCATGTGATTTAACCAGGGATTCATTCGCTTATCCTTTCGTGATGGTTTCGTCGAGGTTCAGCAGAATACTGGCCACGTAGAACCACGCGGCAAGTTCTGTTTTATCGAGAGCTTCGTTAGGCTGATAATTGATCCCTTCACTGTCGAGCAGGTTCTCTACCTCCTCCGGCGAGAGTGATTCGGCCCGTTCCCTAATGACACCTTCCAAGAAACTCAACTCTTCCTTGTCTGCTGGTCGCGACAATACCAGTTCGAAGGCGTGCTGGATGCGCTCCTCATCAGAGGTCTCGGGCGTTTCGGACAGCAACCGGTTTGCGAGAGCTAGAGAAAGCTCCACGTAGACGGGGTCGTTCATCAAGGTGAGCGCTTGTAGCGGAGTGTTGGTCCGCGGTCGGCTCACGACACAGGAGCCACGGTCCGGCGCGTCAAAATTCACGAAACTCGGATAGGGCGCCGCGCGACGCCAGATTACGTAAACACCGCGGCGATAACGATCCTCATCAGTTTCATCAATCCACTTCGGTTCGTTCCGCCCGACCTGACGCCAAATCCCGGTTGGCTGGTGCGGCATGATGGGTTCCCCTTCCGCCTTAGTAGAGAGCATTCCGCTGACTGCAAGTGCATTGTCACGCACCATTTCCGCGGTCATGCGGAAGCGGGGTCCGCGCGCCAGCCAAGAATTCTTTGGATCCGCTTCGTAAGTCTCAGGATTCACCTTCGAAGACTGTCGGTAGGTTGATGACATGACCATGACCTTGAGGACATGCTTCATATCCCAACCAGAGTCGACGAATTCGACCGCGAGCCAATCGAGCAACCTGGGATGGGTCGGTGGTTGAGCCATTGTTCCAAAATCTTCCAAGGTGGCGACGATGCCTTCACCGAACAACTCGGCCCACCAGCGATTCACAGTGACACGCGCCACTAGCGGATTCTCTCCATTCACCAACCACTTAGCCAGACCAAGGCGGTCTTTTGGAAGACTCTCGTCCATCGGAGGCAACACCTCCGGCGTTGCAGCAACGACCTTCTCTCCTTTGTCTAGGTAGACACCACGGTTCATGATATGGGTATCGCGCGACTCTTCCATCTCAATCATCACAAGAGTGGAGGGGATCTTAATGGCGTTAAGATCACGCTTCGCTTTGCTCATCTCAGCGTCGAGTTTCTTCAACGCAGGATTGGACTCCATGAACAAATCATCAAGGGTTCTGATCTCAGCTTTGGACAGCTTGTCACGATTCTTCTCAAGGATCTTTAGAATGTCATCGCTCACTTCATGAACCAAAGGATCTCCATCCATGGCGGAGAGACGCACCCGACCAATCGTGCGACCTCGTCCATAGTTCTGGTCGAGTGAGAAACGAAGGGTGGCGCCTTCTTTCAACAAGAGCGGTTCCTCAAGACGGTAGACGGCCCAATGGGGCTTGCCGAATTGCTGTCCGATGGCCCAACCTGTCTTTCGATTGCCGTCGATCGACTTTTCAACTTCCCAATTGGGTTGCGAATAGTCAGCTGTCACAGAATTCAGGACAACTTTTCTGGCTTTAGTCTGACCTTTCTCATGAAGCGTCACGTTCAGCTCACTGAGAATAAAGTTGGGACGCTCGTCATCTCCGCGCCCCGGACCTGTGCCAGGCAGTTCGTCGTGCGTCAGGGCCTCGACCCTTAAAGCAGTGACCTGCTTCAGCTTCGGCTTGGTATCGATAGTGTAAACCACCGTTCCGGGAACGTTCCCGGTTACGAGAACAGATTTGTCTTCGAGTAGACGAAAGTCTTCCCCTCCGTTAGTCCCAAACCTCTCCACCGTGAGCGTGGTCCATTCGGGGCGGTTTTTGAGAGATGTCCTCAGGTCCGTTTCCCACTGCTCACGCCCTTCAGAACCGGTCATCATCTGCTTACGCTTGCTCGCCAGTTGCTCGATCTGGGCCGATATCTTCTCTCGTTTAGCAGCCTGCTCCGCTGGAATCGGCAGATCCATCTTGGGCCCCACAAAGTCGAATGACACGCCCTTACCTCCATTATCAACCTCCAGCGGCGTGTTGTTGAAGAAGGCAAAGAGTCCATAGTAGTCCTTCGTCGTGAATGGGTCATACTTATGGTCGTGACACTGCACACAGCCCATTGTGGTGCCGAGCCAAACTGTCGCGGTCGTGTTCACTCGATCGACTACCTGATTGGTTCGATTCTCCTCCGGGTGTACCCCCGCTTCCACATTGCAAGTCACAGTTCGGTGGAAACCAGTTGCAATCTTCTGGTCAATCGTCGCGTTAGGAAGGAGGTCCCCGGCGAGTTGCTCAATGGTGAATTGATCGAAGGGCATGCCGTGATTCAGCGCATTGATGACCCAGTCGCGATATGCCCAACTGTCACGAAGTTGATCCGCCTGAAAACCATTGGAGTCGGCGTAGCGAGCGAGGTCAAGCCAAGACCTTGCCCAGTGCTCACCAAACCGTGGTGACTTTAAGAGACGGTCGACCACGGCTTCGTATGCCTCGTCAGAAGCGTCATTAACGTAGGCTTCCACTTCCTCTGGAGTGGGTGGTAACCCGGTCAGGTCAAAACTGAGACGTCTGATCAAAGTACGACGGTCAGCTTCCTCCGAGGGTTTTAAGCCGTGCTCATCGAGCCGGTTCAAAATAAACTGATCGACTTCGTTACTGATCCAGGATTCATCTGACACCCGTACATCAGTCACTTGGGTTGGAGGGACTAGAGACCAGTGATCCTCGTATTCGGCGCCTTCATCAATCCATCGACGAATGATCTCTTTCTCCTCATCCGTCATCTCACGCTTCGACTCCGGTGGCGGCATGAGATCGTTATCATCATCACTTATGATGCGGTAGTAGACCTCACTGTCCGCTGCATTGCCGGAATTGATCGCAAAGTAGCCGCCAAAATCTCGTTTCGCGTCCTCCTCAATATCAAGGCGCAAATCGGCCTCCCTCGTTTCCTTGTCAGGGCCGTGGCAATGGAAGCATCTGTCCGCCAAGATAGGTCTCACATCGCGGTTGAAATCGATTTTCCCTTCAGCGGAAACGCTGAAGGGAAAGCCCACTAAAAGGAATGCAGCAGCCGACTGCTTGAGGGGGAATTGAGGGGAAGCTGCCATTTTCACCTAAGCGATCCAAACGCCAGCTTTAGAGTAAAATAGGAAGCAATCTCATCCACTACGGCTTCACGTATCGAAGATCCAGAGTCATTCCATAAGCTATTTCTCCAGATCGCCGTGCCGGCCAAATCCTCCAAATTGTCAGTGGAGTTGTTCATCATTATATTTTCTTTAACAACTGGCTGCCCTTTTCCTGACTTTGAACCTTCAGTGAAACTATATGTCACTTCGACATTGATTCTGCCATCTTTCTGGCAAAAAGCGCATCAAAGACTGAGACAAAGTTAAAACCTGAAAAGCAAAAGGCCCACTCCGTGAGCAGGCCTTTGCAGAAAAGTTAACAATGTAAGCGCATCATCACGCGTATAGCGAGGTCACTGGCTTACCGTGGTTACCGAAGACAAAGGGTCTTCCAGAGGGTGAATAAATCTCGTAGCCAAGGTCTACACCAAGACCGTAACCGATCGTCGCGTGGAAGTCTTCTACGCTGACCTTATTTTCACCGACACGGCGACCGTCGGCATCCGACTTACCGTATTTCTGGCCACCAGCGATTCCACCACCAGCAAACATGGTGGAGAACACGGCGGGTTGGTGATCACGACCAGCGCGCTCATTGATACGGCTAGTACGACCGAAGTCGGTTCCGGTCACAACAAGGGTTGACTCGAGCAGCCCACGCTGATCGAGATCGCTGATGAGAGCGGAGACAGCTTGATCATACGGGGGGAGTCGTGATGCGAGGCTATCTTGGATGCCAGCGTGCATATCCCAGCCGCCATTGTGAACTTCGATCACACGAACGCCTTTCTCAACGAGACGTCGCGCAAGGAGGCAGCCCTGTCCGAGATTGTTCATTCCATACTTCTGGCGATCCTTCTCACCGGAGAGATCAAATACTTTCAGTTCTTCACTGCTAAGCAGGCGTGAAGCTTGATCGTAGAACTCGATGTAGCCTTTCGGGCTGGCATAGTGCTTATACTTGTCGACAAAGTTTTGGCCAATATCGAGGGACATCTCCATACGCTGATTAAAACGCTCCTGAGAAGTCATAATGGTCGAGTTGGCAATGCCAGCGGTCGGATTAGCCACCGGAAGGGGGCTCAGAGCCGGCTCGAGATATCCCGAATTAGAAGTGCCGCGGTTCACGATAACACTGTCTGGAAGCAAATCGCCACGCTTACCGAAAAACTTTTCACAAAACGGACCAATGTGGGGGTGCACGATGGTGGCGCGTTGGTTGTAACCTGTCATCATCTGGTAACGAGCCTGTGCGTGAGCCCCGTTTTGGCTGCTCATGCTGTTGATGACAGCAATTTTATCGGCGTGTTCAGCAAGTCCCTTGAGGTGACTACCGTAACGAATGCCGGGAACTTTGGTGGAGACCGTCTCAGTATCTCCCATCACCTTCTTATTGTTTTCCTTGGGGTCGAAGGTGTCGAGATGGGTCATACCACCTGAATTGAAAATATAGATCAAGCTCTTGGCTTTACCACCACCAGCAGTTTCTTCCGCAAATGCTTTCTGCTGATCGAGAGCAGCGCCAAAAGTCGTTGCGACACTGACACCGAGGGCACTTTTGGCTGCTCCTTCCATAAACTGGCGTCGACTCGTATCTGATTTTCCTGCGAATGCTTTGAAGTCCATAAGAAAAAATAGTTTAGCGTTAGAATTATTGTAGTTAGTTGCCAGTCTACTGGATGAAAAGGAATTCAGGGGTGTTGAGTAGGGCCCATGCCAAATCTCTGATGCCGTCGTCACCGTAGGTCTCCATGATATCGACGCCCTTCTTAAGCTCTTCCTCTGTTGGGTAGCGCGAGACCATGGTAAAGAAGACACCTCGAACCATGTCATCAGGTCCATCTAACTTCCTGAGGTCTTCAACTACCTGAGAGCTACTTCCGGTAAGACGGGTCGTGACTGAGCCGTTCATAAGAGCCAGCACCTGCGGCACCGTTCCGTCGAAATTGCTGTTATCAGTTACCATGCGATCAGACTGGCCGAAAGCACTGAGCATCGAGGCTGCTGAAGCCGGCTGAACCATATTTGAAGAACGGATCATGGGGATACCGTCAACCACCGGGATCTTTGGATCCGCTGCCTTGAGGCTGGCTGTCTCAACGATAACTTTCTGCGCCTTATTTCTCGTCTTTTTATAAGCCTGATACTTGGCGAACACATCCTCCATCGAATCCTCCCTAAAATCGACACGAAGGACTTCACGCATGAAGGACCCATCACCGCCCTTAACTTCGTCGATCTTGGAACCATAAGCGAGGGTCAAGAGCGAATCCCATGCCTGTTCAGCCCTCATGCGGCGAAGCACTGGACCTTGAAAAAGATAATACCTGCCCTCATCAACATCGCGGTCGTAGGTGGAGATCCCCTGGTAAGCCTGGGTGTTATAAAGAATCCGCATGAACTCGCGAAGATCGAATCCGGTACGAACCATTTCTTGGCCGAGGAACTCAAGAACTTCTGGCTGCCCCGTATGGGCCCGCCATTCCATGGGAAAATCAATGACCGGTTCAACAAGGGCACGGCCAAAAGCACGCTCCCACATACGGTTGGCGATGTTCACAGCGAAACGTTCGTTGTCAGGATCGATCATCCAATTGGCTAGGGCCTCACGGCGACTCTTACCGCCAGATTTCGCATTGTCTCCATAGAGGGTAAGAGGAGAAACAACCTGACCTCCAAGTCCCTCGATTTGGCCGGGGATCGCGATATCGATCTTTTTATTGTCGACTATGTTCAAGCCGAGCGCTGTCTTATACCAGCCGAACTGTCGTCGTTCGTTCCGGTCCTGAAGGTCAATCCCGCCCTGCTTGACGGCATAGTTCTCAAACTTTTTCAACCAGTCCTGAGGCGCACCCGGCAGACCAACGCGGACGTTTCTGCCCTCGGCGCCCTTGTAGCTACCCATGGAACGTTGGGTTTGCCCGAAGAAAGCAGCCATCTGGTAAAAGTCTTCCATCGTCCACTCGGTAAAGGGATGATCATGACACTGGGCGCAGCTGATATCGATGCCCATCATGACCTGACCGAAATTAGAAAAAGCATCGAACTCCATCCCTTCGTCACGCTGGAGGAAACCAATCGCCGGATTGTGACCCAAATTCCCCTTAGCCGTGATCATCTTATGAACGATTTCATCGTATCCTACGTTGGCTGAAAGCGAGTCTCGCCACCACTGGCTGTAGGGAGAATAGTCCAACTCGCGCGCTACACCGCTGTCCTTGATTCGATACATGTCAGCAAAGTAGTTAAAGAGGTGGCTGACGCGTCCCGGGCTGGCGAGCAGTTCATCAATCAAAATGGCGCGCTTGTCTTCGCGAGCGCTGTCGGCAAATGTCTGGAATTCCTCGCGAGTCGGAATCCGACCGAGAATGTCGAGGTAGATGCGCCTAACGAAAAGATCATCAGGAAGGCGCTCATTAAAAGATCGAATGTCGGTGCTCTTTGCGATGTTTCGGGCAAGCAGCAGGTCGATTTTCTTAGCAGAAGCCATTGTCATGGCATCATCACCGACGAGAGCAAAACGCTTAGCAGCATCAAGGTCATCAGCGATCAAGCGGGCCACTGGGAATTTGACACTCTGACCATTTCGCAGTTTCAACTGGATCGTGTCGCCTTCAAGAGCTTCGAAGACAGCTTCGAGCTTTTTGCCGTCAGTGCTGGTCCAAACGCGCGCATCAGAAGCAGTCGAAATCAACAGTCCAACGGCAAGTAAAAGGGCTCTTGGGATTAAGAAAGATGGCTTTTTCATAACGCTTTTTAGCTCGATCGGCGGAAAGAGATTTGGCTCACAAGGGATAAAGTAACAAAATGATGCTGCCTACATCAAGTGAAGAACGCCAGAACCCGCATCTGTTACAGCAAAACCCGAGGTTTTTGGGGACTTTTCGACCCTGTAAATTAAAAAAAAACGCAAAATTGGCACAATTTGGGACCTATTTGGTCAAACACACGCCATTCATCACCACTTTGGTCACACAGTGGGAGTTAGCAGATCGAGATCAAGCCACTATCTCTTGGAGCTCACCATTGCTGTCGGCAAAGGCATCTACCGGAACTTCAAGACGGTTCAGAATGGTGCGGTGCACATTTGCGAAAGGCGTGTCTTCATTATATCGGAGATACTGCCCGTGCTTGAAGCCCATCTTGTCACCACCGGCAAGGATGGTAGGGTAGTTCTTGTTGTTGTGCGTATTACTATTACTCGATCCATACATCACAATAGTGTGGTCGAGCAGATTGCCTTCCCCTTCCTGGGTGTCGCGAAGACGCTTAAGGAAGTAGCTGAACTGCTTCGCCCGGAATTGATCCCACTTTCCGAGAGCTTCAGCACCGGCTGGCTTATTGCCGCCGTGAGCGAGTGAGTGACTGGACTTACCAAAGCCAAGAAGCTGAGGGAACTTGCCGGCAATAGAAGTGGCGCCATTCATGTTATCGAGCTGGTAGGTCGCGAAACGGGTCGAGTCCGTTTGGAAAGCGAGAAACATGAGATCATACATGGTCTTCATGAGTTCCTCCGGAGTGGAATCATCAGCGTCCAAGTGCAACCCAATGGCGTTCACGCTGGGCTTGGGAATATCGAGCCACTGCTCGGAGCGCTCAACGCGTTCCTCGATCTGACGGACAGAAGCGAGATACTCGTCGAATTTTTCTTGGTCACGCCTGCCAAGCTTGCCACGCACGGACTTCGAGTGATCTAGCACGAGGTCGAGCATGCTGCGGGAATTAGTTAGCTGCGAACGCTGCTCTTCCTTGGAGCCTTTCTCAACGCCGAAGAGACGATTGTAAACCAGGCGCGGCTGATTGATCGCCGGGATCGGCTGACCGCTACGGGTATAGGAAAGGGTACTCGAGCGAGTCACTTCGCCAACACCGCCGGTATTGGAAAGCGTGATTGAACGAAAACGGGTTTCATTACCGATATGCTCAGCCGCAATCTGGTCTAGCGAGATCGTGTTGGTCATTTGGGCACCCTTTAGCATCGCCCCCGTTAACCAGATATCAGCCGTATCGTGACCACCAATGGTGCGACCGTTCGGGTGGGACAGTCCCCCGAGTACGGTAAGATTATCACGAAGTGGATCCAGCGGCTTTAGGCTCTCGTTGAACTGGTAGTTCGCACCCTCTCCTTCCGGGAACCAACGCCATTTGGCATTCTCGTCCTTGCTACTCATGGAAACCCCGTAGGGAAAATAGACAGCACAAAATCGTTTAGGCCTTTGAGCAACGGAGGCATTTACGCTCATACACTCCAGGAAAGGCAGCGAAAGAGTGACTCCGGTGCCACGGAGAAAGGTGCGTCGGTCAAGATACCAAGGTTTGTTCATAGGCCGGCTGGGGCAGAAGTTACAGAAGGTTATCACTTAGTCAGAAAAGCGCTACTGGAAGCCACCTCCTGCACGAGGCGGTGAAGTTGAAAATCGTAGCTGATAAAATCAGTAGTAAGCTCATCGATCATCGCCTCGTCAGTTATCTCCATGGAGCGTCCTAACGCGTAAGTCATCAGCTTGCTAACCAGAGCGCGGGCAAATTGTTCTTTCTTTTCCTCAAGCAAGTAGGTTTTTAAGCCGTCCATGCCGTTGAGTTTCGCTCCTCCCGGGAGCGTCGCTTCGGTAACCACCGGCTGGGTAACCATCTTGCCCCTTTTCTCTGGATCGCGTCTCGTAATTTCAGTTCTGGCAAGACCGTCAGCCCCAAAGCCTTCCATGGCAATCCCCCACGGATCGATACTGCGGTGGCAATCATTACAAGATGCTTGCTCGCGATGGATCTTCAACTGCTCGCGCACCGACAGCTTCGCGAAATTGGGATTCTCGGCATCAAGACCAGGAACATTGGGTGGCGGATTTGCCGGCGGATCATCGAGCAAACGCTCACGCAACCAGACGGCTCGCAGCACAGGATGGGAATCCTCACCCGTTGAGTGCCCTAAGAGAACACTGGCTTGGGTCAACAAACCACCACGCTCAGATGTTTCAGGCAGGGACACCCGCTCGAACTTCATTCCGCGCGGACTCTCATTTAAACCGTAATGCATGGCCATGGGACGGTTCACCATAGCAAAATCCGAATCGAGAAAGTTTAGCGCGCTCATACGCTCGTTTAGCACCTCAGCAAAGAAGTGCTTCGTCTCTTTATGAATGGACGGCTTCAGTTCATCGTTCCAGTCAGGGTAAAACTCAGGATTAACCGCGACGCGATCCACTGCACCAACATCGAGCCATTGATCGACGAACTGATCCACAAAGTTCCAAGAACGCTCGTCATTTAACATCTTGGACACGATGCGCTTAATCTCGCCCTTCCTATGCAACTGCCCCTTCTCCGCTGCGGTGAGCAGGCTCTCATCAGGCATTGTCCCCCAAAGGAAGTATGAGAGTCGCGAGGCAATCTCCCAGTCATCGAGCGGACGCTTCTCCTCCGCGCCGGGCTCCACTAAGTAGAGAAAACCCGGAGAGATCAACACCATCGCGAGCGGTTCGCGAATCGCTTCTTCAAAGCTCGGCACCGTTCCCTGAACCTGGTCAAACAATGCGAGGTAGGGTTCCACCTCCGCCTCTTCGACTGGTCGGCGAAAGGCACGATGCATGAACCGCTTCAGGACCTGAGCGGCGTAGCCCCGCTGATCTGTCTCACGCTGCTCTGAGGGAAACAAAATATCCGAGTGATGCTTCGGCGGCCAACTGTCGAAAACCGGACCGGCAAACTCGACTGACTCGACTTCGATCTCAGGAAGGTGAGGCTCTTCCGGCCAGACCTTCACCGTCTTTGCTTTTTTCTTTCCCACCGCCGGCTCAAGCACCACCGTTTCCTGCTTTGGCATAGGGGAGCCATCATCGTAGACATTGGTCACCCTAATCAGCAGGCCGGGAAACTTGCTCTGCACCCGCGAGGGCAGCGGGTAGTCTTCAATTCGTCCACGAAACTCGTAGGTTTGAATTCGCTCCGAGGTCACTTCAACTTCATCAATAATTCGTTCTGGCATCAAGGTATCAACACGATATCCCAGCGCGACTTCCATGCGTGGATACCCCTGCCCCTCTTTCAAGTCCGCCCTCGCCCGAATCCTGACAAGAAACTCACCATACTCGTGATAGTCTTCCTCTATTTTTCCTAGGAAGAAACTCGTCCTTGAAAGCGTATTGGAATAATCCCGCCCCCGCTGTGATTTATTTCCGGCGGTTCCGTTACTCTCTTCGATGACGTGACGAAAGACTTCTGGCTTCTTGCCGCTGACGATCGCCTTACTCATCGCCATCCGTGCAGCCTCAAGGTAATATTCCAACTGCATCGCCGACATCTGTAGGGAAGCGCCGTTATTTTTAAATCCGTCTTCGGACAAACCTTCCGGCGGCAAATTGTTCGCGTAGCCAGTTTTGATGCCGAGCAGGTCGGTCATCGTATTCTGATATTCGATACGGTTGAGACGACGCACCACCGGACGCCCCCCTGTGCTCTTCGTTGCCTTGACCACGGCTTCAATTTCGTAGTTGAGCCAACCAATCAACTTTCGCCGCTCATCGTCCGAAAGTCGTGGCTCATCCTCAGGCGGCATCTCGTCGAAGTTGAGAACATCAAGGGTGTCATGCCAGGTCTCTGCTGCCGGACGATCATTGATCATATCCGTGCTCATCGTATCGAAGCGAATATCATTCTTTTGCTTATCTGGCCCGTGGCAAGCAAAGCAGTGCTTCTCAAGAATGGGGCGAATGTCCTTCTCGTAGTCCGCGGGCGAGGCAGCAAAAGATGCAGGAGCCAGAAGCGGGAAAACTCCAACGCCCCAATAAGGCAGCATTAAACGAAAATTTAACATCATTGCTTGTCTAGAATGACAACTCACCGTCATATTCAATCCCGAACACGTTAGTTCCAACTGCGGACGCCTCACGCATTCGAGTCCTAGATTTGTGCCTAAATCCTCAGAATCACTCACGATCCCAGCACTATTCGCGGCTCAAAGGTGAGTCTCACTTCGTCCAGATCATGGTTTTCCTTGAACGCTTCAGAAAGCCATTCGACGGCAATCTCAGCCTGCTCGTTTCTCTCGATTCGGCAGAAAAGTATCAGGAGTTGAGTGAGCCATGCTAGCCACTTCCGTTTGACGAATCCATTTTCCCGTTTACCTGTTCATCATCATTTGAGGGCAGCTACGCTGTCGGTTCGCTCACCATATCGTTCTGCGAGCTCCCATACAGCCACCGATGGTTCTGTTCAATGACACCATCGATCGATACAGTGGAAGTCCTTAACGCCCGCATTGTAGCGGCGTTCACCAATGGAAAATCAAATCCTTAAACTACTCGGGAGGAAGAACTATCTGCCCGCTGACGCCTTTGAATTACATAGGCGACTAAAGCTTCAGCCTCACGAACAACAACAACTCAACCGAACGCTGCGAGAGCTTGAACGGTCCGGTCGAGTAGCCCGAATCAAGGGCGACCGCTACATTTTACCGAAAGAGGCCGACCTCCTTCCCGGCCGCATTCAGATCACACGCAGCGGACGCGGCTTTCTGATGCCGGACACTCCTGGTGCTGCAGAGATCGCGATTTCAGCGACCGACACCGGAACGGCAATGAATGATGATCACGTCCTTATTCGACTGGACATCAAACCCAAAGGTCGGCGTCACAAGGATAATTCTCCGCTCACCGGCAAAGTGGTGCGCGTCCTTGAACGGCATCGCAGCCAGGTTGTTGGCACCCTGAAGAAGGGTCGCGAATTTCTCTATGTGATTCCTGATGATCCGCGCATGCCGCAAGACATCTACGTGCCGCCCGCCAGAGACACAGGACGCTCCGCCAACGTGGGCGACAAGGTCGTTGTTGAACTCAAGGAGTGGACCAACCGACACAAAACCCCCGAGGGCCTAATCATCGAAGTGCTCGGGCCGCCTACCGAAGAGGGCGTCGACATGCTCGGCGTGCTGCGCCAATATGATCTGCCTCTAAAGTTCCCGCGCAAGGTTCTTCAGGAAGTAAGACAATATGGCAAAGACGTCTCGGAACTGGACCGCGAGGGCCGCACCGACTGCCGCCAACATGATGTCATCACTATTGACCCCGCAGATGCCCGCGACTTCGACGACGCCTTTTGCCTTGAGAAGGTCGACGATACCCTGTGGAAACTCTGGGTTCATATCGCCGACGTTTCTCATTACGTGAAGTCAGGCTCAGCACTCGATGAGGAAGCTCAGAAACGCGGCAACTCCACCTATCTCGTTGACCGCGTTGTGCCCATGTTGCCCGAGGCGCTCAGCAACGAACTTTGCTCGCTCAAACCCAAGGTCGATCGACTCAGCAAATGCGTTGAATTTCTCATCGATAACGACGGTCGCGTCGTGCGCTCACGCTTTTACAGTGCTGTGATTCACTCCAAGCGTCGATACAGTTACGAAGAGGCCATGGAGGTATTGGAACGCCAGGCGCAAGATCACATTGAGGACATGCTGTGTTCTGCCGCCCGCCTCGCTCTGAAGATCCGCCAGCGCCGATTTGAGAACGGTTCTCTTGAACTCGATTTCCCTGAGACCAAGATCCGGCTAGATAACAAAGGACGCGTTCTTCGCATTGAAAAAGTCGACTACGACGAGTCACACCAACTTATCGAAGAATTCATGCTACTCGCCAACGAAGCTGTGGCGACACGTCTCATCAAGATGAAGAAGCATACCGTCCACCGGGTGCATGAAAGTCCCGACCTGGCCCGACTCGCTGAATACCGTGAGGAAGTCCTTGGGCACAATATCCCCTGCGGCAACCTCGAGAAAACTGTCGAAGTGCAGAAACTACTGCGCCGACTTAGTAAGCTCCCGATTGGGGCAGCACTCAAGATCGGCTTTCTCAAATCCCTGATGCGAGCGCGCTACGCCATCGAACCGCTTGGCCACTACGGTCTCGCTAAACGCAACTATGCTCACTTCACCTCGCCGATTCGCCGCTACGCTGATCTAGTCGTACATCGCACCTTGTTCGAGAAAGAAAAAATCCCGGCCAATTGGCTCGTCAGAATAGCCGAGCACATCTCCACGACGGAGCGTAATTCGGCTGACGCCGAACGCGATAGCAAGGATGTGAAGATGTATGCCTATCTCAAGGCGCAGATGAAATCCAATTCGCGCCACTCCTATCCCGCGTTGGTCACTGACATCCGCAACTTCGGTTTGTTTGTCGATGTGCCTGACCTCGGCATGCGGGGATTGGTTCCTCTGAGCCGCATGGAAGACGATTTCTACGACTTCGACTCCACTCGAGTTCAGGCGGTCGGACGACGCAGCAAAAACGCGATAAAGCTCGGAGACAAACTCGATGTAGAGATCGACAAGGTCGATACCTCCAAGAAGGAAGTTGATTTTCGCCCGGTGTCAGTAGGGACCAGCAGCACTCGGAGGAGACGAAGTCCTCGCGGAGGTCGTGGCCAAAGTAGAAACGAAAAGAAAGATGGCCCACGCAGCGGAAGGAACAAACGCGGCAAGAGTCGCCGCAAGAGTAACCCTAGCATTCGAAGTGGGAGTAACCGAGGTCACGCAGATGACGGCGAGACAGCTAATGACCGGGCAAAGCGAGGACAAAAGCGACAGAAATCAGGAGGTGATCAGTCTGGTCAGCACAACAGCACTGCCCCCAAAAAGAAGTCTGCCAAAAATCAGGCAAACCCGAAGCGGAGACGCCTTAGCAAGAAGCGCTCCTTTCGCAAACCGACCGGAAAGAGAAACGGGCGGGGAACTTCAGCAAAGAAGCGACCAAACACTGGGCAGTAGTTTACACTTACGGTTCAAGACTAAACGCAAGCTACCAACTACCCCCCGTCAGACAAAGGGTAGACTCCCATGATTGAGTGGGACAAAAGCCTTGGTAGCATCAACCTCCCGCTTCACAATCAATTAAATGATCGCTTCTCTAACTCGCTGCCTCATCGTTGGTATCATTATGATGGCTTCAGCTGCTGCCGCAGCCGAAGAGCCCGATCGCTCGCCACCCATCAAAGTGATGAGCTTTAATATCCGATACGGAGCAGCCAAGGACGGAGACAACCATTGGGATAACCGAAAAAACTTCGTCGCCGAGACGATCCAGGTTTTTGATCCAGACCTGCTTGGCTTGCAGGAGTGTCTCGACTTCCAAGGGGAATTCCTTCAAGAACAGTTACACGGCTATACCTTTCACGGCGTGGGACGACAGGACGGAAGCAAATCCGGTGAGTATGTTCCTGTAATGTTCAAAACTTCGCGCTTCGAATTATTGAATTCCGGCCACTACTGGCTGAGCGAAACTCCGGAGGTTCCAGGGAGTAAAAGTTGGGATTCATCACTTCCCCGCATGGTCTCGTGGGTCCGACTTCAGGACAAGTATGATCCCGATAGCGAACCTTTCGTCTTTGCCAACGCACACTTTGATCACAAAGGAAGAGAAGCTCGACATCAATCCGCAAAGCTCATGTGGAGGCGGCATATCAGGAGCAAACCCGAGGAAGCAGTTATCCTGGCAGGCGACTTTAATTCAGGCGAAGACTCAGATCCTTACAACGCACTCGTAAGGGGCGAAGGGCAACGAACCGAAGGCGATTCACCGATTCTAGATACCTATCGTGTCGTTCATCCGGAGCGAAGTGAAAAAGAAGCAACTTTCACAAAATGGATAGGCAACCGCGAAGGCCTTCGCATCGACTGGATATTACATTCAAAATCTTTCACTACCTTGAATGCCTCGATCAATTACACCAACGACAACGGACGTCATCCCTCTGACCACTATCCGATCGAAGCAATCCTGAGGCGAAGGCACTAAATCTGGAGACTCACTTCCGCGGATACAAAAGGGTTCGCTTCCTCAAAAGCAACCCGCTAAAAATCCGCATTCATATTAAAATATCGTTGATAACATGTCCATGAACGTTCGTCAGCCTTCGCTCAAGTCCGTTGTGGTAGAAACTCAAGCGTTCGTGATCTAATCCCATGAGGTGGAGGATTGTCGCGTTAAAATCATAAAGTGAGGTCGGATCCACGGCCGCTTTAAAGCCAAACTCATCGCTCGCTCCATAGCTGAATCCCTTTTTCACACCGGCTCCGGCAAAGAAACAAGTGAATGCCTCTGGGTTATGATCGCGTCCAGTTCCATTTCCCTGAAGAAACGGCATGCGCCCAAATTCCGTGCACCAAACCACCAAGGTGTCTTCAAGGAGCCCGCGACGCTTGAGATCGTGAATCAAAGCAGCTGTCGGCTGATCCATGATCTCCGCCTGCATCGCATGAGTGTCAGCAATATCGGAGTGTGAGTCCCAGTTGGTGATACCGTTTCCACCGGATGGGTCACTCCCATTGAACAGTTGGACGACACGCACGCCCTTCTCAAGGAGACGTCGAGCAAGAATGCAGTTCTTGGCATACTCGCGCTTCAACTCCGTTCCGGACTCAGAACCATACTCCTTGTGAATAGACTCAGGTTCGTTCGAGATATCCATAATTTCCGGGACTGATATCTGCATCTGGCCAGCTAACTCATAACTCGCGACACGGGCAGCAAGGTTGGCATCGCCCGGATATTTCTCAAGATGCTTGGCGTTGAGGCGCTGGAGCAAGTCGACTGTGTTCTTGTCATCGGAAGCCGAATAATCCATCGGCCGGCCTAAATTAGCCGGTGGATTCTTAGAATTGAAGTCCGTTCCCTGAAAAGCAGCCGGAAGAAATCCGCTCCCAAAGTTGTTCTTGCCGGAACGTGCCAACCCTCGCGGATCATTGATCGCTACAAACGCGGGCAGGTCCTCACACTCAGATCCGAGAGCATAAGTTGCCCAAGCTCCAAAAGATGGGAAACCCTCCATCGTAAATCCCGTATTGATGAAGTTTTCGCCCTGCGGGTGAGCGCTGGTCTGGGTGTGCAGGGAGTGTACGAAGCAGAATTCATCAGCCAACTCGCCCATTTTAGGTAAAAGATCAGAGGTCATCTTCCCGCTCTGACCCCGTGGTTTAAATTCCCAAAACGGCTTTGCGATATTTCCACTGGGTCCTTCAAAGGTCACCGCAGGCATGCCGGGAGGCTTTTGGCCATGAAACTTGGCCAATGCGGGCTTGTAATCAAATGTATCGACATGACTGACCGCACCCGGGCAGTAAATCACGAGCACTTGCTTGGCCGCACCTTCAAAGTGGCCCTTGCGACTCAGGTAGGGATTGTCGGGATCAATGTCAGGACGTATCGGACTTTTACCGCTGAATTCTGCTGGATTCTCCGAGGAGGATAAGCCTTCACCGGCAAGAAGTTGGGCAAGGCCCAAACCACCGAGCGAGAAACCGGTATTCTTCATAAAACTCCGACGATCAAGCAGACGTCGGCCGAAAGGGGTCATGTGTTCAGGACTCATTTTGGGGAGATGCAATGCAGTTCGCTTTCAATGGTTCAGCACTGGTTCAATCCGATCAGGGCAGGAAAGCAAATTCGTTAGAGTTGATGAGACTGCGGCAGACGATGGGGAGCCCGTTGCTTTCGGCAATGCTTTGACTCGCCGCCAGCTCCTCGGCGTCAGGCAAACGGAGAAGGATCAGTTCAAAGGCACGCTTTACCGCGGATTCATTATCTCCCCCACTCTCTTTTTGCGCCCGCTCAGCAATAAACTTGGACTGCTCCACGACGAAATTGCTGTTCATCAAATTTAGCGCCTGCAGAGGCGTGGTAGAGACAGGGCGCTTGTCCTTCACCTGGCCACAATCAGGGAAGTCAAAAGCGGTGAACATCTTATCGTCCACCCGTCGCATTCTCTCCTGATAGAGCATTCGACGCCACGTCTCTTCACCGTGATTGTCGACCACTTCCCATTGCGCGTAGGTTTTCTTCACATTGTGGATGCGAAAGCTTCGGCCACCGAGTTCGGAATTCAGTTTTCCGGAGGCTAGAAGAATTCCATCACGAATAACTTCAGCGGCGACTCGTTGCGGTGGGAACCGCCATAACAAACGGGAACTACCATCAACAGCCAGACTTTCTTCAACAGGAAGACTGGAACGTTTGAAGGCATCCGACATCACGATGAGTCGGATCATGGCTTTGTTCGACCAGGGGGCTACCTCAGCCTGAGTCGGCTCAACGAATTCAGCCGCTAACCAGTCCAGCAATTCAGGATGGCTCGGCGCCGCACCGGCAAGACCGAAGTCGCTGCCCGTTGCCACTATGCCACTGCCAAAGAGGTGATGCCAGATACGATTAACCATCACACGGGAGGTCAAAGGATGGTCCGGCGCAGTCAACCATTCGGCAAAAGCGAGACGACGCTGAGGGTCGGGAGTCTCCGAGTTGAGGCCAAGATCCCCGTCCATCAGGGCAAACCCGGCCGGCTCAACCTCATCACGAAGGTTTTCGGGGCTGCCACGATGCATCACGTGAGTCGCGTTGGGCATCTTGGTGAAATGACCCACAAAAGCATGTCGCGGGCCTTCCTCTGCCAGCAATCCAATCAATCGGTGCAACTCATCAGAAGCTCGCTTTAGCTCAGCAGCCCTCGCAATGCGCTCAGAGGCTACTTTACTGCCAGCGACTAGTTTCCAAGCCCCATCATCCTGCAAGACGCTTACCTTGATCGATGGGAGGCCACCCCCTTTGCCTTGGGAGAGGTAATCTGTCTCAAAGTAATACTCACGGTTACTGCTGTAACGGAAGCGGTTGACGGTCTGCTCTTCCTGGAAGCGTATCTCGACCCAGGGCTTCTTGCCGCTTTCCTTTGGTGCTTTTACGCGCCATGCCATCGTGCCGAACTTTCCGTCATTGGCATTCTTGAGTGGATTACGCTTATCGGCGATCGATTCGTCCTCTTTCAGCATCGTTCCAAGGCTAGCCAGAGCAAGATTCTCGTTATAATCACTTGGCCCAAAAACCTCGATTTCGTCCAGGCTCACGCTGGGCCAGTCGAAATCAATGCGAAGGGCCTTAGTCTTCTGATCAGTAAACTGGAGCTCCTTGAAACCGCCCCAATCTTCTTCCCACGCCCCGTTCTCACGCAGGATCGCCCGCTGAGCAAAAACTTTCGGGTAGATTTCCGATGCACGCTGACGTCGGGGATGGTCTTCGGCAAACTCCGGATAACGACCCCCGAATTCCACTCCCTGAAATACAGCGCTCATGGCGTAGTAATCGGTGATCGAAATTGGATCAAATTTGTGATTGTGACAGCGCGCGCAACTAACAGTCACCCCCATCATGGAAGCGCCAACAGTAGACATGATTTCGTCCATGCGATCGGCTCTTGCCTGTCGAATCGCAGAAGGCTCCCGACCAACCGTTGCCGCTGGAACGTGAGGACCCGCCACCAGGAATCCGGTTGCCTCACCCACGCCGAGTTGGTCACCCGCCAACTGCTCCGTGATGAATTGATCGTAGGGGATGTCTTCGTTGAAAGCACGAACCACATAGTCGCGATAGATCCACGCATTCTTGCGATATAGATTAGCTTCAGATCCATTTGTCTCAGCCCAACGAATCACATCAAGCCAATGCTGTGCCCAACGCTCGCCGAAGTGAGGCGATGCCATCAGTTCATCCACCAGTGCCGCATACGCCTGATCTGGGTTGGCAGCAAAAGCCGTCTCAAACTCTTTTACTTTTTCTGGAGTCGGAATCATTCCGGTCAGAATCACCGATGCTCGCTTCGCCAACGAAATAGCATCAGCCGGTTCGTTCGCTTTAATGCCCTCATCTGCCAACTTTGAGTTCAAGAAAGCATCAATCGGATTGGTAGGGTCACCTGCCGGTATCTCGGGACGTTCTACGGGAAGATAGGACCAATGCTCGGTCTTATCTTCGATGACCTGATCCATCTGGCCAGGCCACACGGCGCCTTCATTGATCCAGTCTTCGAACAGCTTAACCTCTTCAGGGCTCAAAGGGGAACCTTTCGGGGGCATGATTAGTTCAGGATCGCTACCGTTAATCACCTCGATAAGAAAGCTGGCATTGGAATCACCCGGCACGATCGAAGGCAGACCAATATCGCCGCCCTTGAGAAGAGAGGCACGTTGATCGACTCGAATTTCCGATTTTTGCCTATCGGGCCCATGACAGTCGAGGCACTCGGCCTCTAAAATCGGTAAGATGTCATGCTCAAAGTCCACGGAGTAGCCGGTCGCCGCAGCCGAAAAGAAGGCAAGCACGCCAAAAAGAAAGAAAGCATGGGGTCTCTGCTTCATCACTGGGTTACTGATTTACTAATTGTGTTCGAGAATAGTAACGAAAGAAAGTTCAATAATGGCATCACGCAATCACCGATGAATCATACGGCTTCTTTCATAAAGTTCCCTGACCTCATCCGGCTCAAGGGCCACCTTAAAAATGGCAAACTCATCCATGCGTCCATTCAAATTCCGAATCGCAAAGACAGGGTCTTCGCGATGAGGAAGCCCCCAGTTACCGATTTCACCATTTCCGATACGGAGTTTATCGATAAAGAATTTTTCCTCGATCGGTTCCCGAGAAATTTCTTTTCCATTCACGAAATGGGCTACTGACCGTCTGGCCGGATCGAAAGTGGAAACAATATGCATCCACTCCCCACTCATGGATTGATCCCAAATGGGCTCAGAGAAATAGATCGTAGCAAGACCCGCCGCATTTTTATTTGGATTCTTTGGATAAACGTAGGTGTCGTCCACCATGACCGAAAGCATGAGACGCCCATCGTCTTGAATCTGCCAGTGAGGTTCGCCGTTTTCGTAACCGTCCCCGAGAAAAAGCGCGCTGTACCACCGGTCTAATGAATCGATCCGCACCCAAGTCATAAAAGTAAATGCGGAAAACTCTCCCGGAATGTTGACTCGAACTCGGGATCCGGGACGACGGAACTCAAGCGCCTCCTTCATCTCCGGCCACCGGCCGGCAACTGGCTCCGCCATCACCACCGCCCCATCGAATTCCCCACCGCCGAGCTTCGCCAGGTTGGGAATTAGCTTTTCTCCGTTTGGTCGGTCAAACGTGTAGAAAGCAATGAGCCGATTGTCCTCCGCAAGACTATCACGATGAGATTGCCAGCGTTCAAAGTCCAACTGCCTGCGCTCTGTTGTCTGGCTACCCATGCGGTCCGCATCCGGGTATTGAACGAGGCCGCTTTCAACCAATTCGGCCACTCCGTCAGACGGCAATTCCCACGCGCCGCCCTTCTGCACAAGCTGCTTAACCTCTCCCTTGTGAAGAAATTCAATTTCACCGTCATAGACCTCAATATGCCCCTGCCCATCCCTAACCTCGAGACCGAACTCAGTTCCAAGGTCGATGATTTCGGTAGATGGTGCCTTGAGAACAAAACCACGAGCGGCTGGGGGCACTTTCATACGCACCGCTCCTTCGCGACATTCAGCCTGCCAAGCGGAACGAAGCGAAATTTCCGCCGGCCCTTCTACGGTCATCGTTGCACCCGAGAAGAACTGGATTTCAGCCATGCCCGACGCGAGCTCGAATAATTCGGCTCCCAACCTGTCGCCTTCACGCCGGTGCATCTGATCAGCATCCCAGCTAGCGTCAAAGAGTCGTCTAATGACGGCAAAGCCCTCAGCTGAGGGCTCATCGGAATTTAAGCCGGCGAATTCTCCGACAGAATCAGGGGTTGTAGTATTTGAATCGCTGCCCTGCCAATGCATCCAGCCCGAACCGAGTAAAAACGCCATTGCTGCCGCAGCTGCGATAGGAAGAAACGAGGGAAACTTCGTCACCTTGGCTGGCTCGACGTCCCCCTTTGCCGGATCCTGATACAGCCAACTGCTAGCTGCAGAATCAGTGGTTTCTGCGCCGGCCACCTCGTTCTGAAGCGTGTTATCGAGGGCCAGATAACGGCGCATCGCGGCGCGGAAATCGGCATCTTCAAGCATGCGGTCCTGAAGGTCACTAAATTCTTCCGCTGTAATTGTGCCGTCGACATAGGCATCAATCCAATCCTGTTCTTCCGATGATAATTTTATGAATGATTCTGGTTTCATGTGACCGCTCCAGTTGACTGGGTTTTAGATTCGACACACTGCATTAACTGCCGGCGAATGCGCTTCAGTCGCATGTAGAAAGCCGCCGCCGTAGATCCGGCCTCAGCAGCGAGATCTTTTACTTTTACGCCAGGCGTGTAGGCCAGCGTAACGAACTGACGTTGCTTTTCCGGCAATTCAAGCAGGCAAGCCTGCAGCGCCTCGTGCTCTACCTGACGGTCCTCCAGTTCCTCGAGTCCTTCGTCGGCCATCAACTCGACCACATCCTCGCGAAACACGTGCCGGTCTCTCGCCATCTTGCGTCGATAAGACAACGACTCAAAGCGGGCAATAACGCAGGCCCACTTCATAAAGTTGGTTTCCGGATCATATTGCTCGAACTTTCGCCAGATCACGATTGCCGTCTGTTGCAATACTTCGTCGGTATCAGTCCACGACGGTAACAACGATCGAATGAACCGTCGCAAGTCGGGCTCATGATGGGCAAAGCGCTGTACGAACACCTCGTAGCGAGAATTTTCGGAGTCCGACTTTGAATTGATTTTACCCATGGTTCCACTATACCACCGCCTCTAGTTATAAAACCTAACGCAGATTTTTCTCTGTCAGGAACAAAAGACTCATGTAATGGGCCCTGCCCTGATTCAATCATCCACCAATTTGCAAGGTCACTTCGGCTGCTCAAAAGCGAAATCCACATACAAATACCAAAGCTGCGCCTGTATAATCTCAGATCCTACCATCATCTCGCCGCGTCTACTCCAGAAAATTCTCTCCTGCAGCCCTCGTTACGATCGCTTTGGTCAGGATTGACTCTAATGGTTACCGTTCCTAAAAAGCGGGACGATATCAGCGGTGCGACCGCGCCACATAGACCGTACTTTTCGACTGCTTATCCTGAAGTGGGTTGTAGAAACTGACCACGTGCGGCTCACAGGATTCGAACACATCACCCAGCGCCGCCATAAATGCGTCCTCGGGTGGGTCATCTGACCAAAGAGCAAACACTCCTCCAGAGTGAAGTTGCTCTGCCATTTTTCGAAGCCCGGCCACACTGTAAAAGTCGCCATGTCTATCGTGCAGCAATTTTTCTGGTGAATGATCGATATCAAGCAGGACGGCATGAAACTTTCGTCCTGGAGTCTCAGGGTCAAATCCAGACTCACCTTCCCCCGTCAACGCAAGGCGAAAGAAATCGCCATGGATAAACCGGCACCTTGGATCAGCATTTAAACTGGCTCCAAGTGGAACCAGTTCTTTCTCATGCCATTCGATAACCGGCTGCATAAACTC